>JAFQLH010000012.1 GCA_017396665.1 Oscillospiraceae bacterium | reverse complement strand
CGATGATTGTATTTTCCTTCTGTACAACAACCTGTCTTGCTCTGCCGAGCTGCATGAGGCTTGTTGAAGAAAGCTCAAGACCGATTTCCTCAGAGATTACCTGACCGCCTGTAAGGATTGCGATATCACGTAGCATTTCCTTACGTCTGTCGCCAAAGCCCGGAGCCTTGACGCCCACGCAGGTGAATGTTCCTCTGAGCTTATTGACAATGAGAGTTGAGAGAGCTTCGCCCTCGATATCCTCAGCGATGATAACGAGCTTCTTGCCGCTCTTTACGATTTCCTCGAGGAGTGGGAGAATTTCCTGGATGTTTGAAATCTTCTTATCTGTAATGAGAATGAAAGCGTCGTCGATAACAGCTTCCATCTTATCTGTATCAGTTACCATATAAGGAGTGATATAGCCTCTGTCGAACTGCATACCCTCAACTACCTCGCTGTAGGTTTCGGCAGTCTTTGACTCCTCGATTGTAATAACTCCGTCAGCAGTTACCTTTTCCATAGCTTCTGCGATGAGCTTTCCGATAAACTCGTCTGCTGAGGAAACAGTTGCAACTCTTGCGATATCCTCTGTGCCTTCAACAGCCTTTGAGTTTGCAACGATTGCTTCTACTGCTGCCTCTACAGCCTTTGCCATACCCTTCTTTACTACCATCGGGTTTGCACCTGCTGCGATATTCTTCATACCTTCTCTTACGAGTGCCTGAGCGAGAACTGTTGCAGTTGTTGTACCGTCGCCTGCTGCGTCGTTTGTCTTTGTTGCAACTTCCTTGACAAGCTGTGCGCCCATATTCTCGAAAGCGTCTTCAAGCTCGATTTCCTTAGCGATTCTAACACCGTCGTTTGTGAATAGCGGTGCACCGAACTTCTTGTCAAGAACTACGTTTCTGCCCTTAGGGCCGAGTGTGATTTTAACTGTATCAGCAAGCTTGTCGATACCTGTCTGGAGTGACTTTCTAGCCTGCTCGCCGTAAATAATATCCTTTGCCATTTGTGATTTTCTCCTTTACAATATTATAGGGATTTAAGCTTTATGTCTAGTCAACGATTGCGAGGATATCGTCCATCTTTACGATGATATATTCCTCACCTTCAAGCTTTACATTTGTTCCTGCATACTTTGAGATAAGAACCTTCTGTCCCTTTTCAACTGCCATTGTTACGTCTGTCTTGCCAGGGCCTACCTCTACTACGATGGCTACCTCCGGCTTTTCCTTTGCAGAACCTGTAAGGATAATTCCACTCTGTGTTGTTTCCTCTGCCTGCGCCATTTTTACAACTACTCTGTCCTGAAGCGGTCTGATTGCCATATAAATGACCTCCTTAATCAATATGTTATGTTTTATCATTCACTTGTTTAGCACTCTTTGACTTCGAGTGCTAAATACTATTTTACCACCAATTCGTAAAAATTCAAGGGGTATATGTCAATAATAATGATTTTCGTCACTTAGCACAAAAACGACTGCACATTACAGGAGAATTATTGACGAACATTTGACTTATATTCCCTTTATATTGTATATGTACAAGCTATGAAACCAAGCGGCAGGCAAGGTGCTGTAATATTAACATTTTATTCATTACTCCGTAACAGAAATTTAAATAAATACAATTGTGAATTTGTTATAATTGATGTATCAATTGAAAATTTGCTAGCGGTTTGTTAAAATTTCGACGTACTGCTTTGCACATAACTTTAAAACAGAAAGGATGTTTGCTATGTCAATAGGTAAGGTTCTTGTTGTAGACGATGACAAGAATATCTGCGAGCTTTTGAGGCTCTATCTTGAAAAGGATGGATACAGCGTTATCCTCTCTCACGACGGCGAAGAGGCTGTTGTTAAGTTCAACGCCCTCAAGCCTGATATCGTTCTTCTCGACATTATGCTCCCCGGTCTTGACGGCTGGCAGGTATGCAGAGAAATAAGAAAGAAGTCAAACGTTCCTATAATTATGCTCACAGCCAAGGGCGAAACCTTTGACAAGGTTTTAGGACTTGAGCTTGGTGCTGACGACTACGTTGTAAAGCCATTTGATACTAAGGAAGTTATCGCAAGAATCAAGGCTGTTTCAAGAAGAGTAGGTCAGACAACCTCTGAGGCTGAGGTTAAGGAGGTTCGTTACGACAAGCTTTCTGTTAATATGACAAGATACGAGCTTAAGGTTGACGGTAAAATCCTTGACACTCCTCCTAAGGAGCTTGAGCTTTTATTCCATCTCGCATCAAACCCGAACAGAGTTTACACAAGAGACCAGCTTCTTGACGAAGTATGGGGCTTTGAATACTACGGTGACTCAAGAACCATCGACGTTCACGTTAAAAGACTTCGTGAAAAGCTTGAAGGCGTATCAGACAAGTGGGCTCTCAAGACCGTATGGGGCGTAGGCTACAAGTTTGAGGCAAACGAAGAATAATGCGTGATACCAAAAGCATATTTTTTAAGTACTTTATAATCTGTGCGGCAGTAATACTCGTAAGCTTTGTATGCTTAGGTGCAGTATTACTGCTCGTTTCTTCTCAGTACTTTGTCGGCGAAAAGCGTGACCTCATTATGGCTAACGTTTCCGACGCCTGCATTGAATCAACCGAGGCTATGGAGATACTTTCCCAGAACAACAGGGGGCTTTCTTCCATAGAGCTTATGTCAAACGGTGAGGTTTATGACATCATCAAGAGCCACGCTCAGTCTATCGGCGGTGAATTTGTCATTGCTGACAGTGAGGGAACTATAATCCTGCACTCTGCGGACTCTGTTCCTGAAAGCATTTCTCAGAGTCTGCTTTCTGGTCTGACTTCATCTGGCAGGTACTTTGACACTGACCTTGACGGTTTTTATCCTGAAGAAATGCACTCGGTTGGTGCTTCCTTCACCTATGGTGATGAGGTGTTCTACATTCTTGGCTCTACGTCACTTTCAGAGCAGGACGATTACATCTGGAACATAATGCAGATATTCCTTATTTCAATGGTATTCGTTCTTATTGCGGCACTCGTTATTGTGTACATTGTTACTCTGCGTCTTACTGCACCTATCAAGGAGCTTGCTCAGACTGCTAAGGTAATCGGTGAAGGAAACTTTGACGAGCGTGTTCCTGAATACGACACGACAGAGTTCTACATTCTCGGTAACGCCTTCAACGACATGGCGGTTTCTCTCAACAACTACGACAAGATGAGAAGCAGCTTTGTTGCAAACGTTTCGCACGAGCTGAGGACACCGATGACTTCTATCGGCGGATTTGTTGACGGAATTCTTGACGGAACTATTCCAAAGACAGAGGAGAAGAAATATCTGAGGATTATTTCCTCTGAGGTACAGAGACTTACCCGACTTGTAAGAAGTATGCTTAATCTTGCTAAAATCGAGTCGGGCAGCATGGAGCTTTCTTCACAGAGCTTCAGCCTTATTGAGCCTATTGTTGACACGCTGGTTACCTTTGAATCAAGACTTGAGGAAAAGAACATTGATGTCAGGGGGCTTGATGTTGACAGAGTTATGCTGTACGCTGACAACGACCTTGTTCACCAGGTTATATACAACCTGCTTGAAAACGCAATCAAATTTGTAAATCAGGACGGATACATTGAATTCGGCTTTACTCCGCACGAGAAGCTTACTGCTGTTTCTATCAAGAACAGCGGTGACGGTCTTTCACAGGAGGAGCTTCCTATGGTGTTCGACAGATTCTACAAGTCTGACGAGTCAAGAGGCAAGGACAAAAACGGCGTAGGTCTTGGACTCAATATTGTACGTTCAATTGTAAAGCTTCACGGCGGTAACATTATGGTAAGAAGCGTTAAGGGCGAATACACGGAATTTGTTTTCACGCTTCCTAATCAGCCGCTTGACAAGGAGTGATTTATTAACCGATGAACTTTTATGATAATGAAATAGATAAGCTTTCCTCTGCTTACTCAGCCGCAAAGGAGGCTGTTGACGGCAACGAAGCAGACACCAAGGCTTCGGCTGTTACTCCCGATATTTTCTGGGGTGACACCGTTTCATACAGACGCAAGAGGACAGGCAAGAAGCGTTTTATCATATATCTTCTGCTGTTTCTTGTAATTGCGGCATCTGTATGTCTTATGGTAATCACCTCGATATACGGCAGGGGCTGGCTTTCAAACCTTCTTTCTACGGGAAACCCGAACATCAGCTTTACACTGCCGACCTACGAACGTCCGCAGCTTGAGGATGAATACTATCAGCCTGACGGAAGATACACCGCTCAGGGTGTTGCAAAGGCTATTTCACCTTCGGTTGTTTCGATACTCGTTTCAGAGAAGATTTCACTTGATGCTTCTGCACCGTCAGGCTCACAGGGCTCTCAGGGTTCGGGTGTTATCATTTCAGAAGACGGATACATTGTGACTAACGCTCACGTTGTTGACTCTGAATCGGGCAAGGCTAACATAAGCGTTGTGCTTCACGACGAGAGAGTATATCAGGCACAGCTTGTCGGCAGCGACATAAAGACCGACATTGCGGTAATAAAGATTCCTGCAAGCGGCTTGCCCCCTGCTCAGTTCTGCGACAGCGATGATGTTTCAGTCGGAGAAGAGGTTATTGCAATAGGAAGTCCTGCGGGACTTTACGGAACGGTTACCAAGGGTATTGTTTCGGCTGTCAACAGAAGCATTTCCGTTTCGGAGGAGATGAAGGAGGTTGACTGCATACAGATTGACGCTGCTATCAACCACGGAAACTCAGGCGGCGCACTTCTCAATATGTGGGGTCAGGTAATCGGCATCACTTCATCAAAGCTTAACTCTGCGGTTTACGAAAGCATCGGCTTTGCTATTTCCACAAACGAGGCAAAGCCTGTTATTGAATCTCTTATTGAGTACGGCTACGTAAAGGGCAGAGTAAGAGTCGGCATAACCTTCAGAGAGATTCCGCCTTTCTACAAGGACGCTTACGGATTCCCATCGGGCGGTCTGTATGTTGTGGATGTTTCAGATGACTGCGATATTTCAAACACCGCTCTTGCTCCGGGTGACTACATCACTCATTTAGGCGGCAAGGAGGTTTACGATACAGAGACTATTGAGGCTGCACTCGAAGGCTACAAGCCGGGTGACGTTATGACCGCCACCGTTGCAAGACCTGACGCAGACAACACGGTTATTGTCGAAACCTTTGAGATATCATTTAGGCTTGAGGAAGACCTTTCGGCCATAAACGGCTTTGTAAAAGAATAAAATACAAGGCTCGGCACACTGTGTCGGGCCTTTTTCATCGGAGTTTTGCTCTTGACATTTTGCTGAATCGGCTATATAATATCTGTAGTTAGCAAGGACTAACGCTCTTGCATTTCATATCGGAGGTAGTAATATGATTAAGATAACACTCAAAATCGAAGGAATGTCATGTCCACGCTGTGAGGCACACGTTGCAAAGGCAATAAGCTCTGCCTTCCCCGTCGATAAGGTGACTGCTTCACATACCAAAAAGCAGGCAGTTATCATCGCAGAAAACGACATCGCTGATACAGCTCTGAGAGAGGTCATTAAAAACGCAGGCTTCGAACCCGTCGGCGTTCACAGAGAACAGTATAAAAAAGGACTCTTCTCCTTCCTCGGAAAATAATAAGGACACCACCCGTATATATGCTTTTATGCATTTATCGGGGGAAACCTTTCTGAAGAAAGTTTATCCCCCGTACCCCCTTACAAAGACTTTCAATATGATTTCAGCCCCATAGGGTATGTACCAAAAGAGAACGGATTTTAAGCTCTCTGCTTCGTGATGCACACCCTATGGGGCTGAAATTGTACTAAAAGTTTTAGGAAAGGAGTTTGAGGAACAACCCTTTTTCAAAAGGGTTTTCCTCAATATATACGTAGAACATATATATGAGTGATATCCTTTGATTAGTTTCTGGTATAGTCGGCGAGTGACTGAGCGAGGGCTCTGCCTTCGGGTGAGGAGGCGATTGCTTCGAGGTCGACATTACAAACGACGACCTTACCGTTTCCCTTATTATACTCATAGATAAGTCCGAGGTTATGGTTACGCTCGAAGTTATCGATTGTACGGACTATTACCTTCACACCGTCGGCGTTGTTGTCCAGGATTTCGCTTCTTGAATGTGATACCGCCTTCCACCACTGCGGAGTTGAATAGCTTTCTGTAACAAAGCCCTTGAGTGCGGGATGCGACTTGTCGATAAGCAGGCCCATAGTACCTACAGGAACCTTTCTTCCCATTGATTCTGAGATGCTTCTGAACATCGGGTAGCACCAGAAGTCCTGGCAATAGAAGCCTTCTATGCTCTTGTCCTCGTCCGGCTTTGCACACAGGAGGACTGTCTTGCCCTCATTCAGGGCATTTTCGGTCTGCTCGTCGAGTTCTCTTACAATTATACAGCCTGTGAAATCGACGCTGTCTACAGTTTTAACGACATACAAATCGTAGTGATTTTTGATATCTCCCACGCTGAGTGTTAAGGTGAGCTTTCCTTCCTGCTCGTTGAGGCAATCAATTTCTATGTCACCGATGTCGCAGTAGTTTTCATACTCGCCAATCTGCATTTCACCGCTGTGCTTTCCGAGTGACCAGCGGAGAGTTTTTCCGCAAAGGCTCTTATCAGAATAGTCGCATAGCTGAACCTTTGCCTTGAAGCTGTCTGAGCCTCTGTACACATATCTGTCGAATCTTGCGAGGAGGACAGTTTCAGAGAAGAACTCTCTCCACTCGCTGTCGCTTATGATACCCTTGTTTTCCATAAAGGCATTGAGCACACCGACGAGGGCTGTTCCCTGTCCGGAGAAGTCCTGGATATCGAGAATCTGACAGCCTGCCAAAAGCTTTGAACGCAGCACCGCCTCAAGCTCTTCCTTATAGCAAGCCATAGCTAGCTTTCCGCTTGCCACAAAGTAATCATTAGCAAGCTCGCCGAGTCCCTTATCACAGAGCCTTTCTCTGAATATTTCAAAGTTTCTTGCTCTGAGCGGGCCCTTGTACTTTTCAATCTCGTTATAGTCGGGATATGTTTCATACTGACCTATCTCGTGTGTAACGATAGGCATCTTCGGGTTAAAGCCGTCTGTCATATCGGAAGCCTTGACAGTTTTAACACCTGTGCCATACTGAATCTGGATGGTTCCGTCGGGGTTTATATTACCCTTGAGGCTATCGGGAAGCTGTCCGCTTATTATACTGTCATAGTCCTTGAGTGTAGAAGGCTCATCTGTCTGGACATGGCCAAGCGGTGCATCACACATTGCATACGAGCCTCTGATAAGACGTTCTCTTGAAAGACGCACTCCGCAGAAGAAATCGTCGTTTTCCACTGTATCGGGCACAAACTGGAATGTATTCGAGCCTTCGGTATAGAGAGGTCTTGAGTCAAAGCTTCTCAGTATTCCCATTATCTCATTGATACGCTGTCTGTTGCCCCAGAGCTCGTTGCCCATTGACATCATACAGAACGACGGATGGTTTCCGAATTCACGCAGGATAGCGATTCCTTCAGAGATGAGGTATTCCTGCTCCTGTTCGTTATAGCCTTCTTCATCCTTTGCACAGATACTGCCCCAGAACGGAAGCTCAGGCTCCATATATATCCCCAGCTCGTCGGCTGCTTCAAACGCAGCTTTTGGAGGACAGCAGGTATGGAATCTGTAGTGGTTTATGCCGTACTGCTTTGCGGTTTCCATAACCTTGAGCCACGACTTTTTATCAGTCGGGGCATAGCCTGTTTCAGGGAAGATAAGTCCGTCGTGCTTTCCACGCAGGAATGTCTTCTTGCCGTTTATCTCAAACTTGTTTCCGTTTACCGAAAGCTTTCTAAGTCCTGCTGTAACAGTCTGCAGGTCACAGCCCGTATCGACAGAAATCTCATACAGGTTTCTTTCAAACTCGCTCCACAGCTTTGCATTTTCGCCAAGCGGGATATGTACCGACAGCTTTCCTGCTGAAAACTCCGCCTCAACCGAATGGACGTCATCGCCGCAGCTTGCCTTTACGCAGACACTTCCGCACTCACTTCCGACGATATCGCACTCGACAACAAACGCTTTTCCTTCAACATCGGGAGTTACGACGAGGTTTTTTGCATAGACCTTGCCGAAGCACTGCACTTCCATTCTGCCCGTAATTCCGAGCCAGTTAGTCTGTGTATCGGGAGAGGTCATATGTCCGCCTCTTGTTTTATAGCCGACGTTTGAAACCTCGATGATTATTTCGTGCTCATTGCCGTCGCAGAATCTTGTTATATCATAGTTATGCGATGTACAGAGGCTGTCACGCATTCCGCAGCTTTCCGAGTCGATAAAGAGCTTTGTGATTCTTGTTCTTTCAAGATGGAGTATTCCCGTTTCGCCTGCTTCAAGCTTTGGGAGTGTAATTACTCTTCTGAACGCACAGCTTCCCTCGAATTTATATATATCGGTCAGGTGGCCTTTTTCTCTTTTGGGGTTAAGCTTTCCCTTTTTTGCATTGGAGGTTGTATCGGGGAGGATTATTGTATCCTCAAAGCCCTCTGTCATACATTCCCCGTTGCAGAATCGCATTTGCCACTCTCCGCACAAATTCACTATTTCTCTCATAGCTTTCTCCTGTTTCGTCACGCAGCCCTGAAAGATGCCGCAGGTGACGATTATCAATTTCATATCTTAATACTATTTTAGCACACTTTAAAAGCTCTTTCAACCACTTTGAGAAAATCATACTGCCTAAATTTCGCAGGTTTTTTTGTGCAGACTGCTGTTTTATGCAAAAAAATTAAAGTGCAACTAAAAAAGTTACACTTTAATAATTTATTATTTTTACACTCTTGTTTCGTATATTATATAGTTCTTATAACCCAAGGGATAAAGTAAGAAACTATACACATTATAGCTGTTGCCATAAGCAGTCCGCAGAAGATAGCAGGCACTGCTTTTTTATTCTTAATTCTGAGAAGTGCGGCGATAAGCGAGCCGGTCCACGCACCTGTTCCGGGAAGCGGGATACCCACGAACAGAAGCAATCCCAGGAACTCATATTTCTTTATCTTATCGCTCTTCCCCATCGCCTTGCTTTCGAGCTTTTCGACCATCGGGCGAAACAGCTTTGTCTTTTTCATAAGCTCAAATATCTTTGTTATAAACAGCAGGATAAATGGAATAGGAATTATGTTTCCGATTATGCAGATAGGGATTGCTGTTGTTATAGGAACACCCAACAGACTTGCGGCAACAATTCCGCCTCTGAGCTCAAGGATTGGTATCATTGATATTACGAATATTATAAGTTCTCCAGGCAGACCTGACATTGCTGACGTCAGCCAGTTTGCGAGTTCTTCAACCATAGCTTTGTTTATTCTCCTTCTGAAAGTGTCTCTTCCTGTTTTTCTTCTTCACACACATTATATGCGTTCTCTATTATTTTCATAAGCTTTTGTATTCTCTGTTTTTCGCCATAGCGTGTATGGCTGTTATAAGCGTCCGAGGCATAGCTCTTTGCGGCACTCAGCTCACCGTCTCTTAGTGCTTTGATACAGAGCATTACCGAGCACTCTGTGAGCAGAAGCTCATTCGAAGTCATCGAGCGTATCTCTTCAAGCTCAACCTTCTGAGAACCGTACTCGTCCTCGTCTGTATAATGCAAAAGCCAGTTGACAAACAATATACCGCAGGAGAGGTCTGTTCTTATACCCTTGCGCTTGCTGTATTTTCTGAGGACAGCTTCATTTGAAACCCATGCCGCACAGGCACCGTCCACGTCACCGCTCACATACAGGACATACGATAGTGTACAGTAATACATTGCACGGACACGCTTTTTCATTGCAGAAACGTCGAGTGATTTCAAAAGCGTGAGTGCTTCGTCGAATCTTTTTGCGTCGGCATAGATTGCACTGAGGTATATTGAATCGAGTGAAACAGCCTTATAGCTTCTGTATTTTGAGATTGTCTTTTTGCATTTTTCAAAGTATTCATCGGTATAGCCGTTTACATACACATCTCTCATCATACGCTTTTGCTTTTTTATATATCTCAGCTCGAGTATAATAAGCACAAGCGTTACGATAATTTCAGCGAGGCAGAGATAGGATATTGCGTAGTAGCCCAAATCTATAAGCGGCATATACATTCCGCCCACAAGCCATCTGACTGCCAGTGCAACAAAGCCGAGCAGCACAGCAATCGGGATAGACCTGAGGATATATTTCATTGAATAGCCAAGACTCTTTCTGTAATACAGCATAGCTACGCTCCTTTCTTCACACTTCAAAACAGATTAATTGTACCATACCCAAGCGGATTTGTAAAGCAAAAATAGCACAATTGGCAAAGTTTCGGCTTTTTTATTGACAAACGGGGACTGTGAGGGTAAAATATATATATTGCTTTATTTTTACGGAAAGGTGATGAAGCTCTGAGTGAAAAAGCTTTTATTTGTTTACAACGCAAGGGCAGGAAAAAGCCAGATATCCTCGCAGCTCAGCGATGTTATTGACACGTTCACAAAAGAGGGTTATCTTGTAACGACATACCCTACACAATACAAGCTTGACGCATTTGAGAAAATCAAGGATATGGCTCCTCAATATGACCTTGTTGTTGTTTCCGGTGGTGACGGTACTCTGAGCGAGGCTGTCAAGGGACTTATGCAATGCGATGTCAGAGTGCCTCTGGGATACATTCCTGCCGGCTCGACAAACGATTTTGCGAGAAGTGTTGCTATTCCTAAGAATATGATTAAGGCGGCAAAAAATGCAGTAACGGGCAAAAGATTTCCTATTGACATCGGCTCGTTCAATGGCGAATTCTACTGCTATGTTGCGGCATTCGGTGCATTTACCGATGTTTCATACGAGACACCTCAGAGCATCAAGAACATCTTCGGACACATGGCTTACATTCTGCAGTGTGTCAAGAGTGTAGGAAGACTTGAGGCTTACTCGCTTGTTGTTGAACACGACGGCGAAACAATTGAGGGCGACTTTGTTCTGGGCATGATTTCAAATGCTCTTTCTGTCGGCGGTATGACTCAGCTTGTTACAAAGAAGGACGTTGCTTTTGACGACGGACTGTTTGAGGTTATTCTTATAAAGATGCCTAACTCTCCGCTTGAATTCCAGAGTCTGCTCACAAGACTTGTTGTGGGAGATTTGGACCCTAAGCACTTTGTGACATTCAAGACATCCTCTATGAGAATCACTTCGGAATCTGAAATCAAGTGGACTCTTGACGGGGAAGCCGGCGGTTCTTACTCGGTTGTTGAGATTGGAATTCACAAGAGAGCAATCGACATTGTTATTCCTCCTGAGCTCATCGGAGACTAGGAAATTTTAAAAATCACTTGAAATCAATTTGATTTTGAGTTATAATAAAACCGATATTTATTTTGAAAGAAGGAAATAAAAATGCTTAACATCAAATATGAGCTTTCTCAGAACCTCAAGGCAAAGCCTGAGGACGAATCAAAGCTTGGCTTCGGCAAGGTATTCACAGACCATATGTTTGTTATGGACTACACAACAGGCAAGGGCTGGCACGATGCAAGAATCGTTCCATTCGGCGAGATTTCTCTCTCCCCTGCTGCTATGGTATTCCACTACGGTCAGGAAATTTTCGAGGGTATGAAGGCTTACAGAACACCTAACGGTGACATTCAGTTCTTCCGTCCTGAAGAAAACTTCAAGAGACTCAACGTTTCCGCTGAGAGACTTGTTATTCCTGAGCTTCCTGTTGAAGACGCTCTCCAGGCTCTTCACGCACTCGTTGAGGTTGAAAAGGACTGGGTACCGCACAACGACGGTGCTTCACTCTACATCCGTCCTTTCATCATTGCAACTGACCCGATCCTCGGCGTTCGCCCCGGCGACAACTACATGTTCATGATTATCCTTTCACCATCCGGCGCATACTACAGCACAGGTCTTAACCCTGTTGATATCTACGTTGAAACAAACTACGTAAGAGCTGTAAGAGGCGGTATGGGCTACACAAAGACAGGCGGTAACTACGCTGCTTCTCTTGCAGGTCAGGACGAGGCTCACAAGCAGAACTACTCACAGGTTCTCTGGCTCGACGGTGTTGAAAGAAAGTACATCGAAGAGGTTGGCGCTATGAACATCATGTTCATCATCGACGGCGAGATTGTTACACCTGAGCTTCAGGGCTCTATTCTTCCGGGTATCACAAGAAAGTCTGTTCTTGACCTTTGCCGCAAGTGGGGCATGAAGGTTTCCGAGAGAAGAATCTCTATCCAGGAAATCTCCGACGCTTACGATGCAGGAAAGCTTCAGGAGGTATTCGGAACAGGTACTGCTGCTGTAATCTCCCCTGTTGGCCATCTCAAGTGGGGCGACAAGGTTATGGAAATCAACGGCAACAAGATTGGCGAAATCTCTCAGAAGCTTTACGACACAATGACAGGAATGCAGTATGGCAAACTTCCTGACGACATGGGCTGGATTGTAAAGCTCTAATATTACATAAAAATTCACCTCTGAAGGCAGTGAGCTTTCAGAGGTGTTTTGCTTAAGGTTTATTTGCTTTCTTCGGATGCAGCCTTCTTAGCCGCCTTCTTTTCCTTTGTTTTACGCTTCTTCACGGTATCGATAAGGATACTTAAAAGCCATGGAATTACTGTTACAAGTGTAATTCCGAGTCCGACATACTCGTACCACTCGTATGAAGATACCTTAGGATTTACTACTGCTATCCAGTAGAGGACGCTGAGAATAAGAAGTCCCAGGAATAAAAGCTTTTCCTTCATTATAATTTCCACCCTTCTGACAAAAAATTTGTTCAGTTTTGATGATTTAAGTATATCACACAGCCTTAAATTTGGCAAGTATTATTTTTACGCAAATCCCTTGACATCGCAGCTTCGTTGTGCTATAATGTTTTGGTGAGTGATTATAACATAGAACTACTGTCTAAACTGAAATGATGGGCTTCTATGTCATCATAATTTCAGTTGGAAGGAGGACATAGTAATGAAGGAAGGAATCCACCCAAAGTACGAGACTACAACAATTACTTGCCACTGCGGTAACGTAATTGAAACACGCTCTACTAAGAAGGACATCCACGTTGAAATCTGCTCAAAGTGCCATCCGTTCTACACAGGCAAGCAGAAGCTTGTTGACACAGGCGGACGTGTTGACAGATTCAAGAAGCGTTTCAACATCGACTAATCAGAATTTAAAGCCTATAACCCGTTACTCAAGTGACGGGTTTTTGCTTTATAGGGGTGTATTTCATTTATGGATTACAAGACGATTGCAAAGCCTGTTACGGCTACATATACAGAAAAGAAATCGGAGTTTATCGCCTATCTTATGCCCGTCACTACAAGCGATGATGCGGTTGCCTTCATAAACGAGGTCAAGGCTCAGCACAGGAAGGCAAGACACAACGTTTACGCATATATTCTGCGTGAGGGTGCTTCTTCAAGATACAGCGATGACGGAGAGCCGTCAGGCACGGCGGGTGTACCTGTTCTTGATGTTCTGCAGAAAAACGGTCTTACTGACGTTTGCTGTGTTGTGACGAGATACTTCGGCGGTGTGCTTCTTGGGGCAAACGGACTTGTCAGGGCGTATTCTACAGCCTGCAAGCTTGCCTGCGAGGATGCACAGATTAAGAACATGCAGGACGCTGTTGAGATTACCGCTACCCTTTCCTATAACCTTTACGGAAAGCTGACCTATGTTCTGCCTGAATTTGAAGTGAAAATTCTCGACAGCACCTTTGAAAGCGATGTTACGCTAAGGCTTCTCTGCAAGGCGACTTTATCAGAAAAGCTTGAAGAAAAGCTCATTGACCTGACGAGCGGTCAGATAGAGCTTGTCAAATCGGATATATTTGAGGCGGATTTCGCATAAGAGTTTGTGCAAGTGTACAAACTTCGTTGTAGTACCGCATAAAAACAAGGTCGAAACGGACAAAACCAAGTATATTATAGGTAGCAGATGACAAAAGCTATTAAGAAGGGTGTGAAGATATGCTTCCAAGAGAGATGACCGAGAAGAACGAAAAGCTCATTCTGTCTGAGTATGCCTGCTGTGCAAGTGACACAAGGGGCAGAGAAAGACAAACAGAGCTTGACGATTTGAGAACTGAGTTCCAGCGTGACAGGGATAAGGTTATTCATTCCAATGCCTTCCGCAGACTCAAGCACAAGACTCAGGTTTATCTCATCCCTACGGGCGACCATTACAGGACTCGTCTTACCCACACTCTTGAGGTTTCGCAGATTGCGAGGACTATTTCAAGGGCGCTTTCCCTTAACGAAGACTTAACGGAGGCTATCGCACTTGCTCACGACCTTGGGCACACACCGTTCGGTCACGCAGGTGAGAGGGCGCTCAACGAGGTTTGTGAAGACGGCTTCAAGCACTACGAACAGAGTCTTCGTGTTGTTGACCTTATTGAAATGGGCGGAGAGGGCTTAAACCTTACCTTTGAGGTGCGTGACGGAATACTCAAGCACACAAACGATGTCGCTCTTACAAGAGAGGGCTATGTTGTAAGGCTGGCTGACGTTATTGCTTACATAAACCACGACATCGACGACTCGATAAGAGCCGGAATCATAAGTGAGGATGACCTTCCGAGAGAGGCTACTGACATTCTCGGACACTCACGCTCAGAAAGAATAACAACGCTTGTACGCTCTGTTGTTGACAACGGTGCTCAGAATCTTCACATGGACGAGGACGTTCAGAGGGCACACGATATGCTTCACAGATATATGTTTGAAAATGTATACACAAACCCTGTGTGCAAGTCGGAGGAAACTAAGGCGAGGGAGCTTATTCTGAGGCTTTACTCGTACTATGAGAAAAACCCTGACAGGCTGTCCCCTCTTTATCACAGACTCGCTGAGAGGTTCGGTATGAGCAGGGCAATCTGTGACTACATTGCGGGAATGACCGACAGCTACGCTATTTCGACCTTTGAGAGTGCGTTTATTCCAAAGGGCTGGAACAGATAAAATACTAAAATTCTACGAAGGGAGGGGCTTATATGGCATTGCCTGATGATTTTCTGTACAGGCTTAAATCGGCAAACAGAATAACCGACATCATGTCAAGCTATGCTTCGCTGCAGAGAGCAGGCAGATACTACAAGTGCAACTGCCCTTTCCACTCGGAAAAGACTCCTTCCTGCGTGATTTATCCCGATAACGACAGCTTCTACTGCTTCGGCTGCGGTGCAGGCGGTGACGTTATCACATTTATGATGAAGATATCAAATCTTTCGTACATCGAGGCGGTAAGGCTTCTCGCTGAAAAATCGGGAATGGCTATGCCGGAGGATGTTGCGAGGGGTGACGAATACACAAAGAGAAAACAGCGTCTTTTTGAAATGAACAAGAAGGCGGCAAGATTCTTTTTTGAAAATCTGCGAAGCGACAAGGGCAAGGAAGCAAGGCTCTATCTCAAGAAGCGTGGACTTGACTTAGCGACTATTTCTAAGTACGGGCTGGGATATGCCTGTGCGACATGGACAACGCTTCGTGACTATATGCTCGGCGAGGGCTACTCGGAGCAGGAGCTTCTTGATGCTTCGCTTATTGCAAGGTCTTCAAAAACGGGCAGGACCTACGACTTCTTTATGAACAGGGTTATGTTCCCTTTCATAAATCTTCAGGGACAGATTGTCGGCTTCGGCGGAAGAACGCTTTCAGCTGACGACCAGAGAAAATACCTTAACACGAGCGAGACGATTGTTTATAAGAAAAGCTCCTTCCTTTTCTCGATGAACTTTGCAAAGACAAAGGCGGCAAAGGAAAAGAGACTTCTGTTGTGCGAGGGAAATATGGACGTTATTTCGCTCAATCAGGCTGGCTTTGAAAATGCTGTTGCGACCTGCGGAACTGCTATCACAGACGAGCACGCAAGGATAATGGCGCAGTATGTAAACGAGGTTATCATATGCTACGACTCTGACGAGGCCGGGCAGAAGGCTAGCACCAAGGCTATCAATATGCTGTCGCAGGTGGGAGTTCACACAAAGATTCTTAAGATGGAAGGTGCTAAGGACCCTGACGAATTCATTCAGAAGTTCGGCAAGGAACGCTTCGCTTACATTCTTGACAACTCGGAGGGTGCGCTCGCATACAATCTGCAGAAGGCAAAAAGCGGACTTGATATGGACACTGACCTTGGCCGTATAGAATATGTAAAACGTGCGTCGCAGATTATTTCCGAAATTCAGAGCAGGCTTGAACGTGAGATATACATCTCAAAGCTTGCAGATGAGGTAAAGATATCAAAGGTTGTTCTGACTGAAGAGGTTGAGAACAACATACGCAAGCGAAAGACAGCTTACACTAAAAAGAGCTGGCAGCAGACGGTTACGGAGGCTTCGAGGACTACCGACGTCAGAACCGGTGAGCCGACTGTACGCACGAGAGGTGTAAAGGCTCAGGAGGGCGTTATTGCTTACCTGTTCATACATCCCGACGGAGTAAAGGCTGTCACAGGCTCGCTCAGTGAGGAGATGTTCTCTTCTGAAATACTCAGGAGAATTTACAAGAGTCTTGTTACGAAGCTTGAAGGCTCACTCGACTATTCACTTTCGGCATTTGCCGAGGAATTCGATGTTGACGAAATGGGCAGAATAACAAAGCTTTTGAACCTCACAAAAGAGATACCTATAACGGAAGAAACGCTTTCTGAATACATCGAAGTTATCAGAAGCGACTTTGATAAATCAAAGCGTGAGCAGAGCGGTGAAATTGACCTTGCCGCTATTGCAAGAAGAAAACGCAAGGAATAACATTATCCCAGAAAGGAATTAAGAATATGAACAACGACAAGAAGCAGATTCTCGAAAATCTTATGGAGCAGGGCAAGGCTGCCGGAAAGCTCTCGACAAAGGATATCACCGATGCACTCGAAAAGCTCGACTTTGACGTTGAGCAGATGGACAAGTTCTACGACGACTGCGCAGTCTTCAACATTGTTATCATTGACGACATTGCTCCTGATGACGACGACAATCTTATGATGATTCCGTCTGAAAATGAGGGCGACGAGGACATGATTGACCTGTCACTTTCAACTGACGGTGTTGCAATTGACGACCCTGTAAAGATTTATCTCAAGGAAATCGGACGTGTTCCGCTTCTCACCGCTGAGGAAGAAATCCAGCTTGCAGAGCTTATGAGCTGCGGTGACGAAAAGAAGGCAAAGGCTGCAAGAAAACGTCTTTCAGAGGCAAACCTGCGACTTGTTGTTTCTATTGCAAAGAGATATGTCGGCAGAGGAATGAGCTTTTTAGACCTCATTCAAGAGGGCAACCTCGGTCTTATCAAGGCTGTTGAAAAGTTTGACTACACAAAGGGCTTTAAGTTCTCGACATACGCTACCTGGTGGATTAGACAGGCTATCACACGAGCTATTGCTGACCAGGCAAGAACTATCAGAATCCCTGTTCACATGGTTGAAACTATCACAAAGGTAAAGAAGGTTTCAAGCCAGCTCCTTCACCAGAACGGTCACGACCCAAGCCCTGAGGACATTGCTACAGAGCTT
The DNA here is from genome assembly GCA_017396665.1 of Oscillospiraceae bacterium. Classification (GTDB taxonomy): domain Bacteria; phylum Bacillota; class Clostridia; order Oscillospirales; family Ruminococcaceae; genus UBA7477. The sequence continues at coordinate 21,491 of JAFQLH010000012.1, read as the reverse complement.
GATATGCCTGTTGAGAGAGTAAGAGAGATTATGAGAATTGCTCAGGACCCTGTTTCTCTTGAGACACCTATCGGTGAAGAGGAAGACTCACATCTGGGCGACTTCATTGAAGACGAAAATGCACCTGCTCCTGCAGATGCTGCTTCACTTGTTCTTTTAAAGGAACAGATTAACCAGGTTCTTTCTACACTCACACCAAGAGAGGAAGCCGTACTCAGACTGCGTTTCGGTCTTGAAGACGGACGCTCAAGGACACTTGAGGAGGTTGGTCAGCAGTTCAACGTTACACGTGAGCGTATAAGACAGATTGAGGCCAAGGCTCTCAGAAAGCTCCGTCATCCGAACAGAAGCAACAAGGTAAGAGATTACCTCGACTAAACGGAGGGAAACATTGTTTATTACTCTTGAAACTGATTATGCGATAAGGATTGTATCCTGTCTTGCAGATGCCGACAAGAAGCTCGGTGCAAAAGAGATATCCGAAAAGGCTTGTGTAACGCACAGATTTGTTCTTAAAATTACAGGAAAGCTTTGTGCGGCAGGGATTGTTATGTCCTACAAGGGAAAGTCGGGCGGATATGCTCTTGCAAAGGAGCCGTCACAGATAAGCCTGTGCGACATTCTTGACGCTATCGAGGGGCAGTACAGCATCAGCAGATGTCTGGCTCCCGGCGGTGAGTGCACGAGGGGTATGTCGGGCCGTTGCTGTTTCCAGTGTGCGTTTTCTGAGATTAATCAGAGCGTTCGCAAAATGCTCAGCGAATACACGATTGAAAGTCTTCACGCAAGACGCAAATAGCATACATAAAAAGCTCCCGCACCGCTTTGGTATGGGAGCTTAGCTTTTGTTTAGTTTTTCTTTGAAAGAAGCTTTGTGACGCTGAGTATTGCCAGAAGCATATTGACTGTAAAGCCTATAATCAGCATTGTCCAGCCTGTTGAAAAGCCTTCTGTAAGGGTATTCATATCGTTGCCGAACAACTTTTCTACGGTTGCATCCTTACCTATTCCATAGAGGAAAAACACTGTGAACATCTTCACATTTGAAGCTACAAAGACAGTTGAGATAAAGAGCATTATCGACTGGATTGCCATAACCTCTTTATTCGTTTTCTTATATGCTACAACTGCCTCTATGCCGCAGGCAAGAAGCATAAGCACATATAGTGCGAAGGCTACTGCATAAACGGTGAGCACAGGTGATGTAGACTTTTCTACGTCGATATTAGGAATAGTAAACGCACAGGAAAACACAGTGAGTGCGGCAAATATATACGTTACGATGACACTTATGCGGTAACGCTTTTCGCTCTTATGGAGCTTATCATATTTAATCTGCTTACTCATCCTGCTTTGTTTCCTCTCTGAGCTTTACTTTTACTCTATAAATCTTATGCTCGTCAGATTCGAGCACTGTAAGGTCAACCTTGTCGTCTGATACGACCTCATTTGCCTGCGGAATTTCACCTGCAAGCTCCATTACATAGCCACCGAGCGAAGCCATTTCGCTTTCGATAAAGCCACCCGGAAGCTCCATTCTTTCGAGCATATCATAGATTGACATTTCAGCATCGACTTCATACTCGTTATCAGAAATCTGCTTGAAATAAATCTGCTCGTCCTCGGTATCGCTTTCGTCGTAGATTTCACCAACGAGCTCCTCGATGATATCCTCCAAGGTGACGATACCCTGCGTTCCGCCGTACTCGTCGTGAACGACCGCCATATGCATTTTTTCCTTCTGCATTGTCTTGAGCGCCTGAGATACTCTTGTATGCTCAATAAGGTGGGCAGGCTCCATAAGTATAGGGCGGATATCGCTGCCGCCTTCGAGATAAAGCTTATAGAAATCGCCAAGCAGAAGCACGCCGATTATATTATCAATAGAATCCTCAAAAACAGGGAGCCTTGAGCAATTCGACTCAATGAACGCCTGCTTTATATCATCAAGGTTGTCGTTAACATCGACACCTGTTATATTTACTCTCGGTACGAGAATTTCTCCTACCGTCTTTTCGTCAAACTCAAGCGCCGAACGCACAAGGTCTGACTCCTGCTGTTCAAGGACACCCTCGTCCTGAATTTCATCAATGATATATTTGAGCTCATCTTCTGTCATTGTCGGCTGCTTATCGGCAGAACCGAACAGCTTAGAAACACCTCTTTTGAGCCAGAGGAACGGCATCACGACAGGTGTTATGATAAACATAAAGCCTGCAAGTAACGGTGCCATAAAGAGTACGAAGCCTTCTGCGTGCTCCTTTGCAAGTCCCTTTGGTGTGATTTCGCCAAAGATGAGGACTGTAACTGTCATTACGGCAGTTGCTACTCCGACACTTCCCTCGCCGAGATACTTCATAAACACGACTGTTGTCAGAGATGATGAAGCTATATTAACTACGTTGTTTCCGATAAGGATAGCTGTAAGTGCCTTATCGAATTTTTCGAGTACATCAAGTGCAATAGCTGCTCTTGAATTTCCGTTTGATGCGAGATTTTTCAGTCTTATTCTGTTAACAGAAGAGAATGCCGTTTCGGTCGCTGAAAAAACCGCTGAAAAGATTACCAAAACGACAATTATGAGAATGTCCATAATAATTCCTTTCTAAAATCTTTGTATAAATATATTTACACATCTAATATAATACCACATTTTCGCTCTATTTGCAACAGTTTTATAGTCAAATATTACACAAATCACTTTGCCTCTTCATATTGCAAGTTGTACAAAACTCTTGAAATCAGCTTTGATTTGGTGTATAATTGGATACAGCGGTAACTATATGGAGGATTGTTGATATGTCGGAAAATCAAAATACTACCCCTTCTGAAAAGAAGGATATTTTCGATAAAATAATGTCCCTGCCGATACTGAGGCTGTTTGAAAAGCCGTACAGGAAGTTCAAGGATGTACTGCTATACCTGTTCTTCGGTGTACTCACGACGGTTATAAACCTTGTGACCTTCTGGTTTTTAGGGACTGAGCTTGACCTCAACATACATCTTGCAAACATTGTAGCGTGGATTGTTGCGGTAATATTTGCTTATGTAACAAATCGAACCTGGGTATTCAAGGAGCACGCACACGGCTCGAAGGCTATCATCAAAGAGATACTGGGCTTTGGTGCGGGAAGGCTTTTTACTCTTGGAGTTGAAGAGGTTATGCTCATCGTATTCGTTGACATTATGAAGTTCAACGAGAACATTGTCAAGCTTATCGGTCAGGTTGCGGTTGTTGTACTCAACTACATTATAAGCAAGCTTTTTGTATTTAAGAAAAAGGGCGAAAAAAAATAAGACAGCAAAAGCGTACTCTTTAAAGGGTACGCTTTTTACTGCTTATGGGGTGTTTTATGTTAATTTACTTTCAGACCTGTATTGATATTGATGTCGCCTACGCCGCAATCTGCGTCGATAGTTACTTCACCGCTGCCCATACTATTATTAACCTCGTCACCGTTGAACACTACATCACCGACACCGCTGTCTGCGATTACCTTGTAGTTATCGGAATTGAGATTGATATTGATTTCGCCTACACCGCCGTCGATTGAACAGCCGGAGAGGATATCGCTGTTGTTGATTGTGAAGTCGCCTACGCCGCCTTCAATCTTGCAGTTTGTGAGGACTGCGTCTCTGATTTCGCATTCGCCGACACCCATGTCAACATCAAGGCTCTTTGCTGTAATATTTACAAGATTGCTGTCGCCTACTCCGCATTCGAGCTTGAACACGTTACAGCTTATATCTGTTGCGGTAAACTTGCCTACACCCTGCTCGACTGTAATTTCTTCGTAGACCTTTTCAGGAAGTGTTACAATGATTTCAGAGTCGGTGCTTCCGAATGAGAAGCCGAAGAATCCGCCCTGGTCGTACTCAATTTCAAGCTCGCCGTTTTTGATTTCGCAATCAAAATCGTCCTTAACGATATTTTCGCAGGTTACTGTAACTGCGTCGCCCTTAACAAGCTTTACCTTAGCGACATCTGCGTCGATGCTGACAAGCTTTACTGCCTCGGACTGCTCTGCAGTTATTTCTACATTGAAGTCAGACTTCTCGCCTTCTCCGAACACAAAGCTGAGTTCTGAGAGACTTTCAACATGTGGTGCACAGATTGCCACAATGATTGCACCGACTACGATAAAGCCGAGTGAAATGATATATTTAATTGCTTTCATATCCGCACACCTCCTTAACCGTTAACAAAGCCTGAGAGAGCTTTTGAAACTTTCTTTACAAGCTTCACCATCAGCTTGATAAACCGAACTGCAAGCGGTATGAGGACAAGCCCGATTAAACCGATTGCGATGAGTGCAGCACCGATAAGTGTGCCTCCTGCCCATGCTGATGTAAACAGCTTAACAACGCCTGCCACGAGTCCTACTGTACCCAGGGCAACTGCGGCTATGTTAAGGGCTATGATTGATACTGCGAGGGCAAATATTATAGCAATTGCTGCAATCCAGAGTGGGAATGAAATAATTCCGATAAGCAGAGCGATAACAAATCTCTCTGAGCTTTTCTTCTTTGTTTCAGCAGATGCCCCTGCAATATTCTCGTTGTGGTTCTGGTATACAAAGCCCACATTCGGCTTTGTTTTAATGCCGTTTTCCTTTAAAATCTGTTCAGCGCAGTCTACAGGGTCGCCGAGTGCTTCGAGAGCCTTCTGCTCATCTTCGCAGTCTTCGAAATACTCCTCATAATATCTGAGTGCCGCATTTCTTTCCTCTACGCTGAGCGACGCAAGTCTTACGCTTAAAACATCCATAAATTCCTTCTTAGATGTCATCATACTTCTACACCCCTCTTTTCAAAAACACCGTCAATCTTAGATTTATACAGCTTCCACTCTTCCTTATAGAGTCCGAGGGCCGCCACACCCTTTGGTGTAACTCTGTAGTATCTTCTGTTTCTGCCCATATACTCCTTGTCGTATGCTTCGAGGCAATCGTCCTTCTGGAGTCTTCTGAGAACCGGGTAGAGTGTTGATTCACTCACGTCTATTGCGTCTCGTATGTCCTGTGTAATTCTGTATCCGTAGGTTTCCTCCCTTGCAACGATTGAAAGCACCATTGCATCGAGAAGTGTTGAGCTTACAGGGAAAGTCATATTCCTCTCTCCTCCTTACTATTTTAAATCAGTTATTGTAACCTTGATAATATTATACATCATATAATATTGTTTGTCAATAGTATATTATAAAAAAATCAATATTATTTTTCACAAAGGTATTTGTGCAGATAAAACAAAACCGCCGAGGGTATATGGTAAGTGGTCATAAAGAAGTATTATATATAACTATTCACCATATGACCTTAGCGGTTTTATTTTTTGTCACACATTTTGATATATGAAGCGATTACATAGAAAAACATCACGAAGGCTACAACAGTAGTGACTGCCAGGAATGCTCCTGACTTTGTCAGCACATACAAACCATTGAAAAGCCACATAACTGACAGCAGAAGAAAAGTGATTGCTGTCTGGCGGTAATAGGGCTTCTTTTCCTCGTCAGTCATCTGTTCACGCTGCTGTTTTGATGCGTAGATATATTTATTATTAAACAGGTATCCCTTTTCCATAAAGGCTCTTATGCTTGCCACGGCACAAAGCACTGCGGCAATAAACATAAGTACTGCAAGGATTTTTGCTACCATACTGTTCCTCCAAAAATAAAACCGCCCATGATAGTTTATCACGGGCGGAAAAAGTTGTCGAATGGATTTAATTTAAGCCTGTGGCTTTGTAGCACCCTGCTGGTCTTCCATTACGCCCTTGAAGCCTGCTGCGAGACCTGCGATGCTCTGGATTTCGCTAGGGATAATAATCTTTGTAGCATTACCGTCAGCAACCTTAGGGAATGCTTCGATAGCCTTGTACTTGAGTACATTTTCGTTAGGACAAGCCTGGTTGAGTCTTTCGAGAGCCTCAGCGTTAGCGTTCTGAACGTTAGCGATAGCCATAGCGTCACCTTCAGATTCACGAATCTTCTTTTCTCTCATAGCGTCAGCTCTTAAAATCATAGCCTGCTTTTCAGCCTCAGCCTTGAGGATTGCAGCCTGCTTATCAGCTTCTGCACGGAGAATCTTAGATTCCTTTTCACCTTCTGCAACGAGAATCTGTGACTTCTTTTCACCTTCAGCCTGGAGAATCTTTTCACGTCTTTCACGTTCAGCCTTCATCTGACGTTCCATTGCGTCCTGGATTTCTCTTGGTGGGAGAATGTTCTTAAGCTCTACCTTGAGAACCTTGATACCCCAACGGTCTGTAGCTTCGTCGAGGATAGCTGTGATTGAAGTATTGATGTTATCTCTTGATGTAAGAGTTGCGTCGAGCTCCATACCACCGATGATGTTACGCAGTGTTGTAGCTGTAAGATTTTCGATAGCAGAGAGAGGTCTTTCAACGCCATAGGTATACTGCTTAGCGTTTGTTACCTGGTAGAACACAACTGTGTCAATCTGCATTGAAACGTTATCCTTTGTGATAACTGACTGTGGTCTGAAGTCTACTACTCTTTCCTTGATGGAAACCTTCTGTGCAATTCTGTCAACGAATGGCCACAGGAAGATGAGACCTGTTCCCTTAGCTGAGTTAAATGTACCGAGTCTTTCGATTACATATACATAAGCCTGTGGAACGATTTTAATTCTTGTAATGAGATAGATAATTGCGACAATAACAATTGTCAGAAGTACATATCCGCCGAATTCCATAATTAGATTACCTCCAAAACTAGTTCTTTACTGTAAGCTTAGCGCCGTCTACTTCAACGACAGTAACTGTTGAGCCTTCCTCGATGATTTCACCGTCAACGCTCTGAGCTGCCCAAAAGGTGCCGTTGAGCTTTACTCTACCCTTTGAGGTAGCGTTATTGATGGTTTCTGTAACAACCGCAACCCTGCCGATGTCAAGCTCAGTATTAGTACCGACCTTATTGCTGAAGAACTTCTTTACAAGCGGTCTTGTTGCCCAGAGTGATATTGCAGATACTGCAACGAAGACCAAAAGCTGAACCCAGAAAGGCAATTCAAAGATTGCAAGAAGGAGCGAGATAAGTGCTCCGAGTCCCAGCCATATGCTGACAAGCTGTACGGTTACTGCTTCAAATACGAGGAAGAATACAAATGCTGCTGCCCAAAATATGATATAGCCCATATATTCTTAACTCCTTTCCCCCATTAAATACGGTTTTGGTATGTAAATAACATTTACATTGAATATATAATACCACACTTCTTTTCAGAATGCAATAGTTTTTTGAAAAAAATTATAAATTTTTTATGAAGGAGCTTTATGCCATTAACTTTACCATTACAGCCTTCTGAGCATGGAGACGGTTTTCAGCCTCGTCGAAGATTTCGTTTGCGTGTGCTTCGAACACCTTAGCGGTGATTTCCTCCTCACGGTGAGCAGGGAGACAATGCTGAACCATTGCGTCAGGCTTTGCTGCTGCCATAACCTCGTCGTTAATCTGGAAGCCTGCGAACACCTTCTTACGCATTTCAGCTTCAGCTTCCTCGCCCATAGAAGCCCACACGTCTGTATAGAGGACATCTGCGTTCTTTGCAGCCTCTACCGGAGAGGTTGTCATCATAAACTTATCGCCGTAAGGCTTTACGAATTCAAGGATTTCAGCGTCAGGCTCATATCCTTCAGGGCAAGCGATTGAAACGGTCATACCAACCTTGAGGCAGCCTACGATGAGGGAGTTTGCCATATTGTTTCCGTCACCGATAAAGCACAGCTTCAGTCCGTCGAACACGCCCTTATACTCACGGATTGTCATAAGGTCTGCGAGCACCTGGCATGGGTGGCAGAAGTCAGTGAGGCCATTAATTATAGGAATAGAGCCGTACTCAGCGAGGTCTTCTACTTCCTTCTGAGCGAATGTACGAATCATAATACCGTCGAGGTAGCGTGAGAGAACCCTTGCGGTATCCTCAACCGGCTCGCCACGTCCAATCTGGAGGTCACGGCTTGAAAGGAAGAGTGCCTGGCCGCCGAGCTGGTACATACCTGTTTCAAAGGACACACGGGTACGAGTGGAAGACTTCTGGAATATCATACCGAGAGTCTTGCCCTTGAGGTGCTTATGCTCGATACCGTTCTTCTGCTCATACTTGAGCTGGTCTGCAAGATTCAAGATGTCGATGATTTCATCCTTTGAAAGGTCTAAAAGCTTGAGTAAGTGTTTCATTGTATTTTCCTCCGTTCTGATTAAGCTAATACTTTCTTTAATATTTCAATGCCCTTGTCGATTTCCTCATATGTAATTGTAAGAGGAGGCAGGAGCCTGAGCTTTTCCTTTGCTGTGAGGACAAGGAGTCCTTCGTCGAGGCAAGCCTTGCAGACATCTGCTGCTGACTTACCTTTAAGATTCATACCAATCATAAGTCCCTTGCCGGATACCTTTTCAACCGCATCAATCTGCGAAAGCTTTTCCCACAGGTAGTCCGCCTTCTTTGAGAGCTCTGCCATAAAGCCCTCTGCACAGACCTTATTCAGAACTGCGAGTCCGCCTGCACAAGCGATAGGGTTTCCGCCGAAGGTTGAGCCATGTGTACTCTTTGAGAGGACGTCGCAACAGCTTTCGTCAGCGACGCAGGCACCGATTGGCATACCGCCTGCGAGTCCCTTTGCGAGAGTTGTGACATTTGGCTTTACGCCGTAATGCTCAGAAGCGAGGAGCTTTGCTGTACGTCCGATACCTGTCTGTACCTCGTCTGCGATAAAGAGGATATCCTTCTCCTTGCAGAGCTTCACGATTTCGTCTACAAACTCCTTATCAAGAGGGATTACACCGCCTTCGCCCTGTACAAACTCGACCATAATTGCACAGACTGTATCGTCGAGCTTTTCCATAAGGTCATCTATATCGTTTGCCTTAGCGTACTTAAAGCCTTCAACAAACGGGAAGAAGTAGTTATGGAAGACGTCCTGTCCTGTTGCTGAAAGAGTAGCAATTGTTCTGCCGTGGAAGGAATTTACGAGAGTGATAATAGTATGCCTTCCCTTTCCGTACTTATCAAAGCTATACTTTCTTGCGAGCTTTATAGCACACTCATTAGCTTCTGCGCCTGAGTTTCCGAAGAACACCTTCTTATAGCCTGTTTCATCGCACAGCTTCTTAGCGAAGTCTGCCTGTACCTTTGTATAATAATAGTTTGATGTATGCTGAATTTTCTTTGCCTGCTCACAGACAGCCTCCACCCAGCTTTCGTCACAGAAGCCGAGTGAGTTTGTACCGATTCCTGAGCCGAAATCTATATACTCCTTGCCGTCGAGAGCAGTTGCAAGCCTGTCTTCGCCTGTTTCCATAACAACAGGAAACCTGCCGTATGTACCCATAACGCAGCTATCAAACTGTTCAATAACCTTATTCTGCATTATTTATTTCCCTTTCTTTGTTTTTTCTTTGAGGAAGCTCAGAAGCTCCTCGCTGTCGCCCTTTTCAAAAAGCGACTTATCGATATAATACATCATTTCGTCTGTAAAGATGTATATCTTGGTTTTACTTTGTCTTATGCCGATGATTTTAGAATAGCTCAGGGCTGTTTCTACGTCCTTCTTTGTGACTGTAAACCTGTTTTCGTAAAAGTCGCAATACAGACCGACATTTAAAATCTTATTCTTATCCGCCTCAAAGCCCGTATGTGCTTTCGGAAGATATGAAAAGAAGGACGGATAGAGGAACATAAACGCAAAGCCTGCTGACATAAGTGCGAGCAAATCCTCAAGTATTATGATATCGTACACGCACATTACGAGGCAGAGCACTCCGCAGCAGATAAGAATTGGTCTTATCTTTCTGTCGTCGAAGTTTCTTCTCATTTTTGCGAGCTCATAGTATTCTTTTCTGTCACGGCAAACGCCCTTAGCTGAGAACAGCTTTTTTTCGATAACCTTTTTCATATTGTTCTCTTACATAAACTGAGTTCCGAGTCCTTCGTTGGAAAGCAGCTCAATAAGAATTGAGTGAGGGACTCTTCCGTCGATGATAGAAGTTTTCTTAACGCCGCGTCTTATAGCTTCGACACAGCAATCAATCTTTGGTATCATACCGCCGCTGATAATTCCCTGCTTCTTGAGGTATGCAACCTCGCTGATGCTGCACTCAGGGATAAGCGTTGTTTCGTCGTCCTTATCTCTCAAAAGACCTGCGATATCGGTCATGAGGATAAGATTCTCAGCTCTTAAACATGCTGCAATTCTTGCGGCTGCTGTATCGGCATTGATATTATAGGTCTGTCCGTTTTCACTTGTTGCTATTGTAGAGATGATAGGAACATAGCCTGCGTTGATAGCGTCGATAATCGGCTTTGTAGAAACAGTTGTAATTTCGCCTACATAGCCAAGGTCATTTTCAGCCTCGAGCTTCTTCGCCATAATCATTCCGCCGTCTACGCCGCACATACCCAGTGCCTTTCCGCCGTGGAGCTGCAGGTGTGCAACAAGCTCCTTATTGAGCTTTCCTGCGAGCACCATCTGAACGACCTCCATAGTTTCCTTGTCGGTATATCTGAGGCCGCCGACAAACTTGCTTTCGATATTGAGTCTGCCGAGCATTGCATTGATTTCAGGACCGCCTCCGTGAACGAGCACGACCTTGATACCTACTGCAGACAGCAGCACGATATCGTTCATAACTGCGTCCTTTAAGATATCGTTTGTCATAGCGTTTCCGCCGTACTTTACTACAACGACCTTATTGTTATACTTCTGGATATACGGAAGTGCGTCGATAAGCACTTTACTTCTCATCTTATTACTGATTTCCATAATTAAATCTGTCCTTCTTTTTTATTTATCTCATCCGGTTCTGATTGTTCATCACAAGTCCGGAAAGAATTCTGTATGCATTCTGTGCATCTGCCACGCTGTAGAGTGCTGACGGGATATTATGATATCCTACGTTTGGGATGTTACGTGGAGTATGTCTGTCAAATGCGTTGAATGTTGAATACATCATCATATTCATATTCACAAAGTTTACGGTACCGATTCCGTTGTTGCCCATACTAACGGTAACGTTACTGATTTTTGAGATTTCGCCGGCACTGAAGCGGTTGTTTGTTATTGTCAGTACTCTCTGGTCTGTTATTGCATAACAGCTATCGGGTGTTTTTCCTATAATCATCACGATACCGACTATCAGAAACAGCACACCGAACAGTGGAAATATCATAGCCATAGCATCAAACGCTGAACCGCCGGGAACTCTTGATGTGAAGCTTTTGATTCCCATAGTTCCTGAAATCCATATAATTGCGAACGCAACAAAGAAAATGCCCATAAACCTGCCAGGGTTTGTACCTGTCTTTACGCCTTTTCCTCCGCCCTTTACGGTTTTGCCCACCCAATAGACTCTTTCGCCGGGCAGAAGATACGGATTGAACTTTGCGACTATTTCAGCAGAATCCGCCTGCATATTATAGTCCATACCGTCAGAATAGCCGTTATCATAGCTGTCTGTACGTCCTTCATAGTCTGCGTCGTTGTAATAATCCTGCTCATCATTATTGTTATTTCCAAAAAGCACAGCATTTCGCCTCCTAAAATTTAAGTCTTGTATAGCCTTTTGTCCTGCTATCGAAATTATACTCGCCGTCCATATCATTACGGTTAAAGCACGTTTTTATCCCTGCGTCATTTGTTTTGTAAGGCTGAGCAGTATATCGCAGGCCTCCCTGCCATCTGACACACCCCAGATACCCGACACCGAGCCGAGTGCAAGTGCAGAGGAGATTTTGCTTCCGTTATAGCTTGCTCCCGCATTCTTGACGACATAGCTTATGTTACCCTTATTGAGCTTGACGGGTGCATATGTAACATTTGAAATCTGCCGGAGCATATCAGAGCGTTTTGTATGCTTTCCGACTGAGATAACCCGCTTATTTGTTATTGCGTAGTATACCTTTGATTTCCCTGCAAAGAACATAAGATAGATACTGACAAGGAAAAACGGTATTGAATTTGTCAGCTTTAAAATCGAAAATCCGTCGGCAAATGCACCTGACAATGCCGCTATAGTACCTACGAACAGTAAAAGTGCAAAGAAGTCTATCACACACGAGGACATACAATCGAGTCTGTTTTTTCCTGTTTGTGCCCATAGTATTCTCTCGTCTCTGTCAAGCATCGGAGTTATCTTTCCAACGGCGGTGTTATAGCCTATTTCGCCCTTAGTGTACTCACATTTTTCCTCGTGGCAGTCAGACTCGTGATAGGAATCGACACCGTTGTTACTATAATACTCGCTTTCAGAATACGGCTTTAACTCCTCGCCGTTTCTTTCTGCTTCACGCTCCTGCATATAGCGGTTATACTCATCGTCCCCGTCCTTACGATTCCAAAACACAGCGTTCTCCTTTTATGAACGGTAATCTCCGTTTATCTTGACATACTCATATGTAAGGTCACAGCCCCAAGCCTTTGCTGAAACGTCGCCTGCATTCAGGTTTACTGTGATTGTGATTTCATCCTCGAGGAGAATTTCCTTTGCGATTTCCTCTGAGAATTCAATTCCTGCTCCGTCACGGCAGACATCGACCTTTCCCTTTGTAGAAGACATCGAAACATCGACCTTCATAATATCAAACTGTGCGTCAGCGTAGCCAATTGCACAGAGGACACGTCCCCAGTTTGCGTCTGCGCCGAACATTGCACACTTTAAGAGATTTGAGCCGATAACGCTCTTTGCAACGATAATAGCAGTATCGAGGTCGGGAGCGCCAACGCACTCACACTCTAAGAGCTTTGTTGCGCCTTCGCCGTCCTTAGCGAGCATTCTTGTCATATTCATCATAACGACATAGAGAGCATCCTTAAAGGCATCGAAGTCCTCGCCCTCTGCTGTGATTTCAGCATTTTCAGCAAGTCCGTTTGCCATAACTGAAACCATATCGTTTGTTGATGTATCGCCGTCAACAGAGAGGCAATTGTATGTAATCTTAACCACCTCAGAGAGAGCCTTATGGAGCATCTCAGAAGAGATTGCGCAGTCTGTTGTGATGAAGTTTAAGGTTGTAGCCATATTAGGCTTAATCATACCGCTTCCCTTTGCCATACCGCCGAGGTGGACAGTCTTTCCGCCGATTGTAAGCTCGACAGCGACCTCCTTCTTAACGGTATCGGTTGTCATAATAGCGGTTGCTGCCTGCTCATTTCCGCCGTACGAGAGCTTTTCTACGAGCTTCGGAACTGCCCACTCGATTGGCTCTATCGGTAAAATCTGACCGATAACGCCTGTTGAAGCAACGATTACTTCTTCGGGAGCGATACCAAGCTCTTTTGCGGTAAGCTCACACATACGGAAAGCCTTCTGTTCTCCGTCAGCGTTGCAGGTATTAGCATTCTTTGAGTTCACGATGATGGCAGAAGCCTTACCGCAAGTTTTCAGGAGATTTTTCTTTGTTACTAAAATCGGTGCACCCTTTACCTTGTTGAGAGTATAGACTGCTGCTGCGTTACAGATTACATCTGAAACGACCATACCGATATCATTCTTGTGATTTGAAACGGGGCTTTCGTTGCCGTCAGGTACAGGCGACTTCTTGATTCCGCAGTAGATACCGCTTGCCTTGAAGCCCTTTGCGGCACAGACGCCGCCGTCGATAAATTGCATATTTCCAACTAAGTTCATAAGTGTTTTCCTTCCTTAAAGTCCTGTTGCCTCGTCGATACCGAGCATAATATTCATATTCTGGACAGCGGCACCTGAAGCACCCTTGCCAAGATTATCGAGTCTTGAGCAGAGGAGAATTCTGTCGTCATTTCCGAACACGAAAAGCTGCATATCGTTTGTTCCCTCCAAATCATTTGCGGAGAGGAAACCGTCAGGCAAAGTTTCTGTTCCGCCGAGCTCCATAACCTTTACGAATCTCTGACCTGCATAGTGCTCACTAAGAATTGCATGGATATCGGCAGGGGTATATTTCTTTGGCAGGGTACGTGCAATGAGCGGAACGCTTACCACCATACCTGCATAGTAGTCGTCAACTATCGGGTTGAACATAGGCTCAAACGTAAGTCCGCATATCTTCTGCATTTCAGGGATATGCTTATGGCTCTGGGTGAGGGCATACTGTCTTGGTGAGCAGAGTGCCTTCGCCTTGTTCTCATCCTCGACCTGTGCGATAAGCTTCTTACCGCCGCCGCTGTATCCCGAAACTGCGTGTGAGATTACAGGATAGTCAGCAGGGAGAACGCCTGCCTGCACGAGTGGGTATACAAGTGAGATAAATCCGCTTGCATAGCAGCCGGGGTTTGCAACTCTCTTTGAGTTTGCGATTGCTTCTCTGTGTGCCTTTGAAAGCTCAGCAAAGCCGTAGTCCCAGTCGGGATTTGTTCTGTGCGCTGTTGAAGCGTCGATAATTCTGGTATTTGGATTTTCCACAAGAGTAACCGCTTCTCTTGAAGCTGCGTCAGGCAGGCAGAGGAAGGTTATATCAGACTCGTTTATGAGTCTTTTTCTCTCGTTTATATCCTTACGCTTTTCCTCGTCGATGAGGAGAATTTCTATATCATTTCTTTTAGGGAGTCGGTCAAAAATCTGAAGACCGGTTGTTCCCTCTTTACCGTCAATAAAAACCTTGGTCATTTTTTTCATTCCTTATAATTTAGTCTTTTGTTATCCACTGCGACATACCGTAGCCGAATCTGTCGTATGGTCTTTTATTGAAGCCGAACTTCTCATAGAAGCCCTCTTTACCCTTTACGGAAGCAAGCAGGAGCATTGTTGTTTCGCCCTGCATTGTGTTATCATCGACATACTGCATAAAGGCTTCAAGTAGCTTTCTGCCGTAGCCACGCCCTTGAAAGTCGGGGTGGACGATAACGTCGGTGAGCATCAGATAATATCCGCCGTCACCCGAAGCTCTGGCTAGTCCTATACATCTGTTATCCTGTGTTTCTTCACGGAGCACTACCATAAACAGGCCCTTGCTCTGACCTATATCAAACTGTCTTTTTGACACCTTGTGCCAGCCTACGAGCTCACGCAGGTGGGAATATTCTTCATAAGTGATTTTGTCGTCGAGGTACATATTTATCCTTCTTTACTTTGAGAGCTTATTTTCGACATACTCAATCTGAGCCTTTACGCACTCAGGAGCAGGGCCGCCCGCAGCCTTTCTCTGCATAACGCAGGTTTCGAGGCTGATAGCTTCAAATACGTCCTCCTCAAAGGTTTCGCACATTGCCTTGTACTCACTGAGCGGCAAGGTTTCGAGAGTGAGATTCTTTTCGATACACTTTGCAACGAGAGTACCTGTAATCTTATACGCATCTCTGAAAGGAAGTCCCTTCTTTACGAGGTAGTCAGCGCAGTCGGTTGCGTTGATAAAGCCTCTTGCTGCTGCATTTCTCATATTCTCAGGGATTACCTTCATTGTATCGAGCATTGGTATAAATGTCTTGAGGCAAAGCTTTACTGTATCTACAGCGTCGAATATTGCAGGCTTATCCTCCTGCATATCCTTGTTATAGGCAAGCGGAGTACCCTTCATCATTGTGAGAAGTGTATTGAGGTCGCCGTAGACTCTGCCCGTCTTACCTCTGATAAGCTCTGTGATATCGGGGTTTTTCTTCTGTGGCATAATTGACGAGCCTGTTGCGAAGGCATCGTCGAGCTCTATAAACTTGAACTCCCACGAACACCACATTACGATTTCCTCTGAAAATCTTGAGAGGTGCATCATAAGGATAGAGATAGCGTTTGCAAGCTCGATACAGAAATCTCTGTCGGAAACTCCGTCAAGTGAGTTCTGAGAAATTTCGTCAAAGCCTAAAAGGTCGCACACTCTCTGTCTGTTTATCGGATATGTAGTAGAAGCGAGTGCACCGCTTCCGAGAGGGAGAACGTTCATACGCTTCTTTGTATCCAAAAGTCTTTCTCTGTCACGCAGTAGCATCTGGGCATATGCCATAACGTGATGAGCAAAGGTAATCGGCTGTGCTCTCTGGAGATGGGTATAGCCCGGCATAATTGTTGTCATATTATCCTTTGCAAGCTTTACTATTGTTTCGATAAGGCTTTCGCAAAGCTTAACGATATTGTCAATTTCATCTCTCAGATACATTCTGATATCGAGGGCAACCTGGTCGTTACGGCTTCTTGCTGTATGCAGTCTTTTGCCTGCGTCGCCTATTCTCTTGGTAAGCTCGGCTTCGATGAACATATGCACGTCCTCGGCTGTCGGGTCGAACATAAGCTCGCCGTTTTCTATATCCGCAAGAATCCCCTTGAGTCCTTCGATAATTCTCTCAGACTCACTCAGCTCAATTATACCGCACTCACCGAGCATTGTAGCGTGTGCTACAGAGCCCATAATATCGTGCTTATACATTCTTGCGTCAAAGGAAATAGACGAATTGAAGTCATTTACTCTGTCATCGACTTCCTTTGAAAATCTTCCTGCCCACATTTTTTCTGCCATTTTTACTTCTCCTTTAAAAAGCTACAAGGGCGAAGGCACTACGCATCGCCCTTATGCTTCAGTGAATGTTATCTTAAAATTATTCTGCGTCCTTCTTCTTAGCAAACCAGTGAATGCTTGTGAATGTAAGAATTCCGAGAACCACACAGCCCAGCATCATAGCAACGAGATAAGCTGTAGGGTCAAAATCTGAACCTATAAAGTCTACGAGGAACTCAGCCTGGCTTTCAGAAAGACCGCCTTCGTCAACGAGTGTATCAACACGTCTTGCGATATCTCCGCCGGCTTCATCAACTGCTGATGCACAGAGTGAAAGTGCATAGTTAAGCTTTGCACCTGCAAAGTAGAGACCTGCCACTACTCCGAGGAAGAAGGTTCTTGCTATAACGCTTACCTTATTTGAGTACTTAGTGCCGAGGATACTGAGTACGACTGCACCTATTGTAGCTGCAAGCGAGAGGAAATAGAACTTTGTTGATGTGCCGAACTTTTCAACAATGCCGCTGTCAAAAAGGTCGCCGTCGTCAAGTGCCGCTGAGATGCATGAAGCAAATGCGATGATGATTGAAACTGCTGCTACGATTACGCATACTCTGAAAATAATCGATAAGGTCATCTTCTTGTCGTTCATAATTTACTCCCCTTAATATGTTTCTTAAAATGCACATAGGCAAAGCGTAAAATTCAGCCCACTTTGTGCCGAATTTTCTCGCTCTGCCCTGCTTATTGTCTGATAAATTTAATGCTTACTTTCCGATTTCCTGGAGATACTGTTCGATAAGCTTTGAAACGTCGATACCGTTTATCTTCAGTCCGTCTATAATGCAGTCGTTAATCTCTACATTTGTGAGGTCACAGTAAGCAAAGGTTGCGCCTCTCATAACAGGGTTTTTGAATTCGACATTATTCATAATGCTGCAGCCGAATCTTGTACCTGTCATATTAACGCCCAGAAACCTTGCATCTGCCATATAGATATCGGTAAGGTCTGCGCCCTTCATATTGATGTTATTAAGCTTTGAATTCTCAAGGTTAACGTCATCGAAGTTTGCACCCTTAAGGTTAACGTTCTTGAAGTTTGTATCTCCGAGGTTTACATCTTCAAACGATGAGTTTGGAAGGCTGTCGTATGATATCGCAACCTTTTTGTCAAGCTCGTGTTCATATTTGATGTT
The DNA here is from genome assembly GCA_017396665.1 of Oscillospiraceae bacterium. Taxonomy (GTDB): domain Bacteria; phylum Bacillota; class Clostridia; order Oscillospirales; family Ruminococcaceae; genus UBA7477. Next base: position 3,877 of record JAFQLH010000012.1, on the reverse strand, counting down.
ATCAGCCATTGTAATTTCCTCCGTTTCTAATACTGATTATATCTGTCGTCCTGAGACTGACTGTAATACTCGTATTCCTGCTCATTTGTATAGGCAGAATCGCTCATATACATAGCATTTGTCATTTCCGCATCGGAAGGTCCGTCGTCTTTTCTTTTCGTAAGGTAGTGGATTGATGTGAACATCAGCACAAAGAACACCAAAAATGCTACGACGTAGGCAATGACATACAGCATCATTGCAGTTTCTTCATTTTCGAGGGCGTTGTTCATGCTATCCCATTTCCATTCCGAAACGCCGAAATCTGACGGGTCGAGCTCATCCAGGTTCTTGACACCACGAAGCTCGTTTGCAAACTTTGCGGTAAAGCTGAAAATATGGTTTACTCCCATACCCAGCCACAAGAACACTGTCGAAGCTGCAATGGAGATTGTTCTCATAACCACCGACACCGCCGAGCAATGCTTTCTTGCGAAGACGCTCAGGACGAGTGCGACAATTGAGCCTGCGAATGCGAAGTAATAACAGCTTGTGCTATTTTCGAGCGGTTGTACAAGCTCGGTAAAGAGGTACTCCTCAATGTCGTCGATATCGTCTGTTGCTGTTTCGACAAAGGCATATATAAGCTGGCCTGCTGCCATTATAACCGCAATCAGAGTAGCAAAGATTGCGACTCTGAAGGCGATTGCTGTAAACTTAGTATTCATATAGTCATTCTCTGAAGCTGACAGCTTTAATTACTTATTGTTTCTCTTCTGCTCAAGCTTTGCTCTTACCTTGATTGGAAGGCCGAAGAGGTTGATGAAGCCTGCGCTGTCCTTCTGGTCGTAAACCTCATCAGCGTCGAATGTTGCAACTTCTTCATCATAGAGAGTATATGGAGAAGTAACGCCTGCGTTGATGATGTTGCCCTTATAGAGCTTGAGTCTTACGTCACCTGTTACAGTCTTCTGTGTTTCAGTAACGAATGCGCTCATTGCTTCACGCAGAGGTGTATACCACTGGCCGTTGTAAACAATGTCAGCAAACTTGATTGCGAGGTACTGCTTAACTCTTGAAGTTTCCTTATCGAGAGTGATTGTTTCGAGAACCTCGTGAGCGTGGTATAGGATAGCTCCGCCCGGTGTTTCATAAACGCCTCTTGACTTCATACCAACAAGACGGTTTTCAACGAGGTCAGCAAGACCGATACCGTTCTCGCCGCCGAGCTTATTGAGTGTTGTAACGATTTCTGTACCGTTCATTTCCTTACCGTCGATTGCAGTAGGAACACCCTTTTCAAAGTGGATTGTAACATATGTAGGCTTATCAGGTGCCTCGATTGGAGAAACGCCCATTTCGAGGAATCCAGGCTTTTCATACTGTGGCTCGTTTGCAGGGTCTTCAAGGTCGAGTCCTTCGTGTGAAAGGTGCCAGATGTTCTTATCCTTTGAGTAGTTTGTTTCTCTGTTTATCTTGAGAGGAATGTTGTGAGCCTCTGCATAGTCGATTTCTTCGTCTCTTGACTTGATGTCCCAGATTCTCCATGGAGCGATGATTTCCATATCAGGAGCAAAAGCCTTGATAGCGAGCTCAAAACGAACCTGGTCGTTACCCTTACCTGTACAGCCGTGGCAGATTGCGTCTGCGCCTTCCTTGAGGGCAATTTCAGCAATTCTCTTTGCAATGATTGGTCTTGCAAATGAAGTACCGAGCATATATCTGTTCTCGTAGATTGCACCGGCCTGAACAGTTGGGAACACGTAATCTGTGATAAATTCTTCTGTGAGGTCTTCGATGTAGAGCTTTGAAGCACCTGTCTTGATAGCCTTCTCCTCGAGTCCGTCGAGCTCTGTACCCTGTCCTACGTCTCCTGAAACTGCAACAACCTCACAGTTATTGTAGTTTTCCTTGAGCCATGGAATAATGATTGAGGTATCGAGTCCTCCCGAATAAGCGAGTACTACCTTTTTGATTTCCTTAGCCATAATAAATTCTCCTTACAATTCTAATATGTTATTCTGATTATACAACATTCTCGCATAATATGCAAGCATTTGTGCATAATTTCAGCTTAATATACATAGCAAATGCATTTTATACACATTTCTATGCAAATTCGCACAATTTTATGCATAAAATAATTGTATATTCAAAATGCTCTGCGTTTGGCAAAGCTTTAACAATATAATTATACCACGATGGTGTTCTTTTTGCAATAGGAAAAGAGCAATAATTGCGGTAATTTCGGCACTTAAAGCGGTGATTGACAACCACGCTTTACTCTGTTATTATAGAGAAGTGAAGTATACCGGAGAGGAGAAATCTTATGTCGATAAATTTAGGAACAAGATACAATGTCGGAAAGGGAAAAATCAACGTATACACTGAGGGAAGCTCGGCTGACACTATTGTTTTTCTCTCGGGCGCCGGAGTAACCTCCCCTGTCCTTGAATACAGTCCGCTGTACCGCCGTTTGTCTGACACATACAGAATTGCCGTGGTGGAAAAATCAGGCTACGGTATGAGCGAAAGCACAGGTACACAGCGTACTGTTGAAAATATGGTAAACGAAAGCCGTGAGGCGCTGAAGCAGGCGGGCATTTTGCCACCATACATACTTGCGCCACATTCCTATTCAGGCTTTGAAGCAATCTACTGGGCGAATACTTACCCTAATGAAATTAAGGCTGTGCTGAGCATTGATATGGGACTTCCCGACACAGCCGCCGAAATGGGAAAGGTTATGACTGAGGAAAAACGTCTCAGAGCCAACGAAAAGAACAAGAAGCTTTTTGCAAAAATCCAGAAAAGAGGCCTGCTTGCTAAGCTCGCTAAAAAGCTTACAGTTGATGTCTCGGGTCTTATGTCGTCAGACCACCTCAGCGACGAGGAAAAGACTCTCTACGCCGATTTGTTCTACAGGAACATTACAAACGAAGAGGTGTTTGAGGAAAATATGAATCTTGTTTCAAACGCAGAAAAGGCAGGAAAGACAGGTATGCTAAGCGTTCCTGCATTCTTCTATATCAGCGACTTCAAGGCACCTATGAAGGAAGGCACCTGGAAGGAATACGCAATAAAATATGCCGAGAAAATCGGTGCCCAGTACAAAATCACAGACAAGGGACACATGATGTACACGAAAATCCCTGACGAGATGGCGGAAAGCTTCAAGAGGTTTCTTTCGAAAATTTAGGAGAGTTATTATGGATAAGATATGGAGTGAGATGTACGAGGCTGCAAGGTCCGTGCTCAACGAGAGGAGAATCTCAGACTACGTTACCTGCGGAGAGGTAGCTGCTGCGGTTGTTTCAAAGTCGGGAAGGATATATACGGGTGTTTGCATTGACACCTGCTCGACGCTTGGAATTTGCGCAGAGAGAAATGCTATATTCAATATGATAACAAACGGAGAGAATGAGATTGACAAGGTGCTTTGCATTCTCCCCGACGGCTCGTGCGGTGCACCGTGTGGTGCTTGCCGTGAGCTTATGGTACAGCTTATGGCGGGTAAATACCACGACGTTGAAATTATGCTCGACTACAAAGAGTGCCGTACAATAAAGCTCGGCGAAATCACACCGTATTGGTGGATAAAATAGTTGATGATAAAAAACAAATATCCACCCGCATAGCGGGTGGTATTTCATTTTCGGGCATAGCCCTAATACTACTGGCTGCGCACAAGTGCGCTTTTTTATTGGCCTGCCAGCCATGCATATTGTTACTTACCACCCATAAATGGGTCACGTAGGTCATATAGGCATAACTGGTCGCTTTCTTTATCTCGCTTTAATTGGTCTGCTATATATTCTTTTATTGCTTTTGTGTTCTTCCCCACGGTATCTACGTAATATCCCTTACACCAAAATTCGCGATTTCGGTATGCAAATTT
>JAFQLH010000082.1 GCA_017396665.1 Oscillospiraceae bacterium | reverse complement strand
TCATCACAGCAGATGCAACAGGTCCTAAGCATATGGAGCTTACACTCTCACAGGCTAAGTTCAACGAAATGACAGCAGACCTCGTTGAAGCTACAATGGGTCCTGTACGTCAGGCACTCTCTGACTCAGGTCTCTCAACAAGCGAGCTCAACAAGGTTCTTATGGTCGGCGGTTCTTCAAGAATCCCTGCAGTACAGGAAGCTGTTAAGAAGTATCTCGGCAAGGAGCCATTCAAGGGTATTAACCCTGACGAGTGCGTAGCTCTCGGTGCCGCTATCCAGGGCGGTATCTTAGGCGGCGACGTAACAGGCGAGCTCCTTCTCCTCGACGTAACTCCGCTCTCACTCGGTATCGAAACTGCAGGCGGTATCTGCACAAAGATGATTGAGAGAAATACAACAATCCCTGCAAATAAGAAGGAAATCTTCTCAACCTACTCCGATAACCAGGAAGCTGTTGATATCGTTGTCCTCCAGGGTGAAAGAGACTTTGCAAAGGATAATAAGCAGCTAGGCGTGTTCCGTCTCGACGGTATCGCCCCAGCGCCAAGAGGTATCCCTAAGATTGAAGTAACCTTCGATATCGACGCTAACGGTATCGTTCACGTTTCCGCTAAGGATTTGGGAACAGGCAAGGAGCAGGATATCACAATCACTTCTTCTACAAATATGTCTAAGGAAGATATCGACAAGGCTGTTAAGGAAGCTGAAGCTTTCGCAGCTGAGGATAAGAAGAAGAGAGAAGACGTTGATGCAAGAAACAGCGCTGACCAGATGGTATTCCAGTGCGAAAAGGCTCTCGGCGAAATCGGAGACAAGATTGACCCTGCCGATAAGAACGAAATTCAGACAAAGGTTGACGCTCTCAAGGAAGCACTCAAGGGTACCGATATCGAAGCTATCAAGAATAAGAAGACAGAGCTCGAGCAGGCATTCCAGAAGGTTTCAACAAAGCTCTACGAGCAGGCTGCTGCAGCACAGCAGGCAGGCGGAATGGGCGGTGCTGACTTCGGTGGCGCAGACTTCGGCGGTGCAGCTCCAAAGGACGACGGCGTAATCGACGCTGAATTCACAGACGCTGAATAATTTAAGAATATTCGGGATGTTGCCTTCGCAAATACTGCGGGGGCAATAGCCTGTTAATGAAAAGCAGGTATACTTATGGCAGATAAAAGAGATTATTATGAGGTGCTGGGCGTGTCAAAAAGCGCCACAGCCGAGGAACTGAAAAAAGCATACAGAAAGCTTGCAAAGCAGTATCACCCCGACCTGCACCCCGATGATAAGGAGTGCGAGGCTAAGTTCAAGGAAGTGAACGAAGCCTATGAGGTGCTTTCAAATGCCGATAAGCGTGCAAAGTATGACCAGTTCGGCCACGCAGCCTTCGACTCATCAATGGGCGGCGGAGGAGCTGGCGGATTTGGCGGCTTCGGTGGCTTTAGCGATATGGGAGATATCTTCGAAAGCTTCTTCGGAGGCTTCGGCGGTTCCAGGCGTAGTGCTAACCCTAATGCACCAAGACGAGGAAACGATATCGAATCGAATATCGTTCTCGACTTTATGGAAGCTTGTAAGGGCAAGAAGGCTGATATCAAAATCACTCATATGGAGAATTGCCCCGACTGTAACGGTTCGGGCGCACAGGCGGGCTCAACTCCTAAAACCTGTCCGCAGTGTCAGGGAAGAGGTACAGTTACCACACAGCAGAGAACTCCTTTCGGCGTAATGCAAAGCCAGAAGGCTTGTCCTAAGTGTGGCGGTAAGGGTAAGGTTGTCGAAAACCCTTGTAAGAAGTGCTCGGGTGCAGGCAGAGTAAGAACAACAGTTACTAAAACTGTCGAAATCCCGGCAGGTATCGACGACGACCAGACATTGCGTGTCCCGGGCGGCGGAGATGCAGGTATAAACGGTGGTCCAAGCGGTGACCTTATGCTCAATATTACTGTCCGCCCTGACCCTATATTTGTCCGTGAAGGCTATGATGTGTGGACTGAAATCCCTATAACCTTCGCCCAGGCAGCCCTCGGTGACGAAATTATCGTTCCTACAATCGACGGAAAGGTCAAGTATACAGTCCCAGCAGGTACTCAGACAGGCACTGTCTTCAGACTCAGGGAAAAGGGTATCAAGCGTTGCCAGAGAAGTGGCAGAGGCGACCACTATGTAAGAGTTGGAGTAGAGGTTCCAAAGAATCTCACAAAGGAACAGGAAAAGCTCCTTCGAAGCTTCGACGAGGCTATGGAAAGCAAGAATTATCAGAAACAGCAGAGCTTTTTCGACAAGCTTAAGGAAAAGTTCAAGCAATAGTAACAAAAACAGCTCTTCGGGTATGTGTACTTCGGAGAGCTTTTTGTTGTAAACTTGACATATGATTTTGTTTGTTGTATAATACAATTGTAGCAATTTGCACACAATTCCAATGAAAAGAGTTGTTAAATTTATGAGAAAAATAATATTCGTGCTGCTTCTGTGTATGTCAGTGCTCGCAGGATGCTCTGAATCAGACAGCTCGACAGGTTCTGAATATAAGGATAGCTCTGTGATAGATAGTGTCTCTGACGAGGATAGCTCAGATGATGTGGATACCACAACCACCACAACTACGACAACAGGCAATGATGTCAATGTTGCCGGAACAATGATGTCACTGGATTACTTCTTGGAACTGGTATCACACGACGCATATCTTTCCTTTGACGATTATGAGCAGTATCAGAATACAGCAATTGAAGTCAACGGATTACCCGGACTTGAATTAAACCTGTTTGACAATAGCGCTAAGGATAGGACTTTTACACTGTATGTATATCAGGACGTAGATACAATAAAGTACCGCCTTGTTGATAATCAGGGCAATTCAATAGACCCGTACAGGGACGATATCGAAGCGTTCCTCAAGGACGAAAGTGTTACCCAGTCCTCTGTTACAACATCAGCAGTAACAGATTCCTCCGACGACGTTCAAAGCAGCGTGACTCCTGTTACAACTACTCCCGTAACTACTACAACCCCAACTGTAACGACAAAGCCTGCAACTACTACAACAACAGCTATAGTTACCGAAAAAGCGAGTGGCGTAAAGTATGCAAACTGCGTCGCTAATATGCGAAGCGGTAACAACACAAGCTACCCGGTAGTAACTCAGGTCGCAAAGAATACCAAGGTCACTATAAAGGGTAAGTGTTCAAACGGCTGGTACGCAGTAGAGGTTAACGGTAAAACGGGCTATATGTCCTCAAGCGTTTTAAGCGATGCCCCCATTACGACAACACCCACCACACCCACAACCACAACCCCAACCACAACTCCCCCTACCACAAACGGCTCATCAGGTGGCAATACAAGCCTTCCTTATGACGCTCATACTGTGGAGTTTATGAATGAGGTTCTAAGACTTACAAATGAGTTCAGAGCAGAAAACGGTGTCGCACCGCTCACCCTCGACGTAAACCTTACCGCAGTTTCAATGTTAAGAGCAAACGAGCTTACAGAAGTCTTCTCTCATACTCGTCCCGACGGCTCAAGCTGTTATACAGCGTTCGATGCCGCAGGCTTTTCCTTAGGTACGAAATATTTTGCAAGAGGCGAGAATATCGCAGCAGGACAGGCTACGCCTGAAGAGGTAGTTGAAGCGTGGAAGAACTCTACCCAAGGCCATAGAGAAGCTATGCTCAATTCAAAATATACAAAGCTCGGAGTCGGCTATGTGTACGATTCAAGTGACCCTTATAAGCACTATTGGGTTCAGAGCTTCATCGGATAATAAAGCATAGTTTAAGCCCCACCATAAAACTGCATCAAAATGGTTCGGGACAATATAACAATAACAGAGCAGTATCGCAATCAAGCGGTACTGCTTTTTTTATTCTATCGAAAATATGTTTAAAGCGAATCCGTTAAATTTGACACAGATTTTACAAAACTCATCTTCCTGACTTTACTTTGAAGCGGTATAATTCAGATGTAAACAAACAACAAGCAACAAACAACTTTACATCTGAAAGGACTTGTATTTATGAAAAAGATTATCAGTATTTTTGCCGCAGCACTTGTTATGTGCACCACCTTCGCAGGCTGTTCATCTGAAAAGGATTCTGTAGCAACAGACGGCTCAACATCAATGGAAAAGGTTATTGGTGTATTAGGTGAAACCTTTGAAAATGACACAGGAATTACAGTTACATATAACCCGACAGGTTCAGGCTCGGGTATCAAGGCAGTAGCCTCTGGAAGCTGTGATATAGGACTTTCAAGCCGAGACCTCAAGGAAGAGGAAAAGGCACAGGGCCTCACAGCTACAATCCTCGCATATGACGGAATTGCAATCATCGTAAACCCTGAAAACCCGATTTCCGACCTTGACGTTGAAACAATCGCAAAGATTTATACCGGTGAAATCAAGAACTGGAGCGAAATCGGCGGCAATGACAGCGAAATCGTGCTTATCGGCAGAGAAGCAGGAAGCGGTACCCGTGACGGCTTTGAGTCTATCACTGACACAGAAGATAACTGCAAGTACCGCCAGGAGCTTACTTCCACAGGCGATGTTATCACAACTGTTGCAGGCAATCCTTCAGCTATCGGCTACGCATCAGTAGCATCTGTAAAGGATACAGTTAAGATGCTGACAGTGGGCGGCGTAGCTCCTACAGAGGATACAATCAAGGACGGCAGTTACGTTGTCCAGCGTCCGTTTGTGCTTGTAACAAAAACAGACGCAGAGCTTTCAGAAAGTGCACAGAAGTTCTTCGACTACATAACATCAGAAGACGCAAGAGGGGCAATTTCCTCAGCTGGCGTTGTAGCAGCTAATTAAGAATACATCAAAGGCAATGCGGCAAAACGTCGCATAATGCCATATATGGAGTAAACCTATGAAGAAGAATAAAATGATTGAAAGAGCCATTCACGGTGTATTTCTTATACTCGGACTGCTGACAGTCGGCTGTGTATTGCTTATCACAATATATCTCGTAATTTCAGGCATTCCTGCTATAACAGAAATCGGACTTTTCGACTTTCTTTTTGGCACGAAGTGGGCGTCAACAGCCACAGAGCCAAGCTATGGGATACTGCCCTTTATCTTAACCAGCGTTTACGGAACAGCAGGAGCAATTCTTATCGGAGTTCCCATAGGCTTTTTTACAGCAGTTTATCTTTCAAAGCTTGCAAATTCAAAAGTAAAAGCCTTTATGGAGGGAGCGGTAAG
>JAFQLH010000081.1 GCA_017396665.1 Oscillospiraceae bacterium | reverse complement strand
CGCTACCTCCACCTTGGCAAGGTGGCGCTCTACCAGATGAGCTAAATCCGCAAAATATGGCGACCTGGATGGGACTCGAACCCACGACCTCCGCCGTGACAGGGCGGCGTTCTAACCAGCTGAACTACCAGGCCATAATCTCCGAAGAATCCTTCAGAGATAAATGGTGGGAACAATAGGGCTCGAACCTATGACCCTCTGCTTGTAAGGCAGATGCTCTCCCAGCTGAGCTATGCTCCCACGTTGTCGCTAAAGCTTATGTTCTCCAGCGACGAAATTTATTATACAACATTCAAAAACATTTGTCAAGCACTTTTTCAAAAAAATTTAGTTTTGAGAGGCTTTTTCGCAAAGTGCCATAATTTCAGCGGATGTGAACACATATTTTTTGTCACAGAAGTGACATTCAACCTGTGTCTGCTCGTCCTTTGCCATATCGAGAAGCTCTTCCTTGCCTGTACTTATGAGGGCAGTTTCGACCTTTTCTCTTGAACAGGTACAACGATAACTCACCTTGAAGTCATCGAGGACGTTTGGTTCCAGGCCGTCGAGAGCCATCATAGCGATATCCTCGACGCTCTTTCCTTCTGAGAGAAGCGTTGTGACAGAAGACATCTTCTTTATATTTTCCTCAATTGTTGTAACAACCTCCTCAGGGGCAAACGGCAGAAGCTCCACGATAAAGCCACCTGCCTGAGCAACTGTGAGGTCAGGGTTTACAAGCACTCCGAGGGCACACGCAGACGGAACCTGCTCACTTGTTGCGAGGTAATTTGTAATATCCTCGGCAATTTCGCCTGAGACAATCGGAACCTGACCGCTGTACGGCTCTTTAAGTCCCAAGTCCTTAACGACACCGAGGTAGCCGTTTGTACCTACAGCGCCCTTGACGTCGAGCTTTCCGAACTGGTTAAGCGGAATTTCAACGACAGGGTTCTGTACATAAGACTTGACGTTGCCGAACGAATCGGCAACAGCGATAAGGCTACCTGTCGGGCCGCCGCCGTTTAGTCTTATAGTAATAGAATCCTTTTCGCCCTTGAGCCCGAAGCCCATGAGTGAAGCAGCCATTGAGAGTCTGCCGAGTGCGGCAGTTACAACGGCTGAGGTTTTATGTATACGCTCAATTTCAGACACTATATCCTTTCCGTCGATTGCGCTGCAGACAACGGAAGCGTCCTTTGAGATTGTTCTGACTATTCTACCCATTATATAATCCTTCCTGCACTATTTTTTTCTTGCACAGAACACGGCTCTTTCGCAAAGCTCATCGGCAGGTGTGTCGCTGAAGCCGTCATACATACCAATCAGCTCAAAGCCAGCCTCTGTCAGCCACTCGCTTATACTGTCAAGCGGGTACGCCTTTTCGGTAAATTCCTCTGAAAATCTCAGATGCGAGCCGTCCTCCTGCTCTTCGAAGAAGTCGAGGCAGATATCGACGCTGTCGTCCTCCTCGTTGTAGAAGTTCTGCCAACAGCAGAAAAGTCCTTCCTGCTCAAAGACATAGACATTATCGCCAAGCAGCTCCTTATGCTTATATGCGGTATTCACATCAAAGATAAGCAGACCGCCCTGCTCTAGGTATTCAAAAGCCTTTGCGAAGGTTTTCTTCACAGCCTTTTCGCCGTCTAAATGATTGAGGCAATCGAGAGCCGACACCATAACATCGACAGTTCCGTACAGCTCAAGCGAGGTCATATCCTGGCAGACATACTGAATCTCCAGCTCCTTTTCGCACATTTTATTATATGCGACAGAGAGCATCTCGCTTGAAAGGTCCACGCCGATAACGTCATAGCCCTTTTCGCACATTCTTTCAGAAAGCGAGCCCGTTCCGCAGCCGAGGTCCAAAAGTGTTCCGCCCGTTTTGCCGTATCTTTTAATAAGACAGCTATAAAAGCCTGCGATTTCGTCATAGTTTACGTCACTCTGCAAAAGGTCATAGAACCTCGCAAAATGGCTGTACTGTGTACTTTCTTTTTCGCACATCTTATTTTGCTTCGCCTTCCTGCTCGTCAAGACGTGAGAAAACAATACCGTATCCGCCTGCTCCGTCGTATGAAAGTGAGCGGTTTACACGGCTTATTGTAGCTGTTGAAGCACCTGTTTCCTGCACGATATCATTATAGACATAGTTTTTAGTAAGCATTCTCGCAACCTGATAACGCTGTGAGAGCGCCTTGAGCTCAGGGATTGTGCACAAATCCTTGAAAAACAGTCTGCATTCCTCGACACTTTCGAGGCACAGCACTGCTTTATAGAGGTCGTCGAGATTCTTAATTTCAAGCTTTTCCTTCATAAATACCGTTCCTTTCGGTAAAATATTTCTTCAAGGCTATTTTAACACATTAGTTTGTGAAAGTAAAGTGTTTTTCGCTTTTTTACTTTAAATTCTGAAAAATTTATCCCCAGGTCTGAAGCACTGCGTACACGCCTCTTAGCAAAAGCATCACAAAAATCGGCAGAAGCGAGGACAGCAGAAACGGCTTTTTCTTGATTTTGAGCGACCTGAGCGACACGAACACGCCTATTTCCAGAAGCAGAAGTCCTATCGCTGTACAGCAGAGAATTATTCCGCCGATTACCTTTTCGTCACGGTTTGCCTCCTCGGAGATAACTCCCATAAGGTCAAGACCTACATACAGGGGATTAAACAGAAAGAAGCCGACCACAGCATAGCATACGGCTATTACGGCATAGATTTTATTCTTCAACCGGCTCGTCCTCCTCTGCGACAGACTCTATAAACTCTCTGAGCGTGTCAACTCCCTCGCCGTTTTCCGACGAGGTTGTAACCCAGGTTATATCCTCAAAGCAAGGAATCTCCGACGGATACGCCGAAAGTCGCTTTTCCCTCTCGGTTTTATTGAGCTTGTCCGCCTTGGTGAAGGCGATAACAAACGGAAGCTCCTCGTCGATGAGGTAGTTTATCATCTGTACATCCTCTTTTGACGGTGCGTGACGCATATCGACAAGCTGTATAACAAGCCCGATATTTCTCTCCGTGTCACCGAGGTAGCCCCCGACGAGCTGGGAGAATCTTATCTTTTCGCCCTTCGCCGCCTTTGCAAAGCCGTAGCCCGGCAGGTCAACGAGGTGGACATTTTCGCAGGAGTAGAAGTTGACCGTAGCGGTTTTTCCCGGAACGGAGCTTACTCTTGCGAGGTTTTTTCTGTTGAACAGCTTGTTTATCAGCGAGGATTTTCCGACGTTTGAGCGGCCGGCAAATACAATCTCAATCTTTTCTGACGGCGGGAGCTGTTCTGCGAGGCCGTACGCCCTTTCAAATTCTGCCTTATTAAAATTCATATTATGTCTTCTCCCAATCTAAGCGAGCGCAGCATCAAGCACGTCGCTTATTTTCTCTGCGAACACAAACTCTAAGCCTTCCTTTACCTTTTCGTCAACTTCCTCAAGGTCAGGCATATTCGCCTTAGGAACGATAACAGTCTTTATGCCGTTCTTGTACGCAGCCATTGTCTTTTCACGGAGTCCGCCTATTGCGAGAACCTTGCCTGTGAGAGTTACCTCACCTGTCATAGCAACGTCGCATCTTACAGGCTTACCCGACAGCACCGATATAAGCGAGGTAACGAGCGTTACGCCTGCTGACGGGCCGTCCTTGGGAACAGCGCCCTCCGGTGCGTGGATGTGGATATCCTTCTTCTCGTAGAAGTCGCTATCTATACCGTACTTGTCGCAGACGCTTCTGCAATAGCTTATAGCAATCTTGGCGCTTTCCTTCATAACGTCACCGAGCGAGCCTGTTGTTTCTACTCTGCCCTTTCCGTCGAGTGTAATACACTCAAGTGGCATAAGCACTCCGCCTGCCGAGGTCCATGCGAGTCCGTTTACGACACCAATCTGGTTCTTGGCACTTGCGATATCCTCTCTGAACTTTTCGGCACCGAGGTACTCAGCGACATTCTTGCCGGAAAAGCTTATCTTCTGACACTCGCCCCTGACAAGCTTTACAGCCGCCTTTCGCAGGAGCGAAGCGATTTCTCTTTCGAGCTGTCTTACGCCTGCTTCCTTGGTATAGGAATCAATAAGCTTATATATAGCGGTTTTATTGAATGTAACCTGCGAAGCCTTAATGCCCATTTCCTTCATCTGCTTAGGAACGAGGTGCTTTTTGGCGATGTTGAACTTTTCCTCTCTTGTGTAGCTTGAAAGCTCAATAATCTCCATTCTGTCAAGCAGCGGAGCAGGGATGGTATCGAGGCTGTTTGCGGTTGTAATAAATGTTACTGCAGACAGGTCAAACGGCAACTCTATATAGTGGTCACGGAACTCCTTGTTCTGCTCTGAGTCGAGTGCTTCAAGAAGTGCTGCTGCAGGGTCGCCGCGGGAATTGCTTGTGAGCTTGTCGATTTCGTCGAGAAGCATAACGGGGTTTCTCACTCCGCAACGCTTTATAGCGTCGATGATTCTTCCCGGCATAGCTCCGACATAGGTCTTTCTGTGACCTCTGACGTCAGCCTCGTCGTTTACACCGCCCAGTGACACTCTTACATACTTTCTGCCAAGCGCCCTTGCGACAGACCTTCCGACAGAGGTTTTACCGACACCCGGAGGTCCGTACAGACAGATAATCTGTCCCTTTGACAGCGGTGAGAGCTGTTTTACTGCGATAGTTTCTATAATTCTTTCCTTGACCTTTTTAAGTCCGTAGTGGTCCTTGTCGAGAATAGCCTGTGCCTTTTCGACGTCATATGTACCCTCGTCGAGATTATGCCACGGCAGAGCGATACAGGTTTCGAGGTATTCGGCAATAAGTCCTGCTTCCTGTGAAGCAGACGGGAGCTTTCTCATTCTGCGAAGCTCTGAAAACAGCTTGTCCTGGTACTCCTCAGGCAGATTGAGTGCGAGGATTTCCCTGTAAAGCCTATCGTCCTCGCCGAACTCGTCCTCTTCGCTGAGACTTTCGCCCAGCTCGTCAGAGATAGCTCTCATCTGTTCTCTTAGGTATGCTTCTCTCTGCATTCTGTCAAACTGAACCGCAACCTTCTCCTGGATATCCTTTTCAATCGACATAACTGCGATTTCCTTGGACAGCACGGATGCCAAGAACTCGAGCTTTTCTTCAACAGTCGGAGCTTCAAGCAAAGTCTGTCTTTCAGGTGTTGAGATAAAGAGGTTATGCGCAACGCTTTCAAAGAGTGCGATGGCATTAGGTGCTGTATGCACGAGGACAAGAAGCTCCTTTGGCATTCTTCCGACAACATCATAATACTCACGGAACAGCTTCTTTACCTCTCTTTGCAGGGCAGAGAGAGTCGCTTCGTCAGCCTTGCTCTTAGCGTAATTCGGCACAAGGTTTATTCTGCATTCGAGCATATTGTCGTCAGTAGCGTACAGCTTTTCAAGTCTTGCCTTGCAGATACCCTCAACATACACTCTTGAGACATTTTCAGAGCTTTTAGCGACCTGCTTTATCTGTGCGACAACGCCGTACTCATAGACATCATTTATATATGGCTCTTCGACTCTGACATCCTTCTGTGCTGTCAGGAAGATACGTCTGTCGCCCTTCATTGCGGCATTAACAGCGTTGAGGGAGCGTTCTCTTGCGACATCAAAGTGCATTGTCATATTCGGGAATACGACGATATCCCTTGTTGCTATACAAGGAAGGATATACTTTCCTGATTCGAGGCCGTCCTTTGTCATTCTGTTCATTTCGTTTTCCATTCTCTTCTCCTTTATATGAAACCCGTCGGGGAATTTACTTTGGTATAGTCTCACCGTTTTAACATACTACAATGAAATTATACCAAAATACACTCGCCTTTGCAACACTTAAAATAAACCACCCAAGCCGCCTCTTATTTCCCAAGGGCCTTGAGAGGCAATTAACAAAGGCTGCATCATTTACTGATACAGCCTTCCTGATTGCTCTATTCAAAGATTATTCAGCAGTATAAGGAATGAGGGCAACGTGTCTTGCCTTCTTGATAGCTGCTGTAAGCTCTCTCTGGTGGTATGCACATGTGCCTGTAACTCTGCGAGGGAGAATCTTTGCTCTCTCTGTCATGCACTTGCGGAGCTTAGCGATATCCTTGTAATCAATCTTTTCAGCTCTGTCTACACAGAACATGCAAACCTTCTTACGAGCTCTCTTCTGTGGTCTGCCATTAGCTGTTCTTTCCATGAAGAATTTCCTCCTTTTTCAGCGTTTTTGAGATAATTTCTTGTTGTTTAGAAAGGCACGTCCTCGTCACCGATAGCCTCTTCATAGTCACTGAGTGAGCCTATGTCGATATCGCTGTTGTTAGGAGCGCTTGTGAAATTATTCTGAGCAGGTCTGTTCTGCTGGTATGAGCCCTGTGAATCGCTGTTTGAGTAGCTTCTTTCAAAGCTGCCTTCCTGTCTTGGCTCACCTGTGAAGGATGCTGAATCAACCCATATATCGGTTGTATAGTGCTTCTGACCGTCTCTGTCGTAGCTACCTGTTCTGATGCTTCCTTCGATAGCAATCATTCTGCCCTTGCCGAAGTATCTGGAAATAAACTCCGCTCTCTGACCGAATGCAACACAGTTAATAAAGTCAGTCTGACGCTCGCCGCCCTGTTTTGCAGGTGCTCTGTCAACAGCCACTGTAAATGACAATACAGATGTACCGCCCTGTGTCTGTCTCAGGTCGAGGTCTCTTGTAATTCTTCCCATCAAAATAACTCTGTTCAGCATTTAATTCACCCTTTCCGTCGTTTTAACCCGTCGATTACGCAACTGTAACCATGAAACGAAGTACACCGTCAGTAATGCTGAGGACTCTTTCAAACTCTGCAGGGAAATCTGTTGCAGAAGTGAAGTTCCAGATTACATAGAAGCCTTCTGTTTCGTAGTTAATAGCATAAGCGAGCTTTCTCTTGCCCCATTCGTTGATTTCAACGTCTGTTGCAGCAGCCTTAATCATCTCGTCGAACTTTGCGGTAAGCTCCTTAACAGCCTCCTCGCCGTTCTTCGCGCTGAAAACGACCATAGCTTCGTACTTTTCGTTAAGCTTTGCCATTACTCTTACACCTCCTTTTGGATTACGCCCGTACATTGATACGAGCAAGGACTTGCTGCCGCCCTTATGCGGCTAGCCTATTTATTATATCACAGTGATTCTTGCTTGTCAACAGCTTTTTTCAATTTTTCAAAACTGCTTAAAACCAGCCCAGAATTGTGCTTCTGTACTTGACAGCGAGCAGCACAGCTACTGTAAGTGCTGTATGCAGGCATATTGAAAGAATCATAGCGCCGACACTTGTACCGCCCTTTTCGGTGATAATCCTTGTCGCCTCGTTCTTGTCGTCCTGTGCCTTTTCCTTCGCCTTTTCAATGGTCTTCTTCGCCTGCTTGTAGTACCAGAAGTTTACGAAGATTCCGCAGACAATCTGCAGCACCCACGAGCCTACCCAGCAAACATCGTACAATCTGTTGAGAAGCTCCGACTTGAGACTTACGTCATTGAGAAGCGGAGCAAACATTTCAGCCGAGCCGAAAACCTTGTCTATATAATCGACATTGAAGGTTATTATCATACTCGGTATAGAGATTAAAAGCGTCAGCAGGAATATGAGTATTCCCTTTCCGTACATCTTTCTGTAGAAGAAATAATATTCAGGGAACAAAAATCCCACGAAGCTGAACGAGCTTTTCGACTTTGTCTTTGAAAACTTTAAAAACTGTGTAAGGAAGTACAGCCTGTTCTGTCCGACGTAGCTTGCATACTCGCCTGCTGTATTTCCGTCAAAGTCAGTATCGGGTGTAACCTTCTGAGTCTGCACAAACGGCATACCCATAGGCCCCATTCCCATCGGACCCATGCCCATCGGTCCCATACCCATCGGACCTGCGTTCATATTCTGACCGTTTACGTCATTGAAGCCCTGCTGTGCACCGCTTGTTTTCATACCAAGCGGAAGTCCGCAGCTTTCGCAGAACAGCGTCTTCGGAGGGTTTTCAGTTCCGCATCTCGGACACTTTATAGCGTCATCGGTGGAAAACTCCGTTCTGTCACTTTGCTGCTCCTCACTCCACGAGCCGCCGTTTTCGTGAAGCTCATAATTTATACACTCACCTTTTTCAAGGTAACATTCTCTGTGATACGGTGTTCCGCAGTCGGGACAAACGACGATGTCGTCATCTCTTGAAAAAGACCTGTCACACACTATACACTTCTTACCTGTGTAGTCAGCCATCTGCCTGCCTCCTTTAAAATTTCAACTTCCTGCACCTATATAATATACCACAACGCCTTATATAAATCAAGGAGGGTAAAATATATTTCACACAATCTTCACCGTTTTACCCTTAGCCGAGTGAAACAAACTGTGGCTTGTGCTTTACAAAATACGCAACTCTGTCAAAGCCTGCACTTTTTGCAATCCTTGCTCCGTCGGCGATATTAGCACCGAGATGCTCGACAAAGTGTGCATCAGAGCCGAGGGAAATTATCTCTCCGCCCATATCCTTGAAGAGCTTGACGTAGTTTTCCTCAGGAAAAGCCCTGCCGTACGCCTGCCTCAGACCTGAGGTGTTGATTTCGATGCCCTTGTCCTTTTGAGCAAGCTCTCTGAAGCTTTCTGCGATAATCTCGTCATACTTTTTCATATTCACCTTAAAGCCGTTTTCGCCCTCGATATAGCGAAGCGTATAGGTGAGGTGGCCTAAGATATCGAATTTTCCCCACCTGCAAAGCTCATAAATCCCCTCGAAGTATCTGTCCATAAGCTTGTCTATGTCGCTCTGCACAAGCAAAGAGTAGTCCATAAGTGCAAAATCCTCTGTTGCGGGAAGCTGGTGGAGAGAGCCAATCATAAAGTCCAGCCTTTCGTCACGCAGAACATTCTCGGCAATTTCGGGAAACTCCTGCGCCTGACCTAGCTCTGTTCCGCAGATGAGGTTGATTTTGCCGCCGTATTCAGCCTTGAGCCTTGTTATCTCTGAAACTGACGCCTCGTAGTCCTTTCCCGAATCAAAATAAGGATAGACCTTAACGTCTCCGTAGTACTCCTTAGGATACCAGCGGTTTGCTTCGCAGTGGTCTGTTATTGCATAGGCGGCAAGACCTAAGTCAATCGCTCTTTCAATCATTTTTCTTATATCAGCCTCGCTGTCAACAGAAAACTGTGTATGTGTATGACAGTCGATAAGTCCTCTTACTCCCTGTGTCATAAGAAAGCTCCTTTCGTTTGCTGTTTTCAAAATTCGAGATTAGTATAACACAATTACACAAAAAAGTAAAGGCGGATTATATGCAATTTTGTAATAATGGGGCTTGTAGCGGAGTGATAAAATGTGTTATAATGGTGTTGACTATATTTATTAAAGAAAGGATTTGTTTTTATGAGAGCTATTATCACCGTTATCGGAAAGGATACAGTAGGTATCCTCGCAAAGGTTTCTTCAAAGTGTGCACAGTACAACGCAAACGTAATCGAGGTTACACAGTCTATCCTGCAGGACCTCTTCTGTATGATTATGCTCGTTGACCTGTCAAAGCTCAACGAACCTTTTGCAGAGCTTGCTGACGCTATGACTCAGCTTGGCAAGGAGGAAAACCTCTCAATCCACACAATGCACGAGGATATTTTCAACTGCATGCACCACATCTAGTGCTATATATATTATAATAGTACAATACAAAGGAGTAAAGCTATGATTAACGCTTACGACATTCTTGAAACTATAAGAATGATTCAGGACGAGTGTCTCGACATTCGTACAATAACTATGGGTATTTCCCTGCTCGACTGTATCGACAGCGACATCGACAAGGCGTGCGAGAAGGTGTACAACAAGATTACTACCTGTGCCAAGGACCTCGTTTCTGTCGGTGAAGGAATCGAAAAGGAGCTTGGTATTCCTATTATAAACAAGAGAATTTCAGTTACACCGATTGCTATCGTGTCCGCTGCCTGCAAGTGCAGTCCTGTAAAATTTGCGATTGCTATGGACAAGGCGGCTAAGGCAGTCGGAGTAAACCTCATCGGCGGATATTCCGCACTTGTGCAGAAGGGCTTCTCAGCAGGTGATATGGAGCTTATAAACTCTATCCCTGAGGCACTCGCATGCACAGAGAGAGTCTGCTCGTCTGTAAACGTCGGCTCAACAAAGACAGGTATCAACCTCGACGCCTGCAAGCTTATGGGCAAAATTGTCCGTGAGTGTGCTGAAAAGACGGTTGATAAGGCTTGCTTCGGTGCGGCAAAGCTCGTTGTTTTCTGCAACGCAGTTGAAGACAATCCGTTTATGGCGGGAGCTTTCCACGGTGTCGGAGAGCCTGACTGTATGATTAACGTAGGTGTTTCGGGACCGGGTGTTGTAAGAGCTGCACTCGCCAAGTACCCGGACGCCGACATCACAGAGATTGCTAATATCATAAAGAAGACATCCTACAAGATTACAAGGGTAGGTCAGCTTGTAGGTCAGCTCGCTTCAAAGCGTCTGGGAGTGCCGTTTGGCATTGTTGACCTTTCACTCGCTCCGACTCCTGCAGTCGGCGACAGCGTTGCACATATCTTGGAGGAAATCGGTCTTGAGCAGTGCGGCACACACGGTACGACTGCTACCCTCGCACTCTTAAACGACGCCGTAAAGAAGGGCGGAGTTATGGCTTGCTCGAAGATTGGCGGACTTTCGGGTGCGTTTATCCCTGTTTCAGAGGACGCAGGTATGATTGATGCCGCAAAGAGCGGAGTGCTCTGTATCGAAAAGCTCGAAGCAATGACCGCCGTTTGCTCTGTTGGTCTTGATATGATTGTCGTTCCGGGCGATACGCAGGCTGACACAATCGCTGCTATCATAGCCGACGAGGCTGCTATCGGTATGGTAAACTCAAAGACAACCGCTGTAAGAATTATCCCTGCCATCGGCAAGGAGGTCGGCGAGGAGCTCGACTGGGGCGGACTTTTCGGCTGCGGCCCTGTTATGCCTCTCAAGACTGCTTCAGCTTCAAAGTTCATAAACCGCGGCGGACAGATTCCTGCTCCTATGCAGTCTCTCAAGAACTAGGTTAATTTACTGCTAAATCACGCTAATTTTGTGACATATGCAATATTCATCAGGGCTTTCTGATAAAAACATTGTGTAATTTGTCAGTTGAAAAGCTTTTGGCTATATGTTATTATGTAAAGGTAAAGAGTATTTACCTTTAACAACTATATTTATAGGGGGATATTACCAATGAAAAAGATTCTCGCACTTATGCTTGCACTCGTAACAAGCACAACAATGCTCGCATCCTGCGGCGACAAGGACGACTCATCAAAGGAAGAAAAGGCAAAGAAGCCTACTATCACAGCTTCTTCAAAGTATGAGCTCGGCGAAAAGCAGGACAAGGATACAAAGTATACTGAAGAAATTCAGAAGAAGACAAACGAATCCGGCAAGCACACTGTTGACGTAACATACGAAATGGATGGTATGTCAATGTCTGTTTACAGCACCTCTGACGGTGAGTCAACATACGTAGAAATGGTTATGTTCGGTGTCACAATGGCAAACCTTGAAACAAAGGACGGCACATACACAATCGTTGACGACCTCAAGAAGTACTACAAGCAGCCTGAAACAGACGTTGAAACCGAACAGGAAAGCCAGGTTGACGAGGTTCTCGAAGGCATCGGCGAATACTCCGGTACATATGATTTCACAATCGACGAAAAGAAGTACGACGCTGAAAAGTTTGTTGACGAAGAAGGAACAGAATCCTACCTCGTATTCTTTGAAGACGGCTCTGTTATCGCTGCTCTTACAATCGTTGATGGCGAAAACGTGTTCTTCCCTATGACTGTAACTGAGGATGTTGAAGAGTCCAAGCTCAAGCTTCCTAGCGGTTACACAGAAATGACTGAGGATGAGTACCTGGAATATATGTTCGGCAGTTTTGAAGAATAATTTCACAATTTATGCACCTGCCGTCGCAGTTTTCTGTGACGGCAATTGCTCTCTGTGCCGATAAGACCTACTTGTCGGCAGAGCGAGCAATATTTTATTAAGCAAACAACATATTATATGGAGGAAAAACTATGAAAAAAGCACTCGCACTCAGTCTTTCAATCATCATGAGTATGTCGATGCTCTGTGCTTGTTCGGAGGACGACGACAGCAGCAAGAAGGACAAGGACTCATCAGCAGGCTCAGGTAACTCATCTATGGTTCTGCGTCCTCTGACACCAGACTCAGACGACGACAGCAAGAAGGATGACTCATCAGAGGACGATTCTTCAAAGCCACAGTCTGATATCAACCACAGCGTTTCTATCGCAGGACACGATATCAGCTTCGGTGATACAGTTTCGGCAGATTCTTCAAAGTGGGAAAAGCTCGACGCTACACTCCAGGAAGACAAGATTGCATTTGAAGGCTACACTTCAGTAGAGGGAGTAGATATGACAATCTCCTGCTACCTCAAAGGCGACCGCTCCTACTATATTTATGATATCGAAGGCAAGAAGCTTACAATCTTCAACAAGCGTGAATCAAACGAGGTTTATATTCTCGATGACACCAACAGGACATACGCTCTGTTCCCTGAAGGAGAGGAATTCCCTGACCTTGGCGAAAAGGATATCCTTGAGCACTATCAGTCAATGCCTGAATACGGCGATTTTGTAGAGGCTGTTGAAATCACAATCGACGGCGAAAGCCTTGTTGCTGAATGCTTCGAGCTTGAGGGCGAATACCTCTATTTCGTATTTGATGAGGACTATACAAAGTTTGTATCTCTCCTCTGCGACGGAGAAATGATTGGCGAGCTCGGTGAAATGGCAGTCTATGTTGACTACGAGGATTACTCTTATGAAATCCCTTCCGACTACGAGGAAATTCCATACGAAGAGGCTCACGCTAACTATCAGGAGCTCTTCTCAGGCATAAACGGTGAACAGCCTGACGAACCTGACAAGCCTGCTGCAAGCAGATACGACGAGCTCAAGGCAATTATAAACGGCAAGGAATACACCTACGACCAGTACTTAGAGCTTTCTTATGACGAGTATACATACATCTTCTACACAACAGACGGTGAAGCTGAATACTACTACGCTGAGTACCCTAACGGAGATACTCTCTCACTCCTCGACAGCCCTGAAGGAGTTTACCTCTTTGACGAGGAAGACGAAACATACATGGAGGATGCAGGCTATCTTCCGACTGTAACAGACCTCAAGGAAAAGGCTGAAAAGTACTTCACAGGCGACTTTGTTGAAGAAACTGAGGTTACTATCGAAGGCGAATACTACTCTGCTGATATGGTTATGGTAGACGGCGAATACATCTTCATCGCATACGACGAGGATGACACATTTGTCGCAGTTCTTATCGAAGATGAAAAGGACCCTGACATTCTCACAACTCTCCCTGGCTCTATCGAAGCTGAAGCAGACAAGGATTTCACAGAGTTCCCAAGCTGGTTCACAGAGAAGAAGTAACGGAGGCTTAAAGCTATGAAAAAAGCTATCGCACTCAGTCTTTCAATCATCATGAGTATGTCGATGCTCTGTGCTTGTTCGGAGGACGACGACAGCAGCAAGAAGGACAAGGACTCATCGGCAGGCTCAGGAAACTCATCTATGGTTCTGCGTCCTTTGACACCTGACTCAGACGACGACAGCAGCAAGAAGGACG
The DNA here is from genome assembly GCA_017396665.1 of Oscillospiraceae bacterium. Lineage (GTDB taxonomy): Bacteria > Bacillota > Clostridia > Oscillospirales > Ruminococcaceae > UBA7477. The sequence continues at coordinate 15,335 of JAFQLH010000081.1, read as the reverse complement.
ATTCTTCAAAGCCACAGTCTGATATCAACCACAGCGTTTCTATCGCAGGACACGATATCAGCTTCGGTGATACACTCTCAGCAGATTCTTCAAAGTGGGAAAAGTTCGCTGAAGACCTCAAGGAAGACAAAATTGCTTTTGCATGCACTACATCAGTAAACGGAATTGAAATGATAATTTCCTGCTACCTTAAAGGCGACCACTCCTACTGTATTTATGATATCGAAGGCAAGAAGCTTACAATCTTCAACAAGCGTGAATCAAACGAGGTTTATGTTCTCGATGACATCAACAAGACCTACGCTCTGTTCCCTGAAGGAGAGAAATTCCCTGACCTTGGCGAAAAGGAAATTCTTGAACACTATCAGACAATGCCTGACTACGGCGAGTATATAGAGACTGTTGAAATCACAATCGACGGCGAAGAGTATGTTGCTGAATGCTTCGAGCTTGAGGGCGAATACCTCTACCTGGTATATGACGAAGCCTATACAAAGCGGATTTCACTTCTCAAAGGCGGCGAAATGATTGGCGAAATCGGTGATATAGCATTCTACGTTGAATATGAAGATTACTCTTATGAAATCCCTTCCGACTACGAGGAAATTCCATACGAAGAGGCTCACGCTAACTACCAGGAGCTTTTTGCTAACATCAGAGGCGAAGAGCCTGATGAGCCTGACGAACCTGACGAGCCTGCTGCAAGCAGATACGACGAGCTCAAGGCAATTATAAACAGCAAGGAATACACCTACAACCAGTACTTAGAGCTTTCTTATGACGAGTATACATACTTCTTCTACACAACAGACGGTGAAGCCGAATACTACTACGCTGATTACCCTAACGGAGATATTCTCTCACTCCTCGACAGCCCTTACGGAGTTTACCTCTTTGACGTGGAAGACGCAACATACATAGAGGATGCAGGCTATCTTCCAATTGTAAAGGACCTCAAGGAAAAGGCTGAAAAGTACTTCACAGGCGAATTTGTTGAAGATACTGTGGTTACTATCGATGGCGAAGACTACTCTGCTGATAAGGTTATGTTAGACGGCGAGTACATCTTCATCGCATACGACGAGGCTGACAGATTTATCGCAATTCTTATCGAAGACGAAAAGAACCCTGACGTTCTCACAACTCTCCTGGGCTATATCGAAGCTGCAGCAGACGAGGATTTCACAGAGATCCCAAACTGGTTCACAGAGAAGAAGTAACGGAGGCTTAAAGCTATGAAAAAAGCTATCACACTGGGCTTGTCACTCATAATGAGCGTGACAATGCTCTGCTCCTGCTCAAAGGACGACGACAGCAGTTCTTCAGGGAAAAGGCCCGACATTCCGTCAAATGCATCCGTAACGCTCGGCGAAGAGGTTGAAACTGACGAAAGAAAGCTTGTCGCACTTGAGGCAAAGATAAACTCAAGCGGCGAGCAGACTGTTCTTATGGATTCCACCGACAGCGAAATTTCGCTGTATTTCTACACAACCCACAGCGGAAACAAAATCTACACTCAGACTGTCATAGCAGGAAATGAGGTTGCGGTTCTTTCAAACGACGGCGGTACCTATGTTCTTGACAACAAGAAAAAAAGATACTACCACGACGATATGGCGATTCCTGAAACCCCTGCAAACTTCGTAACATCACAGCTTTCGGGCACTACCTCTTACCTCGGAACCTACAAGGTTACTATAAACGGTGCTAACTACGTCTGTGAGAAGTACAAGGACGAAACAGGCTTCACATACTTTGTTTTCTTCGATGACGGCTCGGTTGTTGCACAGCTTATCCAGCTCGAAGAGGGCGGCGAAATCGGAGTTATTCCGACAATTATTGCCGCAGAGGCAAACGACAAGAAGCTAAAGCTCCCCGATGACTACAAGAAAATGACCGAGGAGGAGTACGTTGAATACCGTAACTCCCCTGTCGGAGTAATTGAATAACCGAACCCCTAAAAGGAGGTAGGCAGAATGAAAAAAGCAACCGCACTTATGCTCTCACTCATTATGAGCGCTTCGCTGCTTTCCGGCTGTTCTGACGATGACAAGCCGGAAACCCCCGAAATAACAAGCTCTACAAAGTTTGAAATCGGCGAAAAGCAGAAGGAAGACAAGAATCGCTCAGAGGCGCTTATCAAGAAGATGGCGGATAAGGGTGAACGTACAATCAACATTGTGCAGGAATACGGCGACAAATCCAATCCGCTTGTGGAAACGGGCGAGTTGACTATGTATATCACAGCCAATGAGGACGCTATCTACACATATCTTGATTATTCGAGCATGGGAAGCCAGGCCAATCTGCGTACCTGGGACGGAGATTACTATATGTATCCCGACGAAAAAACCTACACCTTCTATAGGGACGACGGTATGTACTACGAAAAGGGTGACGAGCTGCAGACCTTTATAGACGATTTGGGCGAGTTCAAGGGCAGCTACGACGTGAAAATCGAGGGCGAAGTCTATGACGCTGATTTGTTCGGCGACGGCGGCGGTTACTTAAACTACCTCGTGTTTGACGATGACGGAAATATATTTGCCTGCATTACTGCCCCTGAGGAGCAGGACGCTGAGGCAGACTCCGAAATCTACACCTTTGAAGCCAGTGCAACGGCTGACAAGAGCAAGCTCTCTGTTCCGAAGGACTACAAGGAACGTTCGTAACAAGCGTTCGGCAAGCAGTTAAATCGGGCATTTTAGATAATTTTCTGCTCATAAATTGTGCAGACTGACAAAAATGCATTTTCCGTAGCTTGATATTTAGTCAAATAAAGTATTGAAATCATTTTAATTAAATGATATAATTCTTTTGTGTAATGACACATTGCGTTTTACAATCGTTACAAAAAGAAAAACAAACCACATTATTTTATATGGAGGAAAAAATTATGAAAAAGACACTCGCACTTTTACTCGCACTCGCTATGAGCTGCTCAATGCTCACAGCTTGTTCAGAAGACGACAGCTCAAGCAAGGCTGACAACAGCTCTTCAGTAGCAGATTCTTCTGCAGCAGATTCTTCCGCTACAGATTCTTCTGAGCCTGAAACACCTGATTCTTCTGAGGTTGACTCCTCTGAGCCTGATTCTTCAGAGCCTGATTCTTCCGAGCCTGACTCTTCAGAGCCTGATTCTTCTGAGCCTGACAAGCCGGACCAGCCGGACAAGCCAACAGGCGAAGGCATCGTATTCGGTGACGAAGTTGAAACAGACGAAAGACTTTTCGAGGCACTCGTTGCTGAGCTTGAAAAGGGCACAATGACAATGGAAATGGACGTTGAACAGGACGGCCTTGCAGTCTACATGTACGTTACATCTGACGGCAAGAACTCATACGCTGAGATGGATATGTTCGGTATGGCAATCACAATGCTCTACGCTGACGGAAAGACATACTACCTTGACACAGCAAACAAGAAGTACTACCACGACACAACTGCTACTGAGGACACAACAGATTCCCTCATTTCAACAGATGATATCACAGGTACTAACCAGGAATACATCAGCACAGGTACTGTAACAATCGACGGCGTTGAATACGTTGCTGAGTGCTACGATATCGACGGTTCAACAGGCTACTTCGTATTCGATGACGACGCTCTTATCGGCGCTGTTGACATCGACCCTGTTACAAACGAGGCTAAGTTCACAGCTGTTTACCTCGCTGCTGAAGTTGATTCTTCCAAGCTCTCACTCCCAAGCGATTACACAGCTATGACAGCTCAGGAATTCGCTGAACTTATGGGCGTTGACATGGATGTTGATATGGGTAACATGCAGTAAGCATCTTATTTAGCAAACCTAAAAAGCTTCCCGTACAATCGGGAAGCTTTTTTTATGCCGTTTTACGACAAACCTTGTGGGGCAGGTAGCCGCCGTGCGAAGCACGGCGGGTGGGCTTCGCCTTCGGCGAAGCCCTTCCTTCGTTTTCCCGGAAGGGAAAACGAAGCTACCTGCCCACACTTGCCTCCCCGACAGGAATGGTCACGGTAAACTCAATCACTCCGTCATGCTCTGTCTTTTTGGTGCCTGCCTCAACTCCGGCAAGCTTCATAACCTCGACAGCCTTGTTCACGGTGTTCATAAAAAGTCGTATGTCACGGAAAACCGCACTGCGCCGCCTTATGCTCTCTTCCCTCGCCTTTTTTGACAAAAAGCTCTCAATCACCTGCTCGGTCTTTGAAACGTTAAGTCCCCTCTCGGCTATCTTTGAAAGCATAAACAACCGCTGCTCGTCGCCCTCAAGCTTCAGAAGTGCCCTTGCGTGCCTCTCGGTAAGCCCCTGGCGGATAATTTCTGCCCTGCATTCGTCAGACAAACGCAGAAGCCTCAGCTTGTTTGCAACAGACGACTGCGAAATTCCAAGCCGCCTCGCAACCGCCTCCTGCGTCATCCCCCACTCGCCTGTCAGCCTCTCAATCGCCTGCGCCTGCTCAAAGAACGAAAGCTCCTGCCTCTGCATGTTCTCAACAATCGACATAACCGCCGACTGCTGCATGTTAAGATTCACAACAATGCAGGGCACACTCGAATACCCAGCCATCTTTGCTGCCCTCAGGCGTCGCTCCCCTGCCACAAGCTCGTAGCCCTCGCCCGACTTTATCACCGTAAGCGGCTGCAGAATACCGTCCTGTGCTATGCTCTTGGCAAGCGAAACAAGCTCGTCTCTGTCAAAATTCTTTCTCGGCTGGTTTCTGTTTGGCACAATGCGTGATATTTCTACCTCAAGTATCTCGCCTATCCGTTTTTCCTTCACCTTTTGCAAAGTAATGTTCATAATGCGTCATCTCCTTAAATTATAACATTTTCTTACAGACCCATTATAACACATTGCTCTTTAAATTTCCATATTTTATCAAAGGAACTTATCGACACAAAGAGGCATAAAAATAAGAAACCCCCGATTTTACAGGGGTTTCTTTGTCATCTGACCTCGGTTGCGAGGATATTTTGTCGGTGTCTGCGATATTTTTCTGATGACGATAAGCGTTCTTCCGTCACCGCAAGGCAGGTTGTAGGAAACTGACTTCTCTACCCTTCCTCCAAGCACCTTTATCGCATTCTTTGCGTTTTGAAGCTCTTCTTCTCCGCCCGAGCCCTTGAGCGCTATAAACATTCCTCCGACCTTGACAAACGGCAGGCAGTATTCACAAAGCTCGCTTAAATTCGCAACAGCCCTCGCCGTCGCAACGTCGAACTTCTCTCTCATTGCAGGAGTCCTGCCCTGCTCCTCCGCCCTTCCGTGTATGCATTCGGCAGAAAGACCGATTTCGTCGGACAAAAGCCTCAGAAAGTTGATTCGCTTGTTAAGGCTGTCAAGAAGCGTAAGCCTCACATCGTCACGCATAACCTTCAGCGGACAGGACGGAAAGCCTGCGCCTGTTCCCACATCTATAATGCTCGCTCCCTGCGGAAGCTCTGTCATATAAAACGGCACAATGCTGTCGTAAAAATGCTTTTGCTCAATCCCCTCGCTGTCGGTAATCGCAGTGAGGTTTATTTTTTCATTCCATTCGCAAAGGAGCTGTGCATACCTGTCAAGCCTCTGAAACTGTTCGCTTGAAAGCTCAATTGAGCCTTCCCCGAACAGCTCGGTCATTCTCTTTTCGTCAAGCATCATTCTCCCCTGCCTTTCTCCTGTTCTGCTCAAGCCACACGAGTAAAACGCCCACGTCTGCAGGGTTTACGCCTGAAATTCTGCTCGCCTGTCCTACCGACAACGGCATAATCTTCGCAAGCTTTTCGATTGCCTCAAGCCTCAAGCCCTTAATCTGCGTGTAATCAATATCCGCAGGAAGCTTTTTTGCCTCAAGCTTTCTCATTGCCTCAACCTGCTCTTGCTGGATTGCTATGTAGCCTTCATATTTAATCTGAAGCTCAACCTGTTCCTTTACAGCGTCAGGAAGCTCCTTTCTGTCCTTGTCAAACGGCGCAAGCCCCTCATAGCTGAGCTGAGGCCTCTTTATAAGCTGTGAAAGCTTGCAGCCTGTTGTGATTTTCTCCGTTCCGACCGACTCAAAATATCTCGCAAGCTCCTCTGACGGCGGCACGTTGACGTGCTTTACTCTCTCGATTTCCTGTGCGATAAGCTCCTGCTTTCGACAAAATTCCTCGTATGTTTCACGTGGAACAAGTCCGATTTCATATCCGAGCGGCGTCAGTCTTATGTCAGCATTGTCCTGTCTAAGCAAAAGTCTGTATTCGCTTCTTGATGTCAGCATTCTGTAAGGGTCCGAACAACCCTTTGTTGTGAGGTCGTCAATGAGCGTTCCTATATAAGATGTAGCCCTGTCGAGAATTATCTGCTCTTTGCCGAGAAGCTTAAGAGAAGCGTTTATTCCTGCAACAAGCCCCTGCGCAGCGGCTTCTTCGTAGCCGCTTGTACCGTTGAACTGACCTGCACCGTACAAGCCGTCAAGCTTTTTGAACTCCAGTGTCGGCAAAAGCTCGGTCGGGTCGCAGCAATCATACTCGATTGCGTAGGCGTTTCGCATTATTTCAACTCTTTCAAGCCCCTTGATTGTTCGCAGGAACGCAAGCTGAACCTCCTCAGGAAGCGAGCTGGACATACCCTGGAGATAGAATTCGTCGGTTGAAAGTCCCATCGGCTCAACAAAGAGCTGATGACGTTCTCTGTCCTTGAACCGCATAATCTTGTCCTCGATAGAAGGGCAGTAGCGTGGACCGATTGCGTTGATTCGTCCGCTGTAAATAGGCGATTTATCAATGTTATCGAGGATTACCTTGTGGGTTTCCTCGTTGGTGTACGCAACGAAACAAGGCACAGTATTTTTGAGCTCGCCCTTGGTGGAGAAGGAGAGTGGGACGATTTTTTCGTCGCCGTCCTGTCTTTCAAGCCTGTCAAAGTCAATCGAACGTCTGTGGACTCTCGCAGGAGTACCTGTCTTGAAACGTCTGATTGTTATGCCTTGCTTTTTAAGTGACTCGGTAAGTCCGACAGCAGGGGAGACAGAATCAGGTCCGCCGGGGTATGAAACAGTGCCGACGTGGATTTCACCGCCGAGGTATGTGCCGGTTGACACAATTGCCGCTTTTACACTATATCTTGTGCCAAGCTTTGTAACAACCCCCGACACCTTGTTTCCGTCAAACTCAATTGCGGTGATTTCTGCCTGCTTGAGATAGAGATTTTCCTGCGTCTCGATTGCCTTTTTCATATACTCGTGGTATCTCACTCTGTCGCTCTGCACTCTGATACTGTGCACAGCAGGGCCTCTGCCGAGGTTTAACATTCTGCTTTGAATAAAGGTAGCGTCGGCGGCTTTTCCCATTTCGCCGCCGAGTGCGTCTATCTCACGCACGAGGTGGCCTTTCGCAGTTCCGCCGATTGACGGATTGCAGGGCATATTCGCAACGCCGTCGAGCGAGAGTGTGAACAGGGCGGTCTTGAGTCCCAGCCTTGCCGAAGCAAGCGCCGCCTCACAGCCTGCGTGTCCTGCGCCTATTACCGCTATATCAAAGGCTTCAAGTTCGTTCATTTTAATCACCGGTCCTTAAAGTAGGGGAGTATAGTTCAAAAATAGAATAGGAATGTTTCACGTAGAACATAGATGTGGCGTTGCCACATCTACTGTCGTTTGCCTTACGGCAAACTCTTGCGTTGAAGGAACGCATAGATGCAGCTTCGTTGCATCTACTATCGTTTTGCTTCGCAAAACTCTTGCGTTGAAAAGCCCATAGATGTGGCTGTGTCACATCTACTATCGCTTTGCTGAAACTGTGATATTACAAAAAACTGCGATTATTCGCACTGTTTCGCAATTACTTTCCGACGCAGAAGCTTTCAAACACCTTGTCTACAACCGCTTCTGTGACCTTTTCGCCCGACAGCTCAAGCAGGTAGTCGGTGCCCTTGTCAATCATAATTGTGACCGCATCGAGCGTTTCACCGAATGCGAGTGCCTGTCTTGCTTCGCTGAGGTAGGAGAGGGAATTGTCAGCGCAGAGCTTTTGTCTTTCGTTTGCAAAAATCACTCCGCCGTCGTCAAAGCTGCCCAGTCTGAATATTTCGCTCAGAGCGTTTTCTATTTCCGGCAAGCCCTCGTCGTTCTTTGCAGATATGCTGACGACGTAGGAAAAACCCGAAAAATCGCACTCCTTGAGGGCAGGGGAGAGGTCTGTTTTGTTAAGGATTATGACCGTTTTCTCTCTTGGGAGCAAGTCTAAAAGCTCCTTGTCCTCCTGCGTGAGAGCCTGCGAGCTATCGAACACGGCGAGCGTCAAATCTGCCTGCGAGAGCTTTTCTCTTGCCTTTCCGACTCCGATACTCTCGACGGTATCGCCCGTTTCGTGAATTCCTGCCGTATCGCTCTGGCGGAGCGTAACACCGCCGACCACGGCACTTTCCTCGACTATATCTCTGGTTGTGCCTGCGATGTCGGTGACAATTGAACGCTCGTAGCCCAGGAGCATATTCATAAGGGTAGACTTTCCGACGTTCGGCTTACCGACGATTGCGGTGTCGATTCCGTTTCTGAAAATCCTGCCCCTGTCATAATTTGTTATTATATCTTTAAGCGTTGAAACCGCCTTGTCAAGCGTGTTTTCAAGTGCTGACTGCTCGACGGCGGGGATATCCTCGTCGGGATAATCGTTCCATGCGGCAAGCTGTGAGAGGAGTGTAACAAGCTCGTCAGACACGCTTTTAATCTGTCTGAAGAGTCTGCCTTCTCTTGTGAGATTGGCACTCTTGAGCGACTGCCTTCCGCCTGCGTTTATTGTTTCGATAACCGATTCCGCCTGTGTGAGTGAAAGCTTGCCGTTAAGGAATGCCCTCTTTGTGAATTCTCCTGCAAGTGCCGGCTGTGCGCCGTTTTTAAGGCAAGCCCGAAGCACCGCTTTTGTTACATAAATTCCGCCGTGGCAGGAAATTTCCGCAGTATCCTCACCCGTGTAGCTTTTCGGTGCTCTGAACACCGTCAGCAGAGCGTCGTCGATTGTTTCGCCGTCGCTTACAACCTTGCCGTACACACAGGTGTGGCCTGCCATTTCGCTTACCTGCTTGTTGCCAAACGGCTTGAAAATTCGCTCAGCAACTGCGATTGCGTCACCGCCGCTTATTCGTATAACAGAAATTCCGCCCGCACCCTGCGGAGTGGAAACCGCACAAACCGTACTCATAAAAAGACTCCTTGTCTCAGATTTCGCATAGTTATATTTATTATAACACAAAAGCAGGAAAGTTACAAGATACTAACTCTCCTGCTGTGCGAGATAATCAAGGCTGACGCCATAAATTTTTGAAAGCTTTATAAACAGGTGCATCGGCATTTCTCTTTTGCCCGACTCGTAGAGCTGGTACTGCTGGCGTGTTATACCGAGCTTGTGTGCAACAGCCTCCTGCGACAAGTCGCTGTCTTCACGCAAATCCCTTATTCTTCTGTAAAAATACATAATTTCAAAGCCTCCTGTTTGTTGATAAAGTAGATTTTAGCATGAATTCAAACGAATGCACTTGATTTGCATTCATTTGAATGCTATAATTCATAAAAAGGGAGGTATTTTATATGTTTTGCTCAAATTGCGGTAAAGAAATTCAGGATTCAGCGAAGTTCTGTAACGGTTGCGGAAACGAAGTTTCAGGCAGTAAAGCTCAGACATCCGCCTCTTCCTCGTCACCAATAGAAAAGCTGTCAAAGCTATCTTCGGGCAAGAAAAAGAAAATCGCCATAATCTCAGGCGTGGCGGTAGTTGCCTTAGTGCTAATCGTAGTTTTTATTAACTCTATGAGCCTTGAAAACAGGCTGACCGCAAATACGTGGTATGAGGTTCCCGAGTATGAGGGTCACGATATTGGCTGGGTTGTAAAATTCTACGATAACGGCGACGGGGAAATAAATATGTATACCTCAATTAAAAGCCCACAGGACAAAAAATTTGAATGGAAACTCACAGATGATAAAGAATTGTACTTCTGGGGTAAATATTATTCATACGGTGACGGAGAAGACGAATGGTGCTTCGATGGAGGAGATTTAGTAATCGGCGGCAGCCGATTCCATTCTGAAGACACTTGGGGTTGCTACTTTGAAGACTAAATAAAACGGCTCTTATGAGCCGTTTTTTTGTTGCCGGAACGACTGCGAACACGACTTTGCATATATTTTTTTAAATATACTATAAAAAATATAAAAAAGGGCTTTTCAAACGGGAGAAAAAGTGGTATAATAGAGCTTATTAGACGGCATTTACAGGGGATAGCTATGCCCTGACGCCGATTTTATCACAAAAAGGAGTGTGGCAGACAAAATGGGACGCATTATCGCTGTGTCAAACCAGAAGGGCGGAGTCGGTAAAACCACCACCGTTGTCAATCTCTCTGCGGCACTCGGCCTGAGAGGTAAAAAGGTCCTTATCGTGGACTTTGACCCGCAGGGCAACACGACAACAAGTCTTGGCATTTCCAAAAAATCAATACGCTACACCTCGTACGAGATGCTCACAGATGAATGCAAGGTCTTTGAGGCAATCGTTGCTACACAGTTTCGTGGAATAAGCGTTATCCCTGCAACAAAATCTCTCGCAGGTGCGGCTATCGAGCTTGTTGACTTTGAGCAGAGAACGCTGCAGCTTAAAAAACAGCTTTCCGAGGTTAAGGACGACTACGACTTCATTCTTATCGACTGTCCGCCGTCGCTTGACCTTATCACAATAAACGCACTTTCGGCTGCCGATTCGGCACTTATCCCGATTCAGTGCGAGTTTCTCTCACTTGAGGGACTTGTCGAGCTTGTCGATACGATAAAGCAGATTCGCAGAACCTCAAACCCGACACTCAAAATCGAGGGAATTCTTTTCACGATGTACGTCGCAAGATACAAGCTCACCGAACAGGTCACAAAGGAGGTTTCAAGGTACTTCAAGAAGGAGGTCTTTGATACCGTTATCCCGAGAAATGTGGCACTTTCTGAAGCACCGAGCTTTGGCGAGCCTGTCCTTTACTACGACAGGAAGTCAAAGGGCGCTAAGGCTTACGACGAGCTTGCGAAGGAAATTATAAAACGTAACAAGGCATAGTAAAAAGGGGATAGTATGAAGAAAAAGAAAATGGGCAGGGGAATGGATATTCTCTTTGATTATAACGGCTTTGACAGTTCCGACAGCCCCGAAGCAAAAGAGCAGACAGCTCCTTTGAAGGAAAGCTCCGACAAGGGCGGGGACAAGTCGGAAAGTCAGCAGAAGGGCGGAATTTCCACCCTCAGAACAGCACTTATCGAGCCGGACAGAAACCAGCCGAGAACTGTTTTTGACGACGAGGCAATCTCAGAGCTGGCGCAGTCGGTGGAGGAGCACGGTATTCTCCAGCCGATTTTAGTAAGACCGACAGAACAGGGTTATAAAATTGTTGCAGGTGAGAGAAGATGGCGTGCGGCAATGAGAGCAGGACTGAGAGAAGTCCCCGTAATTATCAGGGAAATGACCGACCTTGAGGCGGCTCAGCTTGCACTTATCGAAAACCTGCAGAGAGAAAGCCTTAACCCCGTTGAAGAGGCAAGAGGCTACAAGAGGCTTATTGATGAGTTTTCAATGACGCAGGAGCAGATTGCGAAGAAGGTTTCAAAATCACGCTCGGTTGTTGCAAATTCCCTAAGACTTTTAAATCTCCCCGACAAGAGCCTTGAGCTTTTGTCTGAAGGAAAGATTTCAGCAGGACACGCAAAGGTGCTTGCAGGAATAGAGGACAAGGCGTTTTGTGACACAATCGCTCAGAGAATTGTCGACGAGAGCCTGTCTGTAAGAGAAACTGAAAGACTTGTTTCAAAGGGCGAAGAGCCCGACGGCTCAAAGCTTCAAAAGCAGCTTTCAAAAATCGCAGAGCGTGACTCATACTGCGACGAGGTTGAACTTTCACTCAGCGAGTACCTTGCCAAGAAGGTAAAGGTCGTAAGCCGTAAAAACGGCTCGGGACAGCTCAGAATCGACTACAAGAACCTCGATGAGCTCAAAGAGCTTGTGAAAGAGCTTGCAGAAAAGGCCGACAAGGCTTAAAATACATAGCAATTTTATTTTGAAAGGCAGATTTTATTTATGTTGGACATTAAGTTTTTAAGAAACAACCCCGATATCGTTAAGGAGAACATCAAAAAGAAGTTCCAGGACGACAAGCTTCCGCTCGTTGACGAGGTTATAAAGCTCGACGCTGAGTTCAGAGCTGCTAAGACCCGTTGCGACGAGCTGAGAAATCAGAGAAACGTTCTCTCAAAGCAGATTGGCGGACTTATGGCAAAGGGTCAGAAGGAAGAAGCTGAAGCAGTAAAGGCTCAGGTCAAGGCTGCTGCTGAGGAGCTCGCTTCACTCGAAGCAAGCGAGGTAAGGCTTGAAGAGGATATCAAGAAGATTATGCTCGTTATCCCTAACATCATCGACGACTCTGTTCCTATAGGCAAGGACGACAGCGAGAACGTTGAGGTCGAGCGCTTCGGCGAGCCGGTCGTTCCTGAGTTTGAAGTTCCTTACCACGTTGATATTATGGAAAACTTAAACGGCATCGACCTCGACTCTGCAAGAAAGACTTCCGGCAACGGCTTCTACTACCTCATGGGCGACATCGCAAGACTTCACTCTGCAATCCTCTCCTACGCAAGAGACTTTATGATTGACAGAGGCTTCACATACTTCATTCCTCCGTATATGATTAGAAGCGAGGTTGTAACAGGTGTTATGAGCTTTGCTGAAATGGAAGGCATGATGTACAAGATTGAAGGCGAGGACCTCTACCTTATCGGTACATCCGAGCACTCTATGATTGGCAGATTTATCGACACTATCACACCTGAGGAAAAGCTTCCTTACTGTCTTACAAGCTACTCTCCTTGTTTCAGAAAGGAAGTAGGCGCTCACGGTATCGAGGAAAGAGGCGTGTACAGAATTCACCAGTTTGAAAAGCAGGAAATGATTGTTGTCTGCAAGCCTGAGGAAAGCCCGATGTGGTTTGACAAGCTCTGGCAGAACTCTGTTGACTTCTTCCGTTCACTCGATATCCCTGTAAGAACACTTGAGTGCTGCTCGGGCGACCTTGCTGACCTTAAGGTCAAGAGCGTTGACGTTGAGGCGTGGTCTCCAAGACAGCAGAAGTACTTCGAGGTTGGCTCCTGCTCAAACCTCGGCGACGCTCAGGCAAGAAGACTTGCTATCAGAGTAAGAGGCGAGAACGGTGAAAAGTACCTCGCTCACACTCTCAACAATACTGTTGTTGCTCCACCGAGAATGCTTATCGCATTCCTCGAAAACAACCTCTGCGCTGACGGAAGCATTAAGATTCCTGAGCCTCTGAGAATGTATATGGGCGGCAAGGACAAGATTACCAAGTAAGCTATGCCTAAGGTTATTTATTTAGAGTCGGGATTTTCAATCCTCGGCCCGTTCGTGTTCAAGGCTGTGCTGGTAATGGTGCTGATTACCTTAGCGGCAGTTGCTACGCCTTACATCGCAAGGCATATTGACAAAAACCGCAAGCCTTCGCCTCCGCCTGAGGACAAGAAGGAAAAAGAGGGCGACGGCGTTCACAGTCTTTTTGAAAAGAGCGAAATAGAGGACTTTGACCCTAACTATAAAATATACAATACTGACATTTACGGAGTTGAAAAGAAGAATGGCAAAAAACAATAACAAGATGGTTTCAGCAATCACCTCGATGAACGAGGACTTTGCGAAATGGTATACCGACATCTGCAAGAAGGCAGAGCTTGTTGAGTATACAAGCGTAAAGGGCTGTATGGTTATAAGACCTTACGGCTACGCTATCTGGGAAAACATTCAGAGAATCCTGGACACAATGTTCAAGGATTTGGGCCACGAAAATGTGTGCATGCCGATGTTTATCCCTGAAAGCCTTCTCAACAAGGAAAAGGACCACGTTGAAGGCTTCGCACCTGAGGTTGCATGGGTAACTCACGGCGGAAGCGAGCCTCTTGAGGAGCGTCTTTGTGTAAGACCTACATCTGAGACACTTTTCTGCGAGCACTACGCAAACATCGTTCACTCATACCGTGACCTGCCCAAGCTCTACAACCAGTGGGTTTCTGTTGTAAGATGGGAAAAGACAACAAGACCGTTCCTGCGTTCAAGAGAATTTCTCTGGCAGGAGGGCCACACAATCCACGCAACAGCCGAGGAAGCGATTTTTGAAACCGAGCAGATGCTTAACTGCTACGCAGATTTCTGCGAAAATGCACTCGCTATGCCTGTTGTAAAGGGCAAGAAGACTGAGAGCGACAAGTTCGCAGGTGCTGTTTCGACATACGCTATCGAGGCACTTATGCACGACGGAAAGGCACTGCAGGCAGGTACATCGCACTACTTCGGTGACGGCTTTGCGAAGGCTTTTGATATTCAGTATCAAAACAAGGAAAACAAGCCTGCGTTCCCGCACCAGACCTCGTGGGGTGTTACAACAAGACTTATCGGTGCAATTATTATGACACACGGTGACGACAACGGTCTCGTTCTTCCACCTGCTGTTGCACCTGTACAGGTTGTTATCGTGCCTATCGCACAGCACAAGGAAGGCGTTCTCGACAAGGCAACCGAGCTTTACGAGAGACTCAAGAAGACAGGCGTGAGAGTAAAGCTTGACGATTCCGACAACTCGCCCGGCTGGAAGTTTGCAGAGTACGAGATGAAGGGCGTGCCTGTAAGAGTTGAAATCGGGCCTAAGGATATTGAAAACGGACAGTGCGTAATCGCTACAAGATACAACGGCGAAAAGGCTGTCGCATCTCTCGACGAGCTTGAAAAGGCAGTTGCAGACAAGCTTATCGAGGCAAGAGACGGAATGTACAAAAAGGCTCTTGAGAACAGAGAAAACAAGACCTACGACTGCACAAGCCTTGAGGAAATCGTAAAGGCGCTCGAAGAAAAGGGCGACGGCTTCGTAAGAGCAATGTGGTGCGGTGAGGAGGCTTGTGAAGACGAGGTCAAGGAAAAGACAGGCGTCGGCTCAAGATGTATTCCGTTTGAACAGAAGGAGCTTTCTGATAAGTGCGTATGCTGCGGCAAGCCTGCAAAGCATATGGTACTTTGGGGCAAGGCCTACTAACCCAGCCCATGCGCTGGGCGGCAAGCCACACGCTTGACCGTTTTGGGTTTCTTAAAGAAACCCGAAGCCATCCGGCGAGCCGCCGGTGGCGATTGTGCCTCCCTCTACTTTCTGAGAAACGAAAGATAGTCTGTCGGCACAGTCTGACAAAGCGAAAGTCGGCAGAATTGCGACAGCAATTCTGAGCACCTGCTATACAAACTTTGATTTCTATCACATTATTGGGCGGGTGTGCCCCCCTGTAGGGGGGCGGATAAATAGACTAGG
>JAFQLH010000080.1 GCA_017396665.1 Oscillospiraceae bacterium | reverse complement strand
AGATATTCTGCCATGTACCGTCACGAAGAACATCCTCGTACTCGTCGCCGATATAAACGTCGATAGCGTTGTCACGGTCAGCACGGCGGATATCGTCGATGAATTGGAGTCCCATAACCTGAGGAGACTGTCTGAGCCACCAGTTGTCAGCCTTCTGACCAGCAAGACGTGTGCAGTGGATTCTTGACTGCTGACCAGCACCGATACCGATAGCCTGTCCGTCCTTTACATAGCAAACGGAGTTGGACTGTGTATATTTAAGTGTGATAAGAGAGATGAGAAGATCATCCTTCTTGTCGTCGGGGATATCCTTGTTGTCTGTAACGATGTTTGCAAGAAGCTCACGGTTGATGTCGAGTTCATTTCTTCCCTGTTCGAATGAAACGCCGTAAACCTGCTTTACTTCGATAGGAGCGGGCTTGTAATTCTCGTCGATCTTGAGAACGCAGTATGTGCCCTTTCTCTTTGACTTGAGAATCTCAAGAGCTTCATCGTCGTAATCAGGAGCGATAACACCGTCAGAAACTTCACGCTGAATCATCTTGGCTGTACATACGTCAACCTTGTCAGAAAGAGCGATGAAGTCACCGTAGGATGACATTCTGTCTGCGCCTCTTGCTCTTGCGTAAGCGGAAGCAAGGGGAGAAAGCTCGCCGAGGTCGTCAACCCAGTAGATCTTCTTGAGGTCGTCGGAAAGAGGTCTGCCGATAGCAGCACCAGCGGGAGAAACGTGCTTGAAGGATGTAGCAGCGCACATACCTGTAGCAGCTTTAAGCTCCTTTACGAGCTGCCAGCCGTTGAGAGCGTCGAGAAGGTTGATGTAACCGGGCTTGCCGCAGAGAACCTCGATAGGAAGCTCGCTGCCGTCAGCCATGTATACTCTTGAGGGCTTCTGATTGGGGTTGCAACCATATTTTAACTGCATTTCATTTGACATAATAATGTCCTCCTTTTATAATTCGTAATTCTTAATGCGTAATGCGTAATTGTTCAGCCGCACAAATAATATTTATATACTTGCTGAATCATTAGAAAATGCCTGTTGGGCAAAGGGGAAAGCAATAAAAGCAATGAAAATAATTGAAAGTGATAATAATAAATAAAATGACCACTTAAAATACGTTTTCTTCTTTGATTTGATTTCGTTATATGTTATGAGTACAAATATCAGAGTTATGATAACGGCTGTTGGTCTTACAAGAAAAGGATTGATACCCATAAAAGACATATTACACATGGAATAATATAGGTCAACTGCTTTTCCACGTTCCATATGTTTTGCCATGTAATCAAAAAGATAGAATCCGCCATTAAGCTTTTTTTCTTCTATGAACCAAGAGAGCGTCATAAAGTTCATGACAAAGAAGAATAACGTCAGCGGTAACCAACATATTCTGCAAAAGCAGAGAAAATGTTTATTTGTCATATTATCAGATCTCCGCTATGTGCGAAGTGAATAATCATACAAATCTGTTCAAAGGGCATTATAGCTGTCAGGATAATGTTGAATATCACGAGAAAAAGATATTTCCTGCTGATACTCTCCTTTTTGCGGAACTTTCTGTAAAGAAATATACTCAAAAAGCTGACGAGGATAAAAACTGCAAATATAAGCGGTGTTGTCATATAATTTCTGAAAAACTTTGTTTCGTCAGATGTGAGATATAATGCGCCTTCAACAGATGCACCGTAATACCATACCCAATAGAACTGCTGATATACAAGATACAGCACAACTGCGATATCAGCCAAAACGGCAAATGATTTTATGACTTTTATTTTCATGAGTGCGAAGAATTAGTTATTCTTGTTAAGAATTCTTGTCTCCTCGCTGCCGTCCTCAAGATTTACATAGCGGACAAAGAGAGAAACCTTGTTATCCTCGTTGAGGTTGTTCCAGAGCATATCTGTGAACTCGTCAATATTGCCGGAGATTCCTACAAGCTTAGGCTCGCCCTCGAAGCTGGGGAGGGGATTTCCGTCGCCCATGTATGTGTGGATGAAGTGACCTTCACCGTTGAGAGGGCTGTTGTAGCTGAATGTATGTCTCTGGCATGACTCAGGATTTCCGTTAGCGCTCTTGAGGATAGACATAGCGTAGTTGAAGCCGTCTTCCTCGAAGCGGAGGATACCGGAAATACGAGGTGTGTAGTTCGGAGCGTCGTCCTCGAATTCTCTTGTGCGGAGAGCCTGTTCAAAAGTGAACTGCTTGTCCATAAGCTCGTAGATCGTATCTGTCTGGTCACCGTTAATAACGATGAGCTTGTTTCCGAGAACTCTTACAGGAGCGTAGATGATAAGGTGGGGATCAGTAAGCTTTGAAGGATCAAAAGCCTGAGTACGGATTCCTCTGCCTTCCTCAACGAAAACACGGTTACGGCTGTTTT
>JAFQLH010000079.1 GCA_017396665.1 Oscillospiraceae bacterium | reverse complement strand
GAGCTGAAGCTGCTCGCCGACGTGGGTCTGATCGGCTTTCCCAACGCGGGCAAGTCGACCCTCGTCTCGCGCCTGAGCAAGGCCCGTCCCAAAGTCGCCGACTACCCCTTCACCACGCTCACGCCCCATCTCGGCGTCGTCGCTTACAAAGACCACCAGAGCTTCGTGATGGCCGACATCCCCGGCATCATCGAGGGCGCGCACGAAGGCGCCGGCCTCGGCCACCAATTCCTCAAGCATGTCGAGCGCTGCCGACTTCTCATCCACCTCGTCGACTGCGGCATTGAGTCCATGGGCGAAGAGGCCACCGACGGCGAGCGCGCGCCGACACGCGACTACGAGACGCTCAACCGCGAGCTCAGGCTTTACAGCGAGGCGCTCTCACAAAAGCCGCAGATCGTCGCCGCCACCAAGGTCGACATTCCCGAAGCGCGCGCGCGTGCCGAGGCATTTGCCAGCGAACTGAAATCGCGCGGCATCGACTGCTTCCTCATCTCGCCAGCCACAGGTGAAGGCCTCGCTCCCCTGCTCGACGCCGCCGCCCGCATCCTCTTCGCGCCCAAAAAAACGCCCTGATTCGCGAGACAGGCCCGTCTCCGACCACCCGCCCCTTCGCGGAATGCGCTTTGACCGCGCCGCTGTTTTGTCAGGTCAATGAGCGATTTTGGCCGCCCAGCGTTTTTGCCAAACAAAGGATTTCAATGAATTCCGCCCTTGCCATTGCCCTTTTTTTGTCTGCCGCGCCTCAGCCCGCTCTCAGCGCGCCGCCCGCCACGCACCAGACAATTGCCGCGCCCGATCAGGAAATCAAAAAGGCCGTCGACGCGATGCAAAAGTTTTATGAAGAAACAGTGCGCTTCGAGGCTGAATTCGAGCAGACCTACAGCTACACGACCTTTTCGCGGCAGACGGTCTCCAGCGGCCGCGTGCGCTTTCTCAAAAGCGGCGCCTCCATGCGCTGGGATTATGCTAAGCCCACCGAAAAGAGCTTTGTCGTCGCCGCCGAACGCTTTTTTGTTTACGACAAAGAGGCCAAACAAATTCTTGTCGCCCAAATGGAATCAGACCGCGTTTCGGCCTCCCTGTCATTTCTCTGGGGGCAAGGCAAACTCGACAAGGAATTCTTCATTCGCCCTTCAACGCGCGACGATCTCAAAGACGGCATTGCGCTGGAACTCACACCAAAAATCAAAGACCCGCGCTTTGAGAAAGTCTATTTCCTCATCAATCCCAAAGATTATTCGGTCAAAGAGACACTGGTCATCGATCCGGACGGCAGCGAAAACCACGTGCGTTTCAAAAATGTCCGAACCAATGGCGACTTTGGCCGGGAGGCCTTTTTGCTGGAGCCGCCCGACGATGTCCAGGTGGTGCGTTTTGATGAAATGCCAACCAAATAAAAATCCTTGCTGATTTTGGCCTCCGAAGCGCGCGTTCAACGGTCGAAGGCGCGCTTCCTCTATGGCCGCGACGCTCAAAAACGCGTTTTTACAAACAAATTCACACGAAACACGCCTCGGCACTTCTGGCGCGACGCCAAATGAAGGCGCCTGAAGCGCACTACCTCAATGTGCCTTGACTGGGCGCAACGGCATTGATTTTGGCCTGAATCAAAAATTAAATTGAGCTTACCTGAGGAATCGACAACCCCATATTTTGATCACAAAATTCTCATCCCTGAAAAATCAACAAAAAGCATTCCCCTCCAACACAATAAAGCATGAAAAAACCCCATCCTGCCAAAGGCAAAATGGGGTTTATCTTTTGGCGATAAAATCACCGCCGCGATGATTCAGCCATCGCTCTTAGTGGCCGATGGTGTTCACATCAGTCTTAACATACTTCCGTCATTTGTCGGGTTGATTCCGATATCAGAAGCCTGGATAGCCTTTTCGATAGGCTTGAGCTGAGTCTTATCCCATGGCTGGATTGTAAGAACTCTTGCTTCAGCAACAGATACTGTTGCCATCTGTCCGATTGGTGTAGGAGTTCCGTAGTAGTCTACTGTAACCTTATCGAGAACATTAGGATTAGCTCTTCCTGCTCTGATTGCTGCAAAGTCCTTATCGAGAACATTGACTGTCTTCTGCATTTTTTCCTTAGCTGTATTCATTACTTCTTTCATAACAATTCTCCTTTTATAGTAAATTATCCGTTATACACGAGTGTTCCTACCTGCTCACCCATACAAGCATCAAAGATGTTGTCCGGTCTTGCAAGGTCAAATACGATGATTGGGATACTATTATCCTTACACATAGCGGCTGCAGTTGAGTCCATTACCTGCAGTCCGTTAGCGAGCACCTCTGTGAATGTAAGCTTATCATAACGCTTAGCGTCATCAAACTTATGAGGGTCCTTATCGTAGACGCCGTCTACCATTGTTGCCTTAAGGAAGATATCAGCTTCAATTTCAGCGGCTCTGAGAGCTGCTGCTGTATCAGTTGAGAAGAACGGGTTTCCTGTTCCGCAACCGAAAATAACTACTCTTCCTTTATCAAAGTGTCTGAGTGCCTTTCCTCTGATATAAGGTTCAGCTACCTGACGCATTGTAATAGCTGTCTGTACTCTTGCTTCAACACCGACATTTTCAAGTACATCGGCAACTGCAAGTGCATTCATAGCTGTAGCGAGCATACCGATATGGTCAGCTCTTGTTCTGTCCATAGCTCCGCTTGAACGGCCTCTCCAGAAGTTACCGCCACCTACGACGATACCTACTTCTACGCCTGCTTCTACGCACTTTTTGATGCTTTCAGCATAGGTTGTCATAACAGAATAATCAAGACCTGTTTTCTTGTCACCTGCAAGTGCCTCACCGCTAAGCTTGAGCAAAACTCTCTTGTATTTTGGTTCCATAAATTTTCGCACTCCTTAAACGATAGTTCGAGTTCTATACATATTTTATTGTACCACAAATCGAGTGATATGTAAAGAGAATTTCGTAATTTTCCCTACTATTTTTTCATAGTTTTAAGGCAGAGTATCTTTATAGTTTTTTCCTCACAAAACAAAAAAGCCGTCACTACGACGGCTTGATTATTGCATTGTAATCAGAGAACATACATCTCTTCTTCAGACTCATGCTTTGATTCTCTGCCCATAAGATTTACAAGTGCTGTCTGGGCATCAAGATTTTCAAAGAGAATCTTATAGAGCTGTTCAGTTATAGGGACCTCAACGCCCAGCTTCTTTGCAAGCTCATAGGTTGTCTGGGTACAGTAGTATCCTTCAACAGTTCCTACTCTTTTTATCGCTTCATCAGGAGCTACACCCTGTCCGATGAGTATACCTGCACGTCTGTTACGGCTATGCATACTTGTACAGGTTACGATAAGGTCGCCGACACCTGTAAGCCCTGAAAATGTAGACTTCTTGGCACCGAGCACCAATCCGAGTCTTGTAATCTCAGCGAGGCCTCTTGTAATGAGAGCTGCCTTTGAATTATCGCCAAGTCCCATCCCATCGAGGACACCGCAAGCAAGTGCGATGACATTCTTGAGAGAACCACCGATTTCACAGCCTATCACATCACAGTTTGTATAAATTCTGAGCGTATTGTTGGAAAGCTCCTTCTGCACAAATCTGGCGTACTCGATATTTTCACAGGCTGCAACGACAGTTGTAGGGATTCCCCTGCCTATCTCTTCTGCATGCGAAGGACCGGAAAGAACAACGACCGGATTATCAAGAATTCCCGAAACCACTTCGCTCATTCTTTTGAGTGTGCCGTTTTCAAGGCCCTTAGATGTGCTGACAATTACGGCATTCTTATTGATATACTCCTTTGCCTGCTTACATACAGAACCGACAAAGGCAGTAGGAATGCCGATTATAACGATATCCGAATCTGCAACGCAAGATATATCAGTAGTAAGCTTTACTGAGCTTGGGATAATAACACCCGGAAGCTTTGAGCGAAGCTCACCTGTACGCTTTATTGCGTCGATTTCGTCCTGGAATGCAGACCAGACGGTTACATTATGCTGTGCGTTTGCACACATATACGCAAGTGCCAGACCGAATCCACCCGAACCGAGAATAGTGATATTTGCCATACAAATCACTCCTTACTCTTTGACTTAAAGCTAAGCTTGTTTTCAGTACCGCTTAAAAGTCTCTTTATGTTTGACCTATGCTTTACAACAATCAGCAGAGCTATGAGCGAAGTGAAGACAACATTCATCCACACCTTGTCATAATCTCTCATTGTCTGAGTTATAAAGGTAATAATCGGATACGCAATTCCTGCGAGAATTGAAGCGAGTGAAACATACTTACTGAGGCTTACGATGACGATAAACACGCTGAGTGCGAGAGCACAAGTAAGCGGGTCGATAGCGAGCAAGGTTGTTGCAGTAAGCAAAACGCCCTTTCCGCCTCTGAATCCGTAATAGAGCGGGAATACGTGACCTAAAATTACAACGATACCTGCAAGATAGCAGATAAACAGCGGATTGGAGAGTATTTCTACGTCAAAATGCAACGCTACATACTTACACAGCAACACCGCTACCACACCTTTGATGAGGTCTACAATAAGGGTAACCGCAGCAGTCGGTTTGCCAAACACTCTGAGAACGTTGGTAAGTCCTGCGTTATTACTTCCGTATTCTCTTATATCCTTACCCTTCATAATCCTGCACACAACAATTGCTGAATTCATACTTCCGAACAGGTATGAAAACAGGACTGTAAAGACTAAAACTAAAACTTTTGTCATATAACAAAACTCCCGATTGCTTATTTAACATCCAGAGTATCTCTTTCACGCACGCTCATAACAATAGGCGTTGCATCGAGACCGAATGTTTCACGGATTTGATTTTCAAGGTATCTCTGATACGAGAAATGGAAAAGGTCCTTTCTGTTCACAAAGACAACGAATGTTGGCGGCTTTGTTGAAGCCTGAGTCATATAGTAAATCTTGAGTCTCTTGCCCTTGTCAGACGGTGGCTGTACTCTTGCGGTAGCATACGCAAGGACGTCGTTGAGCTTACCTGTAGAAATTCTCATACAGTTCTGAGCTGCGACATACTTAATCATATCAAAGAGCTTTTCGATTCTCTGACCTGTTTTAGCAGAGATAAACACAAAAGGAACGTAGGACATAAAGCTGAAGTCCTCCTTGAGCTTATTTCTGTACTCATCCATTGTGTTGGTATCCTTTTCAATAGCATCCCACTTATTGACCGCAACTATACAAGCCTTACCTTTTTCGTGGGCATAGCCAGCGACCTTTGAGTCCTGTTCTGTAAAGCCTTCTGTTGCGTCGATAACGATAACCGCAACATCTGCTCTGTCGACCGCCATATAAGACCTCAGAACGCTGAATTTTTCGATATTCTCAAGAACTTTTGACTTTCTTCTGATACCTGCAGTATCGATAAACACGAAGCTTCCGCTTTCATTTTCGATTGCAGTATCTGTTGCATCTCTGGTAGTTCCGGCGATATCAGAAACAATAACTCTTTCTTCGCCGCAGATTCTGTTAATGATTGAGGACTTACCTACATTCGGTTTGCCGATTACAGCTACCTTGATAACGTCATCGCCGTAATCCTCAGCTACATCATCAGGAAGAAACTCAAGCACTGCGTCAAGCAAGTCACCGGTACCATGTCCGTGGACAGATGAAACAGGAATCGGGTCACCAAGACCGAGATTATAGAACTCATAGAATTCCATTGGTGGCTCACCGAGCATATCGCACTTATTTACGCATAGCACAACAGGCTTACCTGACTTCATGAGCATTGAAGCAACCTCATAGTCATTTGCAGTAACGCCGCATTTCATATCAGTAACAAGCACGGTAACCTGAGCTGTTGTGATAGCGAGCTCAGCCTGTCTACGCATCTGTGACAGAATAACATCGTCGCTATCCGGTTCTATACCACCTGTATCGACAAGCATAAACTCTCTGCCGGACCATTCACACTTTGAATATATACGGTCTCTTGTAACGCCGGGAGTATCCTCGACGATAGAAAGCCTTTGCCCTATAAGCTTATTAAACAATGTCGACTTTCCGACATTCGGTCTGCCGACAATCGCAACAACAGGAAGTGCCATATTATCTACTCTCCCTTCTTACGAAAAAAGCAGAGAAGGATTACCCCTCTCTGCTAACCTTCGAAAAACGCATTAATCCTCGTTCTTAGCGATTACCTCTACGCCCGTATAATATCCGCAAGCCTTGCAAACCTTGTGTGGAGCTGTAAGCTCACCGCAATTTGAGCACTTGCACAGAGCAGGCTGTTCTAACTTCCAAACTGCAGAACGTCTCTTGTCACGTCTAGCCTTGGATACCTTTCTCTTTGGTACTGCCATTTTGGCACCTCCTCTTTAGGATTTTCAAATCAAAATTGTTGTTATGTTAACCTTCGTTGCAATCGCACGAACCTTCATTTAAGTCGGTTCCGCATTTATAGCACAGACCCTTGCAATCTTCCTTGCAGAGAATCTTTGAAGGCAGTTGTAACAACAGGTCAGTAATAGCGAGCTCGTTCATATCAAGAGTATTGTCATGACATTCCACATAATCGTCACAACCTGAGCTTCTCACTAAAATATGCTCAAAATCGTAATTATACTCTCTTGTGAACTCACGCAGACATCTGTCGCAAAACTGGTTCATTGTAAATGAACAGGAAAAGCTGAGTGTCACTACTCCTGCCCTATTGACAATAGTGCCGTTAATTGCAATCCCAGACGCAAAGTCATAGGAAGTATACTCTTCAAGCTCATCATTCGGTATTATGTAAGAAATCTCTTTCTTCTCTCCGACGATGTCAAATAACTGTTTAAGTTGAACAATCATATAAAACTTCCCTCTTCGCATGTCTAAGAACAGAACATCACAAATTCCATTATAACGCTATCTGGTCAGAATGTCAAGTGATTTTTATTCTTTTTTTACATGAAAGCCTTAACCTTAGCAGGAAGGTTTTCAGCATCCTCAGAAACTGTGAATACAATCTTGATATCCTTAGCAACGATTGCGAGCTTTTCGAGCATTGTGCCGAGAGCGTCATAATCTCTTCCGCCCATCTTAAGGATACCGTCTACGAATACCTGCTGGATGTCGTAGTTGCCAGCGAGCATACCTGTTACGAAGCCATAGAAAGCATCGAAGCTATTGATACCGTAGCCTTCAGCGTCTACGAGTCTAACCTTGTGTGGAATATCATAAGTAAGCTTCATACCTCTTTCGATACATACAACAGCACCTGTTGCTGTGTTTGCAGCTTCGATAATCTGCTCTACGAGGACCTTAGTCTTACCGGAACCTCTTTTACCTGTAATTAAATTTATCATAGTATTGCACTCCGTTCTGCCCTGGGGGCTTTTTCTATACTAAAGAGCGTAACGCTCATTAGGTCATTGATTTACTTGATTTTAGCTTCAAGCTCAGCCTTTGCACTTTCATAACCCGGCTTACCGAGAAGTGCAAACATATTCTTCTTATAGCTTTCAACACCAGGCTGGTTGAATGGATTTACTCCGAGCATATAGCCTGAGATTGCACAAGCCTTTTCAAAGAAGTAGATAAGCTCGCCGAGGTTTTCCTCATCAGGCTTGTCCATCTCGATAACGAGGTTCGGAACTCCGCCTTCTGTATGAGCGAGAATTGTACCGCTCATTGCCTTACGGTTAACAACGCTCATATTCTGGTTTGTGAGGAAGTTGAGTCCGTCGAGGTTATCCTTATCATCTTCGAGGAAGAAGTCACTCTTAGGTGTCTTGATATCCATAACAGTTTCAAACATCATTCTTGTACCGTCCTGGATAAACTGACCGAGCGAGTGGAGGTCTGTTGAGAAGGTTGCAGATGCCGGGAATATACCCTTGTTATCCTTGCCTTCGCTTTCGCCGTAGAGCTGCTTCCACCATTCTGCCATCATTGTAAAGCTTGGGTCATATGAAACGAGCATTTCAACTGACTTGCCCTTACGGTAGAGAATATTTCTGAGTACAGCGTACTCGTAGCAGTCGTTGTTATCAAGAGAAGAATACTTTTCTCTTGCAGCTGCAGCACCGCCCATAAGCTTATCGATATCACAGCCTGCAACAGCAATCGGGAGAAGTCCTACTGCTGTGAGAACTGAGAATCTGCCGCCGATATCGTCAGCGATAACGAATGTTTCATAGCCTTCAGCATCGGAAAGCTCCTTGAGAGTTCCTCTTGCCTTATCTGTTGTAGCAAAGATTCTTGTCTTAGCTTCTTCCTTGCCGTACTTATCTTCCACGAGCTTCTTGAACACTCTGAAAGCGAGAGCAGGCTCGGTAGTTGTACCTGACTTTGAGATAACATTCACGCAGATATCCTTGCCATCACAGATAGCGAGTATCTCGTTTAAATATGTTGGGCTGATATTGTTACCAACATAGTAGATGTCAGGTGTATCCTTCTTCATATTGTTGTAAAACGGTGAACGGAGCAGTTCGATTGCAGCTCTTGCGCCGAGGTAAGAACCTCCGATACCGATTACGATAAGAATGTCACACTTTTCCTTGATTCTTTCTGCTGCAGCCTTGATTCTTGCAAACTCTTCCTTATCATAGTCAACAGGAAGGTCAACCCAGCCGAGAAAATCGTTTCCGAGACCGGACTTGTTAACAAGTGTGTTGTGTGCAGCTTCAAGCTGTGCCTTCATTGCGTCAATTTCGTGCTGTGCAACGAAGCCTTCAAGATACTTTGAATTAAGTTTAATAGCCAAAAAAGTCAATCCCCTTCGGTAATACATACCATATTTCTTCAAGATATTATCTTACCATATATTTTACAATATATCTGACCTTTTTTCAAGCAGTTTTGAAAAACACACAACATTTTGTGCACCGTTAACAAACATCACGCTACATATTTAGTAATTCTAACAACAATCTTCTGTACACTTCGAACATTGTCAGCTTCTCGACGCTCTGTGCAGTTATAATTTCCGATGAAAATATTACCTCGCCGTCGAGAGTTGCTGTAATACTGCCTACAACCGTCCCGATTTTCACAGGTGCCGGAATAAGCTCCACTCTTTCAAATATAATCTTAACATCTTCGGCTCTGCCTTTAGGGATAAGTACAGGCATTGTATTTTTATTTGTAACCTTACAGGTAAGCTTGTCCCCGCAGTTGACAGACACGTCACTGAGCACCTCTTCTTCAAACTCGGGCAGATATATTTCATTTGCTGCAAAGGAGACATTGAGGCTTTCTTTAGCCTGAGAGAACATTGTGTCCTTATCCTTTTCGCCCATAATCACGCAGATAAAGGTCATATCATTTCTTTGTGCGGCGGCAGAAAGGCAATTTTCGCTCTCTTCAGAATAAAATGCTTTGAAGCCTATAATTCCGTTATAGGTTCTGACGAGTCTGTTGTTATTGACAAGCTCAGTTTTGCATTCTCTGACATTATCAAGCCAAGTTGTAGTATATTTAAACAGCCACTCATATTCTGAAAGTTCTGCTGTAAGCAGTGCTGTATCGTATGCACAGGTAACATTCTTTTCCGAGATACCGTTACAGTCATAATACTTTGTACAGGTCATACCGAGCTCACTGGCTTTATTGTTCATCATAGCTACAAACTCTTTTTCGTCCTTTGCGACAGTTTCCGCAAGCACCACCGAAGCATCATTTGCGTTGCCTACAGTAATTGCTTTCACAAGCTCCTCGACGGAAATTTCTTCGCCGACATCAAGCCATATCTGAGTTCCCTGCATAGAATTTGCATATTTTGAGACAGTCGCAGTCTGCGAGAGTTCAATTTCTCCGTTTTCAACCGCTTGCGCCGTCAGCAGGAGTGTCATAAGCTTGGTAAAATGCCCAGCTGCAAACTCCTTATGCTCATTAACCGATGCGGTAACCTTCATGGTGTTGGCTTCCATAACAACACAAGCAGTTTCAGTCTGAGCTGAAACAGAAACGGAAATCCCGTTTATCAGGGCTTGTCCCCTTTCAAAAAACTCTGTTATCGGTGTAAACAGGACATTGACAGACATAATTAACGACACTATAAATTTTGCACATATCATTGCAAACACCTCCGTAACCTAAATTATATTCGGTACGGTGTGCGAAAATTGGCGAAATAAAAAGGCCGCCATCAAGGCAGCCGTTTTTTACTTAACTATAAAATGGCTTATGCTTTCGAGAAAGCTATCGGCATTGTCAGTATCAATCAGAAGGTCAAAGGTTTCAGTTGTATCGAGACTGAGAACGCCCATCATTGATTTTGCATCAATTGAACATTTTCCTGCTCTCAGGACAACATCAAAGGACTGGTCAGATGACAGCTTTACAAGCTCGTTTATATCCTCAACGGAGCTAAGCATAATTCTTCTTGTAATCATAATAACCTCCAAAAGTTTTATTAAAATAAATATATCAGCATATTGCCAAAAAGTCAATAAAGAAATTGAAATTTCAAGCGTTATGATGTATAATTAAAGCATACTTAAAACGGGAGATATTTTTGTGAAGATATATTACGCTACGCTTGGCTGCAAGGTGAACCAATGCGAAACAGAAAACATAAAACAGAGCCTTGAAAAGCTCGGCTTTGAGACAACACGGCGGATGACTGACGCACAGCTTTGCATTGTAAACAGCTGCACAGTAACTTCGCAGTCTGACCTCAAATGCAGACAGCTTATCCACAAGATAAAAAAGGATAACCAGGGATGCACAACGCTCCTCAGAGGCTGTCTTCCGCAGGCTTTTGAAAGAGATGCAAAAGCACTCTTTGACCAAGGATTTTGTGACATAGTTGTCGGAAACAAAAGCACGCAGGAGACAGTAGACGCAGTTTTACGCTACTGCAAGGACAAGCAAAAAGTATTCTGCATTTCAGAGCACAAAAAAACTGAACCTTTTGACCTTTTCAGAAACAATGAATTCTGTGACAAGACGAGGGCATATGTCAAGATACAGGACGGCTGCGAGCAATACTGTACATACTGTATTATTCCATATGCGAGGGGCTTCAACCGTTCAAAGCCGCTTGATGAGCTTAAAAATGAGGTTGAGGCACTTGCGAAATCCGGTCACAGGGAGGTTATACTCGTAGGTATTAATCTTTGCTGTTACGGTAAGGACTTGGGTAGAAACACAAGGCTTATAGATGCTATTGAGGTTGCTTGTTCGGTGTCTGAAATTGAGAGAGTAAGGCTTGGCTCGATTGAACCTGAGATGATACTTGATGAAGATATCGAAAGAATGTCTAGGCTGGAAAAGCTTTGTCCGCAGTTTCATCTTTCACTGCAAAGCGGTTGTGACAGGACGCTTAAGAGTATGAACAGGAAATACACGTCACAGGAGTATCTGACGCTCTGCAACAAGCTGAGGAAAGCGTTCCCCGACTGTGCGATTACGACAGATATTATGGTGGGCTTTCCGGAAGAAAGTGATGAGGATTTCAAAGAGTCTTTGGAGTTTGTCAGACAAGTCGGCTTTGCTGATGCTCACATTTTCCCCTACTCTGCACGTGCTGGGACGATAGCTTCAAAAAAGAAGCAGGTTGATGGCAGGATAAAGAAGCAGAGAGCTCTGCAGATGAAAAATATTTGCGACGAATCGAGGAAAGCTTTTCTTAAAAATATGGTTGGAAAAAGGGTTCGTGTACTGTTTGAAAAAGAAAATTGCACAACTTTCCACCAAGGATACAGCGAAAATTACACACTTATTAAAATTCGCAGAGAAAATGCTCAAAAAAGTTTGAAAAGAAACAGCTTTTATGTTATTATAGAAGAGGCTGATGATGGATTCTGCACAGGCAGAATCTGTCACGATATTGTTAATTAAATTCTAAGGAGTTGTCAATATGTCAGTTTATCGAATTTATGTCGAAAAGAAACCTGAATTTGCCGTAGAAGCGGCATCACTCATCAGCGGTATCAAGTCTTCTCTTGGTCTTGATGAGCTCGAGTCTCTCAGAGTCATCAACAGATATGATGCAGAGGGTCTTAGCAAGGAAGATTTTGACCTTGCCACACCTATCGTTTTCTCTGAGCCTGCAGTTGATGTTACCTACGAGCACCTTCCTGAGATTGAAGAAGACGAAAGAGTATTTGCTGTTGAATACCTCCCGGGTCAGTTTGACCAGAGAGCAGATTCATGTGCACAGTGTATTTCCCTTCTCACAGGCAGAGCACAGCCTGTTGTAAAATCTGCAAGAATCTACATAGTTAAGGGCAACATCTCTGACGAAGAATTTGCTTCTATCAAGTCTTACATGATTAACCCTGTTGAAAGCCGTGAGGCTGCATTCAACCGTTTTGAAACACTTGATATTCAGTATGAAATTCCAACTGAAGTTGACGTAATCGACGGATTCATTTATTCCGATGACAACGACCTTACTGCACTTATGAACAAGCTTGGTCTTGCTATGGACCTTGACGACATAAGATTCTGCAGAGATTACTTCAAGAACACAGAAAACAGAAATCCTACAATCACAGAAATCAAGATGATTGACACATACTGGTCAGACCACTGCCGTCACACAACCTTCCTGACAATCATTGATGATGTTGATATCAAGGCTGACTACATTAACGAAACCTTTGAAGAATACATGAACATTCACAGAGAGCTTTACGCAGGAAGAACAGACAAGCCTGTTACACTTATGGACCTTGCTGTTATCGGTGCTAAGAAGCTCAAGAAGGAAGGACTTCTCAAGGACCTCGACGAGAGTGAAGAAATCAACGCTTGCTCTGTAAAGATTAAGGTTGACGTTAACGGCGTTGAGGAAGACTGGCTCCTTATGTTCAAGAACGAGACACACAACCACCCTACTGAAATCGAACCATTCGGCGGTGCTGCTACATGTCTCGGCGGTGCTATCAGAGACCCGCTTTCAGGCCGTTCATATGTTTACCAGGCAATGAGAGTCACAGGTGCTGCAAATCCTCTTGTTCCTATGGAGGACACAATCCCAGGAAAGCTTCCACAGAAGAAGATTGTTATCGGTGCTGCTAACGGTTACTCATCATACGGTAACCAGATTGGTCTTGCAACAGGTAACGTTCACGAAATCTATCACCCTG
>JAFQLH010000078.1 GCA_017396665.1 Oscillospiraceae bacterium | reverse complement strand
TCCCAGATGTTAAGCGGAGTACCCCAGTATCTGTTTCTTGAGATAGCCCAGTCCTGAATGTTTTCGAGCCAGTTGCCGAATCTACCCTTACCGATAGATTCAGGAATCCAGTTAACTGTGTTGTTATTTCTGATAAGGTCATCTCTTACAGCGGTTTCTCTGATGTACCAGCTTTCTCTTGCGTAGTAGATGAGCGGAGTATCACATCTCCAGCAGTGTGGGTAGCTATGCTCAAACTTTGGAGCAGAGAAGAGAAGTCCTCTTTCATCGAGGTCCTGAAGAACCATCGGGTCAGCCTTCTTGCAGAACACACCTGCCCACTTTGTTTCAGCAGTCATTTCACCCTTAGCGTCAACGAGCTGAACAAATGGAAGGTCGTACTTCTTACCAACCTTTGAGTCGTCTTCACCGAATGCAGGAGCGATATGAACAACACCTGTACCGTCTGTAAGTGTAACATATTCATCACAAACTACAAACCAGCACTTGTTCTTTGGTGTAACAAAATCAAAGAGCGGAACGTATTCCTTGTATTCGAGGTCCTTACCCTTCATAGTTTCAAGAATCTCGTATTCGCCTTCAATTACAGAAGAAACGAGAGCCTGAGCCATGTAGTAGACAGTTCCGTCTTCAACCTTGATTTTTACATAGTCATATTCAGGGTGTACGCAAAGTGCAACGTTTGATGGAAGTGTCCATGGAGTTGTTGTCCATGCGAGGATATAAGCGTCCTCATCCTTTACCTTGAACTTTGCAATTGCAGAACGTTCCTTGACATCCTTGTAGCCCTGAGCAACCTCAGCGCTGGAAAGAGGAGTTCCGCATCTTGGGCAGTAAGGAACAATCTTAAAGCCCTTGTAGAGAAGACCCTTGTCCCAGATTGTCTTAAGAGCCCACCATTCAGACTCAATGTAGTCGTCATGGTAGGTTACATAAGGGTCATCCATATCAGCCCAGAAGCCAACTGTACCGGAGAAGTCCTCCCACATACCCTTGTACTTCCAAACGCTTTCCTTACACTTATCGATAAATGGCTCAAGACCGTATTCTTCAATCTGGTCCTTACCATCAAGACCGAGAAGCTTTTCAACTTCAATTTCAACAGGAAGACCGTGAGTATCCCAGCCTGCCTTTCTAGGTACCATACAGCCCTTCATGGTTCTGTATCTTGGTATCATGTCCTTGATTACTCGAGTGAGAACGTGACCGATGTGAGGCTTACCGTTAGCCGTCGGCGGTCCGTCATAGAAAACGTAAGGCTGTGCGTCTTTACGTTCTTCAATGCTCTTTTCGAAGATTTTGTTTTCCTGCCAGAACTTCAGAACATTCTTTTCACGTTCAACGAAGTTCAGGTTTGTAGAAACCTTTTCGTACATTGTTAATTCCTCCATTTGAATTTTTCAGCAGAAAATAAAATAAGCATTCTCCGAAAATAGGACGAATGCTCGCTTAACCACCTTATTTTCCACATACAACAGCAATAATGCCTATATGCTTCCTCGTAACGGGAGAACACCGTCGTTGCCTACTGATAAATCTACTTTCGGAACGAAGCTACAAAGTGATGTTTGGCAATGCTTACTGATGCCGGCTTGCACCATCTGCCGACTCTCTGTGAAATCTTCAGCAAAGCTTACTGTCTTTGTCAAAGCTTTTTTACATATATATTTATTTTATCACTCATTTATATAAAAGTCAATAGATTTGTGATGCTTCAAGGTACAAAAATTTTATATTTGTAAGTTGTAAATTTGCGCATTATGTGGTATGATTCTATTATAGAATAAACTTTGGAGATTAACTATGATTAAAAACATTATTTTTGATATCGGAATGGTGCTTGTTGATTTTCGTTACAGGGCACTGTGCAAAGAGCTTGGAATGGATGAGGAAACAGTTGAGGCAGTTGCAAAAGCAATGCCCGAAAACCCTGACTGGAATATCCTTGACCTTGGCATAATGCCGCAAGAGGAGATTATTTTAAATATCAAAAAGAATAATCCTCATATATCAAAGGAAATAGATGTTTTTTGGGATAATATTTCTGATGTTGTCAGAAGCTTTCCTCAGTCGAAGGAATGGCTTTCTGAACTTAAGGCAAGGGGATACAGAATATATCTTCTTACAAACTATCCTGAAGAAATGTTTTCAATCCACTGCAAAACCCAGTTTGATTTTTTAGGCTCAGTTGACGGAATGGTTGTTTCATCACATGTAAAGCTGACTAAACCTGACGCAAGAATATTTGAGCTTCTTATGAGCAAATATAATCTTATACCGCAGGAGTGTGTTTTCCTTGACGACAGGATAGCTAATACTCAAAGTGCTAAAGCTCTTGGAATTGAAACTATAACTGTTACAGACCCTGTTGCAGCAAGAAAAAAGCTCGATGAGCTGCTTAATACAAATGAATGTGAGGCATGATGTATGAGTTTGAAAAGAATTATTACTACCGCAGCCGCTGTGTCGGTTGCAACTGCAGTTGCGGGTAAAAAAGCATATGCGTGGAAAAGCTCAACCCATGAACATATTGCTATGAAGGCTCTTGAATTGTTATCGATTGATGGTTATAATGAAGCGTATTCCTTCTATTCACCATACAGAGAAACACTCGCAGTTTTCACACAGAAGCCTGACTATAAGGGCGATGTAGACAAGGGAAAGGGCTGGCATTATTATTGTGTGACTGACGTTAATGGCAAGAAGCTTCCTTCTTCCAAAAACGGATATTTAAAGTCAGGTAAGAACCTACTTTCAACTGCCCGTTATTCAAGAAATGCACGAAGCATATTCGAAGACAACTACCAGTCTGCTCTTACATTTTACAGGCTTGGGAACATAGAAAAGTCGATGGAGTTTGTTGCAAGATGTGTTCATATGGTTGCAGATGTAGGCTGTACTCCGCACACAACAAATCTTACACTTACTTCGGTACAGAATTCAAAGCACAAAAGATATGAGTATTATACTTCGGGTGTTTTTGAAAAGTATTTTGCTGATAAAGGCGACGGTGAAGTATACAACTTGTTTTTAAGTGACGATTGCTTTGGCGATTGCTTTAATGAGCTTTCCCGAAAATCCGCATCTGACTATGATACCGTTGTCAACGCACACGGTGAAGACGACCTTTGCGAAACTGTTGAGAGGTCGCTTTGCGTTGCCCAGCAGTATGTTGCAGCGTTTCTTCTAAGATTCTATAACGATGCTGTTTCATCGGACCGTGGACTCTTGAGCGGAAGTAGGTATATTGTCAGAAACGCTAAAAGCGGTGAGTATATTTGTGCTGATATCTCTGATAACGAAAGATTTGTATATTGCTACACAGATGACGACAGGGAAGATGCGTCAGTACTGACTCTCAGAATATCTGGTGACGGAAGCTATACACTTGTTTGTGATGAAGCAAAGCTTCCTCTTGCATCACGACCGTTCATAAAGCCAAAGGACAAGAATGCTGCCCCTAAGGATATAATTCACTTCAAAATTGCACTTACACCAAACGGGTATAGAATTACTTCGTGTGATTCAAAGTATCAGAAAGCTTTATCACAGGGTAAGCTTGATGATATGATTATAACTCAGTATTATAACCCGGATGATTTATCTCAGCACTGGATTTTTGAAAAAGTATAGTATGTTAAAAACCCCAGCGGATTAATATCCGTTGGGGCTTTTAGTTTTATAGCTCTTTCATTTTTTTGATGAATATTACGCCTATGATTGCAACTGAAATAACAAGCATGTAGAAGAAGCCTGTCATAACATTAAGATATGCCCTAGCTTCTTTGCCTGCCTGAGATTCATTTGATGCTGAGGTGTCGATAATCCAGGTTGTAAATGTATGAGAAGTTATCTCCTTGTCGAGTATTTCGTATATTTTCTGATGACCGGCTTCGTTCGGGTGGATATCAAATTCGCCTATTCTTGTAAGCTCGTCGGCTTTTCCACTGAACTCAGCTGCAATATCACATACGATATAGCTCCCATCCTTGTTATCTGCATTATCTGTAATAACCTTATTGAAGTCGTTTATTGCGGATTCGCTGAGTTCTTTGATTATAGCTAACTGGTCAAAGTTTTCTAATGGATTGTAGATAGTCTGAATAATTACAATACCATTAGGATTCAGTCTTTTTATCGTGCTTGTGATAAGCTTGAGATTTGCTTCGAACTGCTCAACTGCAAGAGGCATACCCTCTTTTAATGCATTTGAAAACTTTGCAATTCCTCCGAGCCCAAGAGATGAAATTACCTGGTCAATTGAAGTAACGTTTTCTATGTCAGAACCAAGTGCTTCTCCAAGTGCATTGTATAATACATGGAGCATATCGTTGCCGCCGATGGAGATGATTATAGTGTCGGAGTTCTTAATCTGACGTGAAACATTATCATTTTTCAGAGAGTTGAGCAGGTCTGTGGAAGTAGCTCCTGAGACTGCGAGATTATAATAATTAGTTTCAGCAACAAGCTCATATTTTTCTGCAAGCATATTAGCATAACTCCTGCAGGTGTAGCAAGGGTCTGCTTCATAGCCTTCAAGACCGTAGCCTGCAGCTATCGAATCGCCGAGTGCCGTCATATAAAAGGGTGTATTCTGAGATATTTCAACTAAATCTCCCGCTGCGTTTGCAGGAAAAGTAAGCATGGATATCGCAAACATAAGAGAAAAAAGTAAAGGTATCAGCTTTTTCATCTGTGTCCTCCTGGTGTTATCAGATTATTATATAATGAATTATATCATATATCAATAAAATTTACAACTAATCTATTGTAAAAAAATCAAAATTCTATTATAATGCTATTAATGAAGTTTCATATGTTTACTAAGGGTGGTTGCAATGATTTTAAGCGCTGAAAGCGTATATAAATATTATAATGGAGAAGCAATTCTCAGAGATGTTAATTTCACAATAGAAGATAAAGAACGTATAGGGCTTATCGGCGTAAATGGTTGCGGAAAGTCAACGCTCCTTCGTATAATCATCGGTGAGGAGCTTTGTGATAAAACGTCGGATGGAAAGGGAAGTATTTCGATTTCGAATAATCGTACCTTTGGAATCTTAAAGCAGAACAGCGGACTTGATTCTGAAGAAACTATTATAAACGAAATGCGTAAGCCGTTTAAAAAGTTACTCGAAGTCAAAGAACGTATGACGCAGCTCGAGGCTATGATGACAGAGCTTTCAGGAGCAGAGCTTGAGGATGCAGGCGCTGAGTATTCAAGTCTTTCTTCCTTCTTTGAAGCACAGGACGGATATCGCATTGATGTCAGAATAAGCACAGTTCTGAATGGAATGGGATTTCCGCAGAATATGCTTGACAGAAAGGTTTCCTCTCTGAGTGGCGGAGAGAAAACCAGACTTGCTCTCTCAAAACTCCTTATTGAATCTCCTGACCTTTTAATTCTTGACGAACCTACAAACCATCTTGACGTTAAAACGTTGCGCTGGCTTGAAGACTATCTCAAGAGCTACAAGGGTGCTATACTTGTTGTATCTCACGATAGATACTTTCTCGATAAAACAGTTGAAAAGATTTTTGAAATTGAAAATACAAGGCTTACTTCCTATAAGGGTAACTACACTGTGTTTGTAAATCTTAAAAAGATGAGCGTTGCAAGACAAGCTAAGGAGTATGAGCTGCAGCAGAAAGAAATAGCAAAGCTTGAAGATTACATAGCCCGTAACAAAGTTAGAGCTTCAAGTGCAAATATGGCAAAAAGCCGTCAGCATATGCTCGACAGAATAGAACGTGTAGAAAAACCTCAGGAGGATGTTAAGCCGCCTAAGATTAAGCTTGAGTATGACATAGTTCCTCCCAAGGACCTGCTCAATGTCGAAGGCTGCGAATTAGCCGTAGGCGAAGGAGCGACCAGAAAGATAATTGCTGATGATATATCCTTCAGAATCAGAAGGGGAGAAAAAGTAGCCTTTGTCGGACCAAACGGAGCAGGTAAGACTTCTATCCTTAAGCTTATTCAAGGAATAATAGGACACGAAAAGGGTAGGGTTTCATGGACTGCTAATGTGAAGCTTGCATATTTTGAGCAGGAGCACGCTTATCTCCGTCCTCAGCTTTCTTCCTTCGAGGAGGTACAGGACAGATATCCTACCATGAGTGAGCTGATGATAAGAAAGCATCTTGCTTCTGTGCTCATTACAGGTGAAGATGTTTTCAAGCCGATAAGTGTACTAAGCGGCGGTGAAAGGGCAAAGCTCTGCTTCTGCCTTATGGCGCTCAAGCGTGGCAATGTACTTATTCTTGACGAGCCTACAAACCATCTTGACCTTAATACCATGGAGGTTCTGGAAGAGGCGCTTGTTGAGTACGACGGAACAATAATCCTTGTTTCTCATGACAGATATCTTCTCAGTAAGGTTGCTGACAGAATAGTTGAAATTGATGAAGGAAAGCTTGAAAGCTTTGCCGGTGGCTATACATTCTATTCTGATGAAAAGGAAAAACGTCGTGAACTCGCTGAACGTGAAAAGCTTGCAAGAAAGGAAGAGGAAAGAAAGCGTGACAGCGAGCAAAGGTCTTACAGAAGCAAGGAGCAACGAGCTCAGGCTGCGAAGAAAAGACAGCTTATAGCACAGCTCGAAAAGGAAATCGAACAGCTTGAAGGACAGATTTCTCGGCTTGAAGAGCTTATTACTACCGAAGAATATGCAAATGACTATGAAAAAATGTCGGCCGGATGTCTTGAACTTGAAAATATGAAGAATCAGCTGGACGAAAAGCTTACGTTATGGGCATCTGAAGCCGAATAATCTTGTGATTTTTTAGGTAAATCGGGTTGAAAGCTGTTGACAAAGCGAAAAAGATGTGATATAATTATATGAAACAAAGCAAACGTTTGCTTTATAAATTATGAAAGGATGCTCAAGCGGAAGCACCGCTGCAGCAAAGGTGATTACTATGAATGATTTTTCTTATCCAACCCTTAATGCTGAAACCTCGTTGCCTTTTTACGTAATTGGCATAGGCTCTATTGACCGTGAATATCATGTAAAGCGTGAAGAAGGATATCCTTATCACCAGATTATCTATACCACAAGAGGTGAGGGCGTCCTTCGTATAAATGATGAAACACATATCATCAAACCGGGAATGGGCTACTATCTCCCTGCTAATCTTCCTCACGAGTATTATACCGAGCAGGACATCTGGGAGAACCATTGGGTCGTGTTTGATGGTAGCGGTGTTGAAGAAATGTTGAAGCTTATTGACTTTGAAAAGGAAAGAGTGTTCAGAATTTCTGACCTTACAGTCCTTGAAGCAATTTTCAAAAAGATGCTCTACTTACTTAAGGGTAACTCCTTCTATAGCGGATATCAGTGTTCGGCTCTGTTGTACCAGTTCTTTATTGAGCTTAATCGTTATGTAAATCTTCAGACAACTGCTCAGGATAGTGGCAAGCTTGCTCAGCTCAAGCCTGTAATTGACTATATCGATGAAAACTACGGTAATGAAATTACACTTCGTGTTCTCGCTAATATTATTAATCTTTCGCCGCAGTATCTTTGCAGACTGTTCAAGGAATGTTATGATATGCGTCCGTTTGAGTATCTTGCAAGAAAGAGAATCCAGCAGGCTAAGAATCTTCTTATATCGGAGGATTTGTCTGTAAATGAGATATCTGCAAAGGTAGGATATAATGACTGCAGCTATTTCTGTGCTGTTTTCAAGAAACACGAAATGCTTTCACCTGTTGAGTTCAGGTCATTCCATAAGAAAGCATAATCACGCTTTGGAGTATTTTTTATAATGAAAAGAAATGATTATATCAGAGAGGTACTGCCGTTTCTTCAGGGGCTTGATGAAAATTCGACCGATAAGGCTATGGGCATCATTGCTGATTATCTTGTGAAGGCAGGAGAGGAAAACGAGGAGGCTGCTCTTGAAGCGCTGGGGAGTCCTCAGGTACTCGGAAGCAAGATAAAGCAGATGGGTGCAGATTTTGAGATTACACCTTTTGATAAACAGACCGGTCTGGGCGGCGACGTTAAGTTCAATAAGCCCGTAAAGGCCGAAGCACCTGTAAAACAAGCACCGGTTATGAAGAAGGACGTAAAGAAGATGGCTATCATTCTTGGACTTCTCGTAATTACTTCGCCTATATGGGTTTGTGTTACTGCGGTGTTTATTATTCTCGGACTTGCATTTGCTCTTATCGTTGCAGCACTTTTACTTATTATGACTTTAGGCGGTGTTGTATCAACTGTTCTTGGAGTAACTAAGTTGTTTTCTGTTGCTCCTGTCGGTCTTGTTCTCACCGGTGCAGGTCTGTTGCTTCTCGGAATTGCAGGTATTGCGTTTTTCCCGCTACTCAGAAGCAGTATTCGACTTGTAAATGAAATTACAGAAGACATAATTGAATTTGTCAGGAAGATTTTTCGTCTGGCTAATTCTGCGGAGGTGGAAGCATGAACTACGGACTTTCATTAAGGCAGAAGCTTTCAATCGGTGTCGGCGTTGCCGGACTTGTTCTGCTTCTTCTTGGACTCGCTATGTTGTTCAGTGGCAATCCTGACAAGTATTTTGACCTCAGTGACGGAAACTATTCCGGATATCAGTCAGCAGACATTACAAGTGTTGAAATTGAACTTG
Organism: Oscillospiraceae bacterium; assembly: GCA_017396665.1. GTDB lineage: Bacteria > Bacillota > Clostridia > Oscillospirales > Ruminococcaceae > UBA7477. The sequence continues at coordinate 8,756 of JAFQLH010000078.1, read as the reverse complement.
GTTATGGTGACTTGAATGTCGTTTCGGGTAGTTATTTCAAGCTTGATACAACCGCTGTACAGACTGAGAATTTTTCAGTTCAGATTGTAAACAATGTTCTTAAAATCAAGTATGACGTTCCAAAGATTGATAGCGTCTATATGAACAACGGAGATGGAATCGCAACAAAATTTGAGCTTGTGCTTCCCAATAAGCTTTATGAGGATATTGTAATAAAAAGCTTTAACGGCTCAGTAAGTATGAAGGGTGTTTCCTGTAACAATCTCGTTGTAGATGCTTTTTCATCTGATGTTATACTGGAAAGAGTAACCGCTAATCAGAATGCTGCATTTGATTCAAGTATCAGCGATTTGAGCATCAACTCAAGTACTCTGTATTCGCCGGAAATTATCTGCGGTACAGGTCATGTTATGGTGATGAAATCTACGCTTGACGAGCTTAATCTTGACGGTTCATTTGGCGATGTGAAGATTGCTAGCTGCATGCTTACGGGCTCTACAAACCTGAAGTGTGGAGCAGGTAACGTTTCTGTTATGCTACTGGGAAACAGAGATTCTTATGGCTTCTCTTTCCTGAAGGGTAAGGGAGATATCAAGGTAGACTCTAAGAGCTATAAGGAGTTTGATGACACAAGCTCTCAGAACAATATTCTTGTAGATGGCTCGTTTGGTGATGTTACAATTTCATTCTACGAATAAAATTTCAGGGTATCGAGATGCTTCTCGATACCCGTTTTGTTTTATCTTATATTACCGTAGTATCTTGCAGATTCACCAAGTCCGGCCTCAATCCTCAGGAGCTGATTGTATTTAGCTGTTCGTTCTGTTCTGCAAGGTGCACCGGACTTAATCTGACCGGCATTTAGTGCAACGGCCAGGTCTGCTATCATTGTGTCTTCGGTTTCGCCTGAACGATGTGACACAACTGCCGTATAACCTCCGCGCTTTGCAAGCTTTATTGCTTCGATTGTTTCTGACACCGTTCCAATCTGGTTGAGCTTTATGAGGATGGAATTAGCACAGCCTTGTTCGATACCCTTGGAAAGCAGCTTTGTGTTTGTAACAAAGAGGTCATCGCCTACAAGCTGCACCTTGTCACCGAGTGCGGTAGTAAGCTTGTTCCAGCCATCCCAATCCTCCTCGTCAAGACCATCTTCAATTGATATGATAGGGTAGTCTGAGCAAAGCTTCTTCCAGTAAGAAATGAGGTCATCAGCAGACATCCCTCGTTTTGATTTTGGTAAATAATAAGACCCTGTCTTGTCTGTCTTCCACTCACTTGCGGCTGCATCAAGCGCAAGTGAAAAGTCCTTTTCTGCAGAGTAACCCGCTTGTTCAATTGCTTTGATTATCATTTCAATTGCATGCTTGTCGTTTTCAAAGTCCGGTGTAAATCCGCCCTCATCTCCTACAGCAGTCGACAGTCCGCAGTCAGACAGGATTTTTGAAAGTGAATGATAAACTTCGGCACATTGTCTTAATCCTTCAGAAAAACAGCAAGCACCGGTTGGCATTATCATGTATTCCTGAATGTCAAGGTTGTTTGAGGAATGACGACCTCCGTTTATGATGTTCATCATCGGAACAGGCATGACGGTTGCACTCGTTCCGCCTATCAGTCTGAATAACGGTATTCCTATTGACTGTGATGCAGCTCTCGCCGCAGCTATAGAAACAGAAAGAATTGCATTTGCACCAAGCTTGTGTTTGTCATCAGTCCCATCTGCATCAATCAACACCTTATCAACCGAGTATGTCTCACATGAGTCAATACCAACCAGCTTGTCATTGATGATATCATTGATGTTCGATACTGCTCTCAGTACACCTTTTCCGCAGTATCTCTTCTTGTCATCATCACGAAGCTCAAGTGCCTCACGTTTTCCTGTTGAAGCTCCGCTTGGTGACATTCCTATTCCGATGCTTCCGTCATTAAGCTCAACAATTGCCTCAACAGTCGGATTACCCCTTGAATCGAGTATCTGCCTTCCGTAAACATGTCTGATTTTTGTTTTGTTCATATGCATCGCTCCTTTGTTTTTTAGTATTCTTGACAGGAATTTTTACAATAATTCAAAATGTACTTGAAAGAAATCAGAAAATAGTTTATAATGATTACAGAACAAACGAAGGGAATGGAAACGTTGCAGATTAAAGAAAAAAAGAAAAGAACAAAGCTTGAAAAGTTTTTGCTTAATGTAAAGATTCTTGTTATTATCTTTCTGATAATAGTTGTCGGATTTTTTGTAGTATATATGATAGATACCTCGCTTGATGATGTTATTTCAAATGAGAATAACAATAGCATCGGTGAGCAGACAACGGTTTATGAGGTCTCAGAGCCTGACGAAATAATGTAGCAGATTATCTCCCCAAGTATACGCTTGGGGAATTTTTATGACAATAGAATGAAAATTCAAAAAAACTATGGAAAAATTTATTCGGCTGTGGTATAATAAATAAGTATATTATTTGAGAGAAGGTTTGAAGTTGAATATAGATTATGAAAGAAGAGAAATTGCCAGAGGCGTCTATCTCAATATAATCAAGGATAAAAGGTTTAATTCAAACTTTGCATCTGTTCTTTTCATAACACCGTTTTCTAAAGAAGAAGCCTCCGCAAGGGCTTTCGTCCCCGGAATTCTGTCTGTAAGCAATGCTAACTATCCGACAAGAGCAGAGCTTAACAGAAAGCTGCTTTCACTTTATAATGCTTCTCTGAATACAAGCTCCGTTGTATCAGGAAATAACTATATAACAGGCTATTATGCAAGCTGTATTATCGATAAGAATGCATTCGACGGCGAGAATGTTACAGAAGAAACTGTCCGCCTTATGGTTGATTGCATCTTGAATCCAAAGGTTGTTGACGGAGTATTTGACCCGAAGGAGTTTGCTATCTTAAAGCAGGAGCTTATAGATACAATTGATACGGAAATCAACAATAAACGTGGATATGCCCTGACTCTTGCAAATGAAATCATATTCAGGGATGAGCCGTTTTCTGTAAGATATTACGGAACAAAGGCTATGGCGCAGGCACTCACAAACGAAAGAGCATACGAGATTTATCTTGATACACTTCATAATGCCGATATAGAAATTACTATAGCGGGCGATGGTATTGAAGCTTCTGCAAAGTTCCTTGAGGAGACATTTTCTGAGCTTGAAAGACCTGAGGACAACAACATTATCTTCTATGATAAAAGTCCTCTTAAAGCTGAAGTTGAAACAGTCGATGTAAAGGGAGATGTCCAGCAGACAAGACTCGTTATGGCATATAAAGGCGACAGCAAGAATGTCTATGTTGATAAACTTATGACTGCGATGTTCGGCGGTGTCGCAACCTCTAAGCTTTTTATGAATGTCAGAGAAAAGCTCCAGCTATGCTATTCCTGTAGCGCTAATTATAAGGAATATAATAACACTCTTATCGTTGAAAGCGGAATTGATGCAAAGAATCTTGATGTTGCTATCAAGGAAATCGATAAACAGCTCAAGGCTATTGCACAGGGTGACTTTACCGATGAAGAGCTATATAACACAAAGCTTATGATAAGCGGTGCATTTAAGTCTAATTATGACAGCCTCTTTGCACTGGGAATGTGGTATGATGTCCAGCACAGACGAGGAACCTGCTATACACCTGATGAGGTTATTGAAATATTCCATTCAATAACAAGAGAACAGATTATGGAGTGTGCCGGTACCTATAAGCTTGATACAGTATTCACGCTGAGTCCTGAAGTCTGACGGAAAGGAATGTACAAATGGGTTACGAAAAACGTATTGTTACCAACGAAATTAATGGTGACAGCTATATTTATGTAAAACATCCGAGCGGACTTGATATACTCATCTGGAAAAAGGAAGGCTTTACAACAACCGAAGCTCTTTTTGGAACAAAGTACGGCTCTGTGAATAACAGATTTAAAACAGTCGATGATGACGAATATATAGAAGTTCCTGAAGGTATTGCGCACTTTCTTGAGCATAAGCTTTTTGAGAATGAGGATACCGACGTATTTGAGCTCTATGCTCAGACAGGTGCAATGGGCAACGCATATACAAGCTTTGCTGAAACCGTGTATCTTTTCAATTGCTCTGAAAATTATGATAAGTCTTTGAGAATACTTCTGTCGTTTGTACAAAAGCCTTATTTCACTGATGAATCGGTTGCGAAAGAGCAGGGAATTATCGGGCAGGAAATCAAGATGGGGCTTGATAATCCGGAGAGAAAGTCATTTTTCAATCTCTTGAACTGCCTCTATGTTAACCATCCGATAAAGATAGACATAGCAGGTACCGTTGAGTCAATCGCAAAAATCACTCCTGAGCTTTTGTATAAATGCTATAATACGTTTTATAACCTTCACAATATGTGTCTTGCTATTGCAGGAAATCTCGATGTTGATGAGGTTCTGAAGATTTGCGACGAGGAGCTTATTCCTGTTGCGGATTATAAGCTTGATGCTTCTGTTGTTGAAGAACCTGAGGAAATCGCATGTGACGAGATGTGCGAGGAGTTTCCTGTCGGAATGCCTATCTTCAACATTGGCTATAAATGCAAGGCGTACAGCGGCTATGAGCTTTTGAAGAATGAGTACATCGCATCTATTATGATGCAGCTCGTTGTCGGAAACACCTCAAAGCTTTACAATGACCTTACCGACGAAGGATTAATAAACTCTAATTTCGGATTTGAAGTTTTCTGGGGTTCTGACAGTATGTTCTGCCTGATTATCAGCGGTGAATCAAAAGACCCTAAAACAGTTCGCAGACGGATTGAAGAGGAAATCGAGAGACTCAAGAGGGATGGGCTTGACAAGGATGAGTTTGAAATCATCAGGAAATCAAGATACGGCTCACTTGTAAAGAGTTTTGACAGCGTTGATACCTGTGCTGAATATCTGCTGAATGCTCAGTTTGTGGGCGTTGATGTATTCGATATGCAAAAGGCTTTGCAGGAAGTAACCTTTGACGAGGTTCAGAATGGACTCTACAAGTTCTTTGATAAATCAAAATCAGCAATTTCAATTATTGTTCCATCAAGAAAACAGAAAGGAGAGTGTGACGCGTAAGCGTTGCTGAGTTGTTATGACAGCTTTATTATCAAACGTAATGATGCTTGCGAAGGAAGTCAGCAAGGACACAATCGGGGTTATCAAGGATAATCCGGACAAGGTGTATTTTCCTTTCTTCGGCGATTCTGAAAACATTCTGAATTCAGGCATCTCAATCGACAGAATTTTCTTTACTATACCGGGTATAAACTTTGCGGTTTACTGGTACGGATTCCTTATCGCTTTAGGACTTGCTCTTGCACTTTTCTATGGCTATAAGAAGATGGTCCCATACGGACTTGACCCTGACAAAATGACAGACGCAATTGTTTCGGGATTTTTAGGTGCTATTTTCTGTGCAAGACTTTATTATGTCCTGTTCAATGATACGGGCGTCGGATTCAAGGACTTTTTTGACACGAGAAGCGGAGGACTCGCCATTTACGGCGGTCTCATAGGGGCTGTAGTGTTTGGCGGACTTGTTGTAAAAATTCACAAGCTTAAGCTTACAACAGCACTCGATATCGCAGGTCCGTGCTTTCTTATCGGACAGTGCGTAGGACGATGGGGCAACTTCTTCAACCAGGAAGCCTTCGGTACAAATACAGACCTTCCATGGGGTATGATGAGTAGCTCTACTATCTCATACCTTGCAAGTGTAGGCGATGAATATGCAATCAAGTCAGGCGAAATTCTTGACTACTATATGCCTGTTCATCCGTGCTTCCTGTATGAGTCGCTGTGGTGCCTGTTGGGCTTTGTTTTGCTGCACCTGTACTCAAAGCACAGAAAGTTCGACGGCGAAGTATTCCTTATGTATATCGGCTGGTACGGACTCGGAAGATTCTTTATTGAAGGCCTCAGAACAGACAGCCTCTACCTCGGTCAGATAAGAGTATCCCAGCTTGTTGCAGGTACTTGCGTCCTTGCCGCAATCGTGCTTATCCTTATTTTCAGAGGAATGGTTAAGAGAGCAGGCGAGTCAAAGCTCTACTATCAGACTGAAGAATCATGTGTTCAGCTTGCAGGCTACAGACTTTATACACAGTATGGTGCTGACAAGAAGAAACTCAAGAAAAAGATTAACGAAGCTAAGGCTCAGGGTAATGACTTCTCGGCACTTCAGAAGGAATTCGACGAAAAGTTCGGTCCTGAAGGAAAGAAGAAGCTTGAAGAAGAGGTAACAGCTCTCGAAGCTAAAGCAAAGGAATTCTATAAGAAAAAGAAGAAAGAAACTGAAGTGGTAGCTGAGGAATCTGAATACAAGACAATTATTGACGATACCGATGATTCGGTTGACGCTGATGCTTCAGATGAAGTGAAAACAGAAGCATCTGAAAGCACTGACAATACAACAACGGAGGACGAAAACAATGGCTAAGATTATCGACGGAAAGGCAGTTTCTGCACAGGTAAAAGAAAACATTGCAAAGGAAGTAGCACAGCTTAAAGAAAAGCACGGCATTTCTATCGGCCTTGCGGTTGTTATTGTTGGCAATAACCCTGCTTCAAGAATCTATGTTAACAATAAAAAGAAGGCTTGCGAGGCTGTTGGCTTTGAGTCCTTTGAGTATGCACTCCCTGAAGAAACAACTCAGGATGAGCTTCTCGCACTTATTGATAAGCTCAATGCAGATGATAAGGTAGACGGAATCCTCGTTCAGCTCCCACTTCCTAAGCACTTAGATGAGAAGATTGTTATTGACAACATCTCTCCTGATAAGGACGTAGACGCTTTCCACCCTGTAAACGTAGGTAAGATTATGATAGGGGATTACAGCTTCCTTCCATGTACACCTGCCGGCGTAATGGAGCTTATAGCTTCAACAGGCGTTGAAATCTCCGGCAAGGAATGTGTCGTTGTCGGCAGAAGCAATATCGTTGGTAAGCCAATGTCTATGCTTCTTCTCCACAAGAGCGGTACAGTTACAATCTGTCATTCAAGAACAAAGGACCTCGCTGCTGAGTGCAAGAGAGCTGATATCTTGGTTGCTGCAGTAGGCGTCCCTAAGCTTATCAAGGGCGACATGATTAAGGAGGGCGCAGTTGTTATTGACGTCGGAATGAACAGACTTGAAGACGGAAAGCTCTGTGGCGACGTTGACTTTGAATCCTGCGAAAAGGTTGCTTCGTACATCACTCCAGTACCCGGTGGAGTGGGCCCTATGACTATCGCAATGCTTATGAAGAATACTCTTACAGCAGCAAAGAAAAAGATCGCTCTCTAATTCTTAATAAATTGTGAACACGCTTTACATTTGTGCTGTGATATGATATAATTCATTTGTTGTGCGATGTTGTCGCTCGCATAATATTAATCCGTGCCGCAGATATCGGGACACGCCTTTTTGGAATGTACCTGCCGACTTCTTCGACACAGGAAATTTTAATGAAAGAGGTACAATTACCATGATGAGACAGGAAGAAAAGAGTGCAGTAATTGCTGCAAACAGAAACCACGAAACAGACACAGGTTCTCCTGAGGTTCAGATTGCTATTCTTTCCAGAAGAATCAATGACCTTACCGAGCACCTCAAGGCTCACAAGAACGACCACCACTCAAGAAGAGGTCTTTACAAGATGATTGGTCGTAGAAGAAACCTTCTTAACTACCTTATGAAGAAGGACATCAACAGATACAGAGAGATTATTGCTAAGCTCGGTATCCGTAAGTAATTTTGTTTACACACATAGGCAGTTAGCATATATTATGCAACTGCCTTTTGGTGTATATTAGAGCAGTAGTAATTAGCATTAAACAGAGTGTTTTAAGGTAAAATGAACGCTGTGTTTATTGCTAAAGCTACTGCAGACATTAAGAAAATTGGAGGAAAAAATAATGTTTGAGAACTTTAGAACGTTTGAAACAACATACGCAGGCAGACCTGTAATTGTTGAAACAGGAAAAATGTGCGGACTTGCTAACGGTTCTTGTATCGTAAGATACGGTGAAACTGTTGTTATGGGTAACGTAACAGCCAGCAAGAAGCCAAGAGAGGGAATTGACTTTTTCCCACTTTCAGTTGATTTTGAAGAAAAGCTTTACTCAGTAGGTAAGATTCCTGGTTCTTACCTCAAGAGAGAAGGAAAGGCTTCTGACAAGGCTGTTCTCGCATCAAGATGTGTAGACCGTCCTATCAGACCGCTCTTCCCTAAGGATATGAGAAATGACGTTTGTGTTGTTATGACTGTACTCGCAGTTGACCCTGACAATTCACCTGAAATTGCAGGTATGATTGCTACATCAGTTGCTCTCTCCATTTCCGATATTCCTTGGAACGGTCCTGTTGCAAGCATCAATGTAGGCTATATTGATGATGAACTCGTGCTCAACCCAACACTTGAGCAGCGTGCAAACAATAGACTCAACCTCACAGTTGCAGGTTCAGCTGATAAGGTTGTTATGATTGAAGCAGGTGCTGACGAAATCCCTGATGACCTTATGCTTGAAGCAATCATCAAGGGACATGATGAAATCAAGAAGATGGTTTCCTTTATTGCTGATATCCAGAAGGAAATCGGCAAGCCTAAGTTCACATTTGAGTCAATGGAACTCGACCACGACATGATGGATGAGGTTGAAGCTCTCGTTGGTGAAAAGGTAAAGGTTGCTCTTGATACAGACGATAAGAATATCCGTGACGCAAGAATGGAACCTATCACACAGGAGGTTCTTGATACTCTTACTGAAAAG
>JAFQLH010000077.1 GCA_017396665.1 Oscillospiraceae bacterium | reverse complement strand
TTCAACAGATACGCCCTCTATGTAAAGCTCCGAGTGGTCGGTTACAGGCTCTGTCTGAACCTCTTCGCCGGTCGTTGTGGTTGTCACTTCAGGCTCGGCTGTAGTGGTCGTGGTCGTGGTAGTGGTCGTGGTTGTGATTGTGGTAGTGGTTGTGGTCGTAGATGCAGCCGAAGAATCAAAGCTGTCAGCGTCTGACACAGTACCCTCTGTGCAGGCGGAAAGCATAAGACAACCAAGAAGCAGGGCAGCAAGCGTTTTTCTCTTCAATGTAAAGCACTCCTTTGCTTTGGCTTTTAGCTTATTATAGCACACAGCATACCATTTTGCAATGCTGTGCATAAAGTAAAAAGTCCTCCTTTGTACAAGGGGGACTTTTTGTATGCAGCAAAGCCGCATATGATATAGGAGTTATACAATGAATACAAAGCTTATTCTTTTACAGAGCCGGAAACAAGACCGCTGTAAATGTACTTCTGCAGGCAGAGGAAAATAATAAGCGTTGGTAGAATCGCTATTATAATACCCGCCATAATGATTTCCCACTTTGCACCGTACGGTCCGATAAAGCGGTAAAGCGCAGTAGAAATTACAGGGAGGTCGTTTGACGGCATATAAAGATTTGCAGTGTAGAAGTCGTTATATATGCCGACCATCTTGATGATGAGCACGGTTGCAATTGCAGGTCTTAAAAGAGGAAGAATGATTGAGAAATAAATTCTCGGATAAGATGCACCGTCAACAATTGCGCTTTCATCAAGCGAGGTAGAAATCTGGCTCAGGAACTGAATGAAGATGTAGATTGAAATGATGTCAGTTCCGACATACAGAATAATCGGTGCCCAGAGTGAGTCGTATACGCCAATCTTGTCAACAATCTGGAATACAGTAACCTGCATTGAGATGTTTGGCAGAAGCGTTGCAACAAGAAACGCCGCCTTGACAGTCCTTGAAAGAAGCGAGTCAAATCTCTGAACAACAAACGCCGTCATAGTACCTGTGAGAATTGTTCCTATGCAGGATACAATGAGGATGATAAATGTGTTTTTAAGACCAAGGCTTACATCACCCTTGTAGAACGCCTCCTTGAAGTTGCCAAGATACAGCTTCTCTGGAAGCTCGAAAACTCCTGTGCTTAAAAACTCCTTGTGCTCCTTGAAGGCACCAAGTATAATAACGACCATCGGCAAGAATACCATAATACAGCCGATTATAAGTACAAGGTATTTCAGGAAGGAAACAAGAATCTGAGCAGGTGAATAATGCCTCCTGCGTTTTTTTATTTTGTGACCGCCCTGTGTATCGGTAACAGAAGCCATTATGCCACCTCCCCGTTTTGTGCTTTTTTCTTTTTGCTTGGCTTGTCCTCGTCGCTTTCTTTAAAGAAATGCTTTTGAATAAGTGTAACAATGATGATTATTATAAGCAGAACAACCGCCATTGCCGACGCAAGACCGACCTTCTGGAATACCATACCCGTTTCGTGAGTCTTGATAACAAAGGTCGATGTGCCGAACTTACCCTCTGTGATGATGTACGGAATTTCAAATACCGATACAGCACCCTTGATTGCGAGAATAAGCTGAAGAGAGATAATAGGCTTGATGCTGGGGAAAACTATGTAGCGGAAACGCTGCCAGCCGTTCGCACCGTCAAGGTCAGCCGCCTCGTAGATGTCAGAGCTGATTGACTGAATAGCGCCGATGTACATAACAATGTCAAAGCCGATGTATCTCCAGATTGAGATAAATACCAGACAGTAGTTTGCGATGCTCGGGTCTGAGAGGAACTTTACAGGGTCCATACCAAGCTGCTGAAGAATGGTGTTTACGGTACCTGTCTGTGTAACAATTCCGTCGCCGAGCGCAAAGAATCTCATAAAGATAAGTGAAACAGCAACTCCGTTCATCATGTAAGGGAAGAAAAGTACACCCTTGAAGAAGTTGCGCAGTTTGATTTTTGAGCAAAGTATACTTGCTAAAAGCAGTGCAAGAGCCTGCTGTGCAAAAGAGCCGATGAGGTAGTAGATGCTGTTTTTGAAGGTCATAAAATAGTCAGGGTTCGAGAAAACAGTCTTGTAGTTTTCAAGTCCTACCCATTTTGCGTCAAGACCGTATCTGTCACGCTCCTGGAAGCTGAAAAGCACCATGTTTCCCGCAGGTATTACGGTGAAAAGAATAAGACATGTTACAGGAACAAGCAAAAACAGTATCGTAGTCAGAATCTTCTGTCCCTCGTAGGTCTTGAGCCATTGCCAGAAGCTACGCTTTTTCTTTTGCAAATTATTTCCTCCTCTCGTCATAACACAGATTAAGGGAGATGTGAAATCCCCCTTAATCCTCAGAATATAGTTTCAGTTTGGAGAAAGTTAGTCAGCAAGAACAGTGTCTCTTGTTGCAGCCCACTTTGAGTTAACCTCTTCGATAATCTTGTTGAAAGCCTCTTCGCCTTCGCCTGCGAATGCTGCCTCAGCAAGCTTAATCTTGAAGTTTGCTGTGTCGCCGTCCCATGTACCAACCTCAGAATCCTTGTCGATTGTGTTGAATACACCTGTAAGCTCAGCAGGAGCTGTTGTAGCAACAAAGAGGTTTACATCGTTGAAAGCGTCCATGAATTCAGGGTAGTCTGCACCGATAAGAGCAGGGATAACATTTTCCTTAACCTGAAGACCGGATTCACCAACATACCACTTAACGAACTTCTGAGCAAGCTCTACGTTGTCAGAGTGCTTGTTAACACCCATGCAGTAGTCAGCGGAAATCTGTGCGTTAATCTTGCCGTCGATTTCGTTGGGCATTGGCATGAAGCCTACGTTAGCAGCGTTGTCGCCTGCAGCCTCCTGGAACTGTCCTACAGCCCATGAGCCGAGAACCATACAACCAATCTTGCCTTCGCCGAAAGCCGGCTTGCAAGCTTCCCAGTCTGTTGTAGCAGGGTCAGCTTCGATGAGTGTTGGGTCGGAGAAGATGTCAAAGAGCATCTTGTAAACTGTGTAGTAGCCGTTTACGTCTGCGTCAAAAAGGTCGCCCTTTTCTGTGAGAAGGTCAATTTCGTAGCTTGGATTACCTGAAGCTGAAACAACAAGTCCCTGCCACTGTGTGATAGTCCAGCTTGCATCCTTGTAGTTTGTGTAGTAAGGGATAACACCTTCGCAGTTATCTCTGATAGCTTCGAGACAACCGATGAATTCATCAGGAGTTCTTGGAAGCTCTGTGATACCTGCATCAGCAAATACCTGCTTGTTGTAAAGGATACCGCCTGCTACATTAAGAGCAGTAGGAAGACCGTATACTGTGTTGTCGAACATCTTTGAGTCAGCACACTGATAAAGCTCCTTGTACTCATCATATGAACCGAACGGAGCAAAGAAGTTGCCAAGGTCAGAAAGCTTTACAGAGTCAGGAATCATAAGAACGTCGCCGTAGTCCTCTGTTGAAAGTCTTGTAGCAACGTCGTTAGCGTAGTCTGTGTAGCCAACGTACTCGATTGTACAGTTGTTTGCCTTTTCAAATTCATCTGTAAGCTCGTCGAGAAGACCGCTTTCGATGATGTCGGTTCTGTGTGTGAGAACCTGAAGTGTTACGTGTTCGCCGGAAGTGCCGGACTCGGCCTCTGAGCCTGCCTTTGAAGATGAAGAATCATCTGAACCGCAAGCTGTGAGTGTTGTTGCAACCATTGCAAGTGAGAGTGCAGTTGCAAGTAGTTTCTTGAATTTCATTTTAAACCCTCCAAATACTTTTTTAAGCTGTTTGATTAGCTGACCTTATTATAGTTTTCGACCTTTCAAAAGTCAAGGAAACGAATCGGTTGAAAACGCTTACAAAAAATATTTTGTAATAAAATCTAATGTATTCGATTTCAATTTGTGCAAATGCACAATAATTTAATGTTGGTTTGAAAAACATTGTACACAATACGTTAATAAAATCATAGACGCCCGCAAAATCCTTGTAAACGTTTTACCCTGCATTTCCGACAAAGCAAAAACATATAAACGACAAAACGTCGAATAATCGCCGTAAATCGTGTATACGTTTACAAGACAGCTCGGAGCGGTGAAAAAGTCTCCCGATGATGCTGATTTGTAAACGGTTTCAAAATGTTTTATATATAATGATTATTTTGTTATGGCAAAATGACGATAACGATTTCATAAAATGAACATCAGAATATGAGTATTTGAATATCAGGGAGCTTTTGCGGACAGTAAACCTTCATACCGATATGGCAAGTCGAACGCAGAGCACTACTCAAGGAGGGTGTCTGACGGCTGAAGGTTGCTATTGAAAAAAGAAAGGCAATCTGCTATAATTAATTTGTGTATAAATTCTGTGAGAAGGGAAACCGCCATGGCTATTACAGTGAATATCTATTATAAAGGTAAGGGCGATAACGCAAGACTGTTTGCTCAGGAAATGACAGACAGCGGTATCGTCGATAGAATAAGAAGTAAACAAGGTAACCTTAAATATGAGTACTTTCTGCCAATGGAGGACAGCTCTACTGTCCTGCTCATAGATAGCTGGGAAAATCAGCAGGCTCTGGATTTGCACCACGCCTCAGAAATAATGGGTGAAATCCTTGCTCTTCGTGAAAAGTATGACCTCACAATGAGAGTCGAGAGATTCTTGAGTGACGAGAAGGGTATCCCAGACAGCGACAAGAAGTTTATAAGAACAGAGTAAGGTAAAAGCTATGATTAGAAAAGCAGAAAGCTCCGATATTAAAGCCCTGGGCAAGCTTCTCCTTCAGGTCGAGGAGGTTCACCATAAGGGCAGACCCGATATCTTCAAAAACGGCGGAATAAAGTATACAGATTGTGAGCTTTGTGAGATTTTAAAGTGTAACGAAACACCCGTCTTTGTCTATGAAAATGACAAGGGCGAGGTGACAGGCTATGCTTTTTGTATAATCAAAGAAAACAAGGGCAGTCCGCTTCTTACTGATATTAAAACGCTATATATCGACGACCTCTGTGTCGATGAGTGCGAAAGAGGAAACGGCGTCGGAACTGCGCTCTATGAGTATGTAAGGGAATACGCCCGTGAGATAGGCTGTTATAACCTTACGCTCAACGTCTGGTCGCTTAACGAAAGTGCAATGAGATTTTATAAAAAGCTCGGACTTTCCGAGCAGAAAATAGGTATGGAGCAGATACTCTGATAAGAGGTGGCATTATGGGACTTTTCGGACTCTTTTCAAAAAAGGAAAAGCCTGACCCGTTCACATTGCGTGACGATGTCAGACTCAAGAAAATAAACGTAAATTATATAAGCCCCGACGAGCTTTTACCGCAGATGAGGGAGAATTCAGAGATTGCAGGGAAGCTTGTCCCCGTGAATTACTACGCAACAAAGGTACGCTTTATCGAAGCGTTTCTGTATTACAGCGAGGACTATTCGCAGTCTAAAATACAGCTTTGCTTTTATGTAAACGAAAAGCCCGAAAAAACATCAGAGTTTTTCGAGCTTAATTTCAAAACATTACAAAAGCTTCTGTCAAAGGTCGGAATGTATATCGAGGGCTAAGCCTTAGCCTTTTCCCTTGAGGTCGCCTTTTTTATAATAAGGTATATAAGAATTGCTGACACAGTGCCAAGCGTTATTCCGCCAAGTACGTCTGTCAGATAGTGTACAGTAAAGTATACTCTCGACAAAGCAATCAGAAATGCTACAACCAGTGCCGACCTGCCCATACGTCTGTCACACAGGAAAAGCGAAACAGCGCTCGCAAACGACGAAGCCGAGTGGCTCGACGGGAAGGAGTAGCCCGACGGTGCGGATATGAGAAGCTTTATGTCACCGTTTGCAATAAACGGACGCTCACGCATCACAAGGTCCTTTATGAGAAGCTCGGAAAGACTAAAGCCAATAGCCAGTGAAAGCGAGTATACAGCACCGATTTTTCTGGTCTTTTTGTTAATGAGAAGCAAAATCGCAATCGCAATCCACAGTATGCCCTTTTCGCTGATTACGGTGAAGAAGGTGAAAAAGCCTGTCAGAAACTGATTTTGCAAGCCCAGCATAAAATCAACTACGGCATTGTCAACAGACTGAATAAAATCCATCGTTGTTCCCCCAAAAATAAGATTACATCTATTTTATCATATTTAAGAAACTATTTCAAGAAGGAAGGAAGAATAGCTTGCTACGACTTTTAAAGTATCTTCGGAATAACAAGGCACAGAGCGTCATAGCTCCGCTTTTCAAGTTTATCGAAGCGGTGTTCGAGCTTCTTGTTCCGGTGATTATGGCACAGATTATCGACGTCGGTGTCGCAAACGGAGACAAGGAGTATATATTAAAACGAGGTGCGGTGCTGGTGCTGTTCGGAGTTCTGGGACTTGCCTGCGCACTTACTGCCCAGTATTTTGCCGCAAAGGCATCCTTCGGCTTCGGTACAGCCCTCAGAAGTGACCTCTACCGACACTTCACAAAGCTCTCCTATGCAGAAATAGACAAGACGGGTGCGTCAACTTTAATAAACAGACTGACCTCTGATATCAACCTCGCACAGTCTGCCGTCAATATGTTTTTAAGACTCTTTATGAGAGCACCATTTATAGTTGTCGGCTCAATTATTATGTCGCTTACCATAAACGTAAAGCTGACGCTTATCTTCCTTGTCGCAACTCCGCTGCTTTCCGCCGCAATATACTTTATTATGCACGCAAGTCTGCCAAAGTACAAGCAGATTCAGAAAAATCTCGACAGCGTAACCCTGTCAGTAAGAGAAAACCTCTCGGGCGCAAGAGTAATAAGAGCCTTTTCCGCCCAGGACAGAGAGGAAAAACGCTTCTTTGACGAAACTGAAAAGCTCGAAAGAAGCCAGCTTGCTGTCGGTAAAATTTCAGCCCTCTTAAACCCTATAACCTATGTTATAGTCTATGCCGCAATCATAGTTATTATATGGTGCGGCGGACTGAGCGTAAATGTCGGCGATTTGACACAGGGAAATCTCATCGCCTTAGTCAGCTATATGACACAGATTCTCCTCGCACTTGTTGCCTTTGCAAACCTTATCGTTATCGTTACAAAGGGAACAGCCTCTGCCGCAAGAGTTGCGGATATGCTCGAGGTCAAGGCATCTGTAACAGACGATAACGCAAGCGATACACAGGGCGTTAAGGACGCCTGTGCAGTAGAGCTTAAAAACGTAAGCTTTGCGTATGAGTCGTCAGACGAAAACGCAGTTTCAGATATAAGCTTTAAGCTTGAGGCAGGGCAGACACTCGGTATCATCGGCGGTACAGGTTCGGGAAAATCAACCCTCGTAAACCTTATCCCGCGTTTCTATGACGCAACAAAGGGCGAGGTACTTATTGACGGCGTCAACGTAAAAGAATATAAGTTTGATACCCTCAGAGATAAAATAGGCGTCGTTCCTCAGAAGGCTCAGCTTTTCTCAGGTACAATAAGAGATAACATCAAGTGGGGCAACGAGAACGCAACCGACGAGCAGGTGTGGGAGGCGCTCACTCTTGCACAGGCTGAGGAGTTCGTGAGAGCAAAGCAGGGCGGACTTGATGAGATGATTGCACAGGGCGGAAAGAACCTCTCAGGCGGTCAGCGTCAGCGTCTTACTATCGCAAGAGCCCTCGTTAAAAAGCCTCATATACTTATCCTCGACGACTCTGCTTCAGCACTCGATATGGCAACCGATGCAAAGCTCAGAAAGGCTGTCTCACAGCTCCCGTATGAGTGTGCAGTTATTATAGTTTCACAAAGAGCCGCAACTATCAAGAATGCAGATAAAATACTTGTTATCGACGACGGCGAGTGCGTCGGACTCGGCAGCCACAGCGAGCTTATGCAGAGCTGTGAAATATACAGGGAAATCTGCCAGTCGCAGCTTTCTGAAAAGGAAGGGGGCGACGCAGTATGAGTTCAGAAAAGATAAAAAAGAGAGCGTCAAAAGATACTCTCCCAAGACTTTTATCATATGTAAAGCCGTACAGACTGCTGCTTGCAGCCTCGATAATATGTGCGGCAGCGTCGGTTATCTGTACCCTCTATGCACCGCTTTTAATCGGTGACGCAGTTGACTGCATCATAGACAAGGGAAATGTAAGCTTCTAGGCACTCAAAGAGGTGTTAATCAAGCTCGGCGTAGTAGCAGGCTTAGCGGCACTCTTCCAATGGATAATGACAGTGCTTACAAACAAGATTTCCTACAGCGTTATAAGACAAATGCGAAACGACTGCTTTGAAAAGCTCGAGCATCTTCCGCTATCGTTCATCGACAGAACACCTCACGGTGACGTTGTCAGCCGTATAATCTCCGATGCCGAGGCTGTCTGTGACGGACTCCTGCTCGGCTTCTCGCAGTTCTTTACGGGTATAGTTACAATCATCGCAACAATCGTGTTCATGCTCACTATAAATGTGAAGATTACTCTCGTTGTTGTTATCGCAACACCGCTTTCACTCTTTGTCGCAAGATTCCTTTCAAAGCGTACCTTCAACCTCTTTAAATCGCAGTCGGTTGTGAGAGGCGAAATGACAGGCTATGTAAACGAAATGCTCGGCGGTATAAAGACCGTTACAGCATTCTCACAGGAGGACGAAAGCTGTGAGCACTTTGACGACATCAACAAGCGCTACGAGAATGTCGGCGTGAAGGCACTCTTCTTCTCGTCACTTGTAAACCCTTCAACCCGATTTGTAAACAACCTTGTTTATACAGCGGTCGGAATTGTCGGAGCGTTTTCAGCAATCGCAACAGGCGGTATTACAGTAGGTCAGCTCTCTTGCTTCCTGAGCTACGCAAACCAGTATACAAAGCCGTTCAATGAAATTTCAGGAGTAATTACAGAGCTTCAAAGTGCTATGGCAAGTGCCGACAGACTCTTCTCTGTAATGGACGAAATGGAGCAGACTCCAGACAAGCCCGACGCAAAGGTGCTCCGGAGCGTAGACGGAAGTGTGGATGCTGTTAACGTGTCCTTCTCATATAACCCCGATGTCAAGCTTATCGAGAACTTCAATCTCTCTGTTGACAAGGGACAAAGAGTCGCAATCGTTGGCCCGACAGGCTGCGGAAAAACAACAGTCATAAATCTGCTTATGCGTTTCTATGACTGCGACAAGGGCGAAATAAGAGTGTCGGAAATTCCGATAAACGATATTAAGCGCAGCTCGCTCAGAGGTGCGTACGGAATGGTTCTCCAGGAAACATGGCTAAAAACCGCAACGGTATGGGAGAACATCGCCTACGGCTGTCCGGAGGCGACCCGGGACGAAATCGTTGCAGCAGCTAAGGCGGCGCATTGCCACAGCTTTATAAAAAGACTTCCAAACGGCTATAATACAGTTTTGTCTGACGACGGAATTTTGTCGCAGGGCGAAAAACAGCTTCTCTGTATCGCAAGAGTAATGCTAAGACTCCCGCCTATGCTTATCTTGGATGAGGCAACCTCGTCGATAGACACAAGAACCGAACAGCGTATCCAGAGAGCCTTCGCTAAAATGATGCAGGGAAGAACAAGCTTTATCGTTGCACACAGACTGTCAACCATCCGTGAGGCGGATGTTATACTCGTTATGAAAAACGGCAATATCATAGAGCAGGGAACTCACGAAGAGCTCCTGCAAAAGGGCGGATTCTATAGTGAGCTGTATAACAGCCAGTTTGCCGTAAGCTGATAAGAAGGGAGGAGCATCGAAATGATAGATTATTACCTTTCACTGACAAGATATGAGCAGTTTCTGTTCTTTGTCGCAGTCGTGTCAGGCGTCGTGTTCGCTGTCACACTGTGTATAGAAAAATGCGAACGCTACGAAAGAGGAATAAGCCGCAAAAGAGGACAGTCGTTCTCGGTGCTCACCGCCATGAGCTCACTTTTCCTGTTCTGCGTGCTGACACTCCTGTTTATAAAAAACGGAATCAGATGGTATATGGCGTACCCGGTCTCGATTATTATCATTATCGTCTATGTCTTCCTCGTGCTCCTTATCTTCGGAAGAACAAAGAAAATAAGACGCCCTAAAACTGACTACCGTATCGCTATCGGTAGAACAGGCGTCGTGTTTAAACCAATCGAGTCGGATACATCAAAGGGCTGCGTCAGCGTCGATGCCTTCGGAGATACCATCGAAGCCTACGCAATTTCAGCAGACGGCGAACCAATGGAGTCAGGTACCATTATCAAGGTCATAGATATCGACGGAGATGTCCTCGTCTGTACCCCACTCACCCCAAATAGTAAATAACCCTCCCATGTGAGTAGTGCTTTACAGAAGTATTGTATGTACTCTTGAGGAAAACCCTTTTGAAAAAGGGTTATTCCTCAAACTCCTTTCCTAAAACTTTTGTTATAAATTTCAGCCCCATAGGGTATGCACCGGAAGAGAACTGATTTAAAATTCTCTGTCTTGTGATGTACACCCTATGGGGCTGAAATCATATTAAAAGTCTTTGTAAGGGGGCTTGGGGGACAAACTTTCTTCAGAAAGGTTTCCCCCAAAAATGCATATAAACCTCTGTAAAGCATTACCCATATGAGAGGGGATTATATTGCTTTTCCGTCTGAGCCGAGGGTTACGCCGTCGACAACGGTATCGGTGAGCATTTTTCCGTTCTCGTTGAAGTAATACTTAGCGCCGTCGATAGTTTTCCAGCCGACAGACTTGATACCCTCAACGAAGTAGAACTTCTTACCGTTTTGTTCGTACCAGCCTTCGAGCAGGAAGCCCTTCTTTGTGAATCTGAAGTCGATGCCGTCGATTGTGTAGTAACCGCTTGGCGGAGCAGAGCCGTCAGCGGTGAAGTAGTATATGCCGTCATCGGTCTTTATCCAGCGGTTTTTAACCATCTGACCGTGGGTGTTGAAGTAATACCACTTGTCCTGTGCCTTGTAAACACCGACAGCCATAATGCCTGTCTTCTCGTCGAAGTAGTGTGTGTGAGCACCGAGCTTGACAAAGCCGACCTGCTGAACGCCGTTTTCGTCAAAGTAGTACTTGTAGTCACCGATTTCTGCAATGCCCTTTACCGCCTGGAAGTTGTCATCATAGTAGTAGGTCTTGGTCTCGCCGGTGTTTTCGTCGGTTTCTGTGTACCACTCGTGCCTTGCCCTGAAGGTCTCCTCGTCAAAAATATAGGTCTTTCCGTTTACGTTTATTCGGCCTGTCTGAGCAACGCCGTTTTCATCAAAGTAGCAAAGACCGTTTTCAATCTCCGCAAGACCTGTAACCATCTTTCCGCTAAGACCCAAGTAGTAGGTCTTTCCGTCGATTTCCTGCCAGCCTGTGCGAAGAACGTAGTCACTTCCGAAGTAATACTTGTCTCCTTCAATTGTCTTGAAGCCCCTGTACGCAATGCCGCTTTCAGGGTCGAAGTAGTATTTCTGACCGCCTATCTCAGTCCAGCCGAAGCACTTTACTCCGTCGCTTCCGTAGTAGTACTTGTACTTGCCGATTTTAATCCAGCCCGTGTACATTACCCCGTCTTCACCGAACAGATACGCCTCGTCACCGAGATAAAGCTCTCCGACGATTCGTTTTCCGTCGTTTGCGTAGTAGTAATAGTTGCCCTCATCGTCCGAGTACCAGCCGGTAACCATAGCCCCGCTGTCGCTGAAAAGATATGTCTCACCGTCAAGCTCCTGCAAGCCCTTGAGATAACCGCCGCCCTCTGTGAAGTAGAAGCGTCCCTCAGGCGTTGTAGTAAAGCCCTGAGCAAGGTCGCCGTCTTTTCCGAAGTAGTATTCCTTGCCGTCAATCATTACCCAGCCTGTAACATACGAGCCGTTTGAGTTGTAGTAGCGGTCTTTTCCGTCAACGGTAGCAAAGCCCGCCTCGGTAAAGCCGTATTCGTCAAATATGAACGATACCCCGTCAATCTCTACAATGCCGGAATAGAATACGCCGGTGTCCTCGTTGAAGCAGTAGCTCTTTCCGCCGATTGATACAACACCCTTCTGAACAACTCCGTTAGCAGAGGTGTAGTATTTGTTGTCCTCGTAGGTCTGCCAGCCTGTCAGTATGTAGCCGTCATTGTCAAAGAGATACTCCTTGCCATCAATGCTGTACATACCTGTAGCCTTCTGTCCGTCCTTTGAAACAACATAGTATGTCCCCGAAGCCGACGAGTGCCAGCCCGGTGCAAGCTGCTGCTTGTAGTAAATATAACCCCCGAAGCCTGCACCGACAAGAAGCGTGCAGACAATGCTTACGAGGGCGATAATAACCTTTTGTTTTTTGCTTATCATAGGTTAGTGCCTTCCGTAGAATATTAATCGTAAAGTGAAGTTATCTTATTTAGCTGTGTTTTAGCAAGCTCTTTTACATCGTTTGGCGCAAGAATCCTTGCCTTTTCACCGAACTGGAACAGCCAGCCCCAGAACGGCGGAGAAATCTGAATGTCAACCGTTATCTTGAAGGTGTCCTCAGAGGTCGGTCTCGAAGCAACTGTCGCACCGAACCTGTCAACAACCGAGTCCATAAGCGACTTGTGAAACTCTATTGTAACAGCCTTTTCCTCACCGCCGAACATGCTGTAAACAGAAAGCTGAGACTTTGCCTTTGCAGTAGCTTCAGGCGAAAGCACGTCACGCTTTTCGTCGGTGATGTTTACCCTCTCCATTCTGTCAATGCGGTATCTTGAAATGTCCTCGTGCTTTTCGCAGTAGCAGATGAGGTAGTACTTGTCCTCTTCCCAGGTAAGATGAAGAGGCGATACCTTGTATACATAACCGCTGTGTCTGAGCTTCTTGCGTCTTTCAAGGTCGTAATAGTAGTACTTGAAGGTAATCTTCTTGTCAGACTTGATAGCCTCGTGAATGTCGTTTATGTTGTAGTAAATGCTCTCGTTGAAAGCCTTGACTCTGCTGTTTACAAAAACCTCTCTGGAAAGCTTTGGTGCAATGTGCTTGCTCGTAAGATTCTGAAGCTTTCCGATAAGCTCGTTTGACTTCTTCTTTGTGAGAAATCTGCTCGAAGCAACTGCGTCAGAAAGTATGAACAGCTCTTCAGTCTGGAACGGACGTGAAGCAAGATAGTATGCGTTTGAGTGCCCGCGTCTTGAAACAACAATGTCCATACCGAAATCCTGCAAGGTAGCGATGTCGTCATAAACAGTTTTTCTCTCAGCGTCGATGCGTCTTTCTGAGAGCAGACCTATAATTTCCTGAACGGTGAGGTCGTGGTCTTCGTCTGTGTGCTGTTCAAAAATGCTCTTTAGTACAAGAAGCTTGTTTTTCTGCTTTGCCTGACTTGCCATACAAATACGTCCCTTCTGTGTGATAGAAAGCTATTAGCCCTGCTTTTTGCGGTCACGGACATTTATGAGCGTGCCGTCGGGCTGCTTTATTGTGATTCCTTCAAGCTGTGAGGAGAGATTTCCGACAAAAGCCTGTCTGTACTCGTTGCGAAGCGCCTGTCTTTCAGCCTGCTCCTCAGCGGTCAGCTCACGCTCTCTTGAAATTCTCGTAAGCTCTGAAATTCTGTCTATTTTCTTCTGGTCCATATCAATGCTCCTCAAATATTATACATACAGTTATTATAACATAACCGCCCCTCAATTTCAATAGAAAAAAGTCCTCGCTGTCCAAAAAAATTCCCCAAAGCCTTCCAAGTGTTGACAACGGACAAAAAACGTGTTAGCATATAGGTGACAAGGAAAAGAACATTTGTTCTTCAAAAAAGAACAACGTGCGGAGGTTATTTTTATTTTATTTTAGAGAGGACGGTAGAAAACTTGAAAACTATAAACGAGCTAATTATGGAATACAGAAAGGACGCAAAGAGAATAAGAGATAGAATTGCCTTTCTTAACCGTCAGATGAAAGAGGACAGCGACAGAAATAAAATGCAGGAATACCGCCGAAGAATCGAGCTTTTGTATGAGGAGCACGGCGACATAATGTACGCTATACAGCTTATGCTACCTCATATGGAGGAGGAAAGAAGAATGTGCGCAAACGGTGATTGCTGATGGCAAGAATGAAACGAATCAGCTTCGAGCTTGTAGATAACTATATCTCAAGTGTCGCAGCAGCACCGCAAACAGACAGAATAAAAACGCAGATAGTAAGAGAGCTTCTGTCTGACGGACTCACAGAAAAACAGCGTGAGTACCTGCTGATGAGATACTTGAAGGGTATGAAAGGAGTGGAGATTGCAAAGGTGTGCAATGTCGATAAATCAACTGTCAGCCGTACGCTGAAGCGTGCAAGAGAACGCATAATAAAAGCCCTCGGGACAAAATATATCCGTGAGGACTTCTATGACTTTATAAAGGGGAAAGGACAGTAAAAGCCCAAGCCATACGCTGAACCGTATTGCAGACCCGACCAGTGACTGCAGAAAAAAGATAGTTTGTCACTGCGGCCAAGCTTTGCATATGAAAAAGCCCCCTGTTTTCAGAGGGCTTTTGTTAATCCTATATCTCTGTACAACCTGTGCCGAGCTATTAACTTTCATTCATAACAAGCTTATCCGAGGCATAATCGCCAGCCCCGTAGTATGTCGTAATCGTACTTTGTTTTGGCTGGCTTCGGGTTTCTTTAAGAAACCCAAAACGGTCAAGCGTGTGGCTTGCCGCAAGCCTTTGAAAAGGCTTGACCGAAACTTTTAATATTCTGCCGACTTTCGCTTTGTCCGACCGTGCCGACAGACTATCTTTCGTTTCTCAGAAAGTAGAGGGAGGCACAATCCGCCCAGCGCATGGGCTGGCGACTCGCCGGCTGGTTATTTTATTTTGAAGTTGGATTTGAGGTTTGTGGTGAACCCGAAGTAGCTCTTGCCCGTGTTTACAGTAAGCTCGCTTCCGTCAGCGTTTGTAATAACAAGGTCAGCAAATTCGTCAGCCTTTGACCACTTTACAGGAATAACAGTACCCATAGAAACGTAGTAACCGTCACCGCCTGTCCAGTCAAGACTGATAAGACCGTTATTCCAGTTGATAACGGAGGTGTCAGTTTCGAGAATGAAAAGGTTTGTGAACTCAAGCTGTGTCTCGGTCTTGCAGTCCATGTGCTTCTTGCCGTTGTGATACTTCTTGTATACACCGGTCTTTGAATCGAAAACAAAATCTGAGTAGTATGCCTCTGAGAAGTAAACGCAAAGCTTCTTGCAGGCCTCATCAGACAACGCAACGTCCTCCTGCGAGAAGTTGAAAACAGGCTTGTCCTTGCCCTCAAGAAGGTCGCTTCTTATGGCCGAACGCTCAAGTGCCTCAAGAATAACCGAGCCCTTGAAATAACCCGTGTGCTCTGACGAGTAGGTCTTGTCACGCTCTGCATCTCTGTCAAAAATAAAGCCGTTAGAGTATCCGTCAAGCCTGTCAACATCAAGCTTGTTGAGAGTCTCCTTGGCAATCGTCTCATCCTTTCCCCAGAAGCAGTAAACAGCGTCGTAGCTGAGTGCGAAAATAGGGTAGTAGTAGCGACAGCTTCTTACCGAACAAACATCAGGTATCGAAGTTATGTCTCCGTAAATTGCCATAAGTCTCGTGATTCCACCCTCAACAGGACACTCGTAAATCATGTCCGCCTGTGCAACGCCGTATTGAGGAAGTGCAAAGGTGATGTTGTTTACCATTACCGCAACAGGCCTCTTTCCGACAGCCTCGTCAGGAAGTGTGTATTCACCCGTCAGAATGTTTACGTTGCCGACCGGCTCCGGCGGAAGCTCCTCCTGAGCCTCTGTCGTAGTAGTTGTTGTTGTCGTTGTAGTAGTGGTCGTCGCAGCCGAGGTCGTCGTGGTGGTTGTCGCAGAGGAAGCCGCCGCCGCAGATGCGTCTGACGAATCCTTTCCCGAGCAGCCTGCCATAGATACCGCAACAGCTACGCTCAGTATAAAACTTAAAACTCTCTTTATCTTCATATTATAACTGTCGGAAGGATAAATTCCGACGCTCCTTTCAAAAACTCATACATATATTATAAAACTTTTTGTTAGCTTTGTCAAAAGACAATATTTCCCGAAAAACCGCCATTATTCGTGGCATTTTAAGGATTTTGGACTGCCCTGCAATAATTTTGTGACTACCTACATTTTGCGGGCTTGTCTTTTGAAACATTTGCACAAATCGGTGCTTTATACATGGCAAAATGTAAAGGTTTACTTTACAAAAGAGCGTTTGTATGTTAAAATAATTATGTATGAAACAAAATTTATGAGGAGGGAACTAATATGACAAGCTCATCTTTTGAGGCAAAAAAATCAGCTTTGCCAAGCATAAAGTATATACTCGATATGCTGTCAAGAAGGCTTGCCGACAGTAAGGAAGAAAACCATGCCCTCATACTTATAGAAACGGATAATCAGAGCATCTCAGAAAGTACGCTTGAGAAAATGACAGTCGAGCTCGTTGCCGCCTGCTCAAAGAAGGATATCGTTAGTACCTTCGGCGACGATAGATTTGCGGTTGTTACAAGCGGATTTTCAAATACCGTAGAGCTTGAAAAGTTTATCTCAAAGCTTCTTTACAGAATCAGCCTTGCCGATAACGGCGAGGATACACAGGTTACTGTAAGAGCGGGTGCCGCAGTAAACGAGAATACATCATCTGTCCAGGATATCGTGCGTTGCGCAGAGCTTGCACTTATCAAGGCAAAGAGCGAAAATAACAGCTTTTCTGTGCTCTCGTATGCCGAAGGTGTACAGCAGGAAACAGAGCAGACAGCAGAGGGAAGACCTCAGCGTAAAATCCAGAGAGTCTTAAACTTTGCGTTTGATGCGTTTTCAAAATCAGAGGACAACAGCCCCGTCGTCAAGGACGTTATCGCGTATATTTCCGAGGAGTACGGCTTTATCAGAGCCTTTGCAGCAAGCCTTGAGTCAGGACTGACAAGTGCTATACAGTGGAACGGAAACAGCGTGGCAGAGCTTTCTGACAGCGAGATTTCAGCAATCTGTGCAAAGGCACTTTCGGGCAGTTTGCCAAACGGCGTAGCGTATGAGGATAAAAGATATATCATACCGCTCAAAACGGGAATCGCAGGCGTAGGTGTGCTCTGCTTTGAGGACAATCCTGAAAGAAGCAAGAGAAGCGACGACGAAATTTCTGAGCTTAAAACACTCTCGAAAATGTTCTTTGTCTATAAAACAAGACTCTACGGCAGTATGTCAGCCGAGGATGAGCTTATCTATTACAGAAACGCTCTGGAGGAAAACAGTACAGCCTGCCTCGTTGTGGATGCAGAGAATTATCGTGTGCTGTATATGAACCCGTTTGCAGAAAAGGTTTTTGCAGGTACAAGCGTCGGAGTGTGCTGTGCAGATAATATCGCCCAGACACTCGAAAGGATTAAAAACGGCGAGGAAGAGGGCTGTGATAACAGAGGTGTTTACCGCTACGATACCTTCGATAAGAGTATCCAGAAGTGGCTGTCAAGCTCGATTCTCTGTATAAGACGAGCAGGAGGGGACTATGCGTTCCTCATAACTGTTACGGATATCTCTGCCCATATGGATAACGCCATGACCAAGGACAAGGTAACAGGTCTGCTTACCCACGAGGGCTTTGAAATCGAAACTGAAAAGATTATCTACGGCACAGATGACGAGTATGACCTCGCTGTGTTCAAGATATCAAACTTCAAGAATATAAACGACGAGTTCGGTTACCAGATAGGCGACGAGGTTCTGTCGTCAGTTGCGGAAAAGCTGATGCTCATTCTTACAGAAAACGAAAGAGCATCACGTTCTTCAGGCTCAAGATTCTGCGTGCTTTTCAAGAGAAGCAATTTTGCGATACTCCGTTGCAAGCTCGACTACCTGTTCAAGATTGTCGAGGACGATATGTCAAGACAGCACTCAAACCTCTCGTTCACATTTATCTGCGGTGTCTACCCGATAGACAGAAAGAGCTTCAGACTCAGTGCCGCAATGGATGGTGCAAACTATGTCATAAAGAAGGCTACAACAGGCAAGTACTTGGCCTCTAATGTAATAGAGCTGTACGACGAAGAAATCAGCCGAAGCATTGAGGAGCGTAAGAAGGTCGAAAGCGAAATGGTCAGCTCGCTCAAGAACGGCGAGTTCGAGGTCGTGTATCAGCCTAAGGTCAGCCTCAAGACAGGTAAGGTCTACGGCGCAGAAGCACTCATCCGCTGGAACAGACCGGACGGTACAATCGTGCAGCCGGGCTTCTTCGTGCCGATATTTGAGGATAATGAGTTCGTTGTCGAAATGGACAACTGGGTATACAGACGTGTGTTCTCACAGATGAAGCAGTGGCAGGATGAGGGAATACCTCTGCCGATTGTCTCCGTTAACGTTTCAAGACTCCACCTCAAGGACCAGAGCTTCCCCGAAAAGTTTGAAAAGCTCGTGGATAGTTATTCGCTGCCGCATAGCGTCGTCGAAATAGAGCTTACCGAAAGCACCTTCGTCAAAACGTATGACAGGCTTATTACTATGATGGAGGACATCAGAAGCAGAGGCTTCAAGATTTCTATAGACGACTTCGGTACAGGCTACTCAACTCTTAACCTCATAAGCGTTCTCCCTGTCGATGTACTGAAGCTCGACGGTAACTTCTTTATGAAGAATAAGCTCACCGATAAGAATAAGAAGGTCATCGAGTCGATTATTATGCTCGCCAAAAACCTCAGCCTGACCGTTATCTCGGAAGGCGTAGAAACAGACGAGCAGGTGCAGTTCCTCAAGGAACATTACTGCGACGCCGTACAAGGCTATTATTACTATAAGCCAATGAAGGAAGAACAGTTCAAAAAGATTATCTCCGAACAGTAGTATAACACAATATCCGTACAGGTTGTTTTATGTTTGTTATTGAGGAAAACCCTTTTGAAAAAGGGTTTTCCTCAAACTCCTTTCCTAAAACTTTTAGTAAAATTTCAGCCCCATAGGGTGTACATCACGAATTAGAGAATCGAAGTTAGTTCTCTTTGGTGCATACCCTATGGGGCTGAAATAATATTAAAAGTCTTTGTAAGGGGGCTTGGGGGATAAACTTTCTTCAGAAAGGTTTCCCCCAACAATATACGTAAACCACCTACACAGATATTATGCTTTATACATCCTGGAGCTCGACGGTAGCGCCTGCTTCACGGAAGAGTTTTTCGAGTTCGATAGCCTTTTCGTAAGGCACATTTCTCATAACAACGGTCGGAGCGGCAAGGACGAGGTCGAAGGCGTGCTTGAGTCTGAGTCCCGAGGCATCTACGAGGACCTTGGTTGTCAGGATTTTTTCACGGCCTGCGTCCTTGAGGAAAATATCAAAGTTCCTGTTCGGGTTGAGAAGCGGGCCGCCGCAGTACGGACAAGCCTGAACGAAGCCGAGCTTTATTTCTGAGAAGGCGCCGCAGTTTTTGCACTTTACCACTTCAAACTTCTCGGTAGCGTCAACAGAATCATTGACAAGAGTAATAACATCCTCTCCGCCTCTCTTGCCGAGCGAGCAGTTTATGAGATAGCCCTGCTTGACAGAGTAATTAAACTTCTTAGTAAAGTATGAAGCAGTCATTCCGAGCGACTTCGAAGCAGATTCTACCGAAATAAACCCGTCGGAGTCGGTGGTCAGAATACTTTGCAGTCTGTTGAGAAATCCGAACAGCTCAATTTCAGTCACAAAAGTGGCAAGGAACATAAGAAGCACGGCAATAATGAACAAAAAGCTTATAATTATTCCAATTCCTCCGCCTGATACAATCGTATAGACTATGAACGCCGCACATCCAAGCATACCGATGGAGAAAAGTATTGACAGACCGCCGTATATAAGCTTGTTTTCTGAAATTTTATTTTTGTCCAGATACATATCCTCAATCCCTTCTGACAGTTATTATGTTAAAAAAACCACCGCCCGTAGATAAGCGGTGGTTTTGTTTAGCGTTTAAGTAATCGTAGCTTAAATTACTTGAGCTCGACTGTAGCGCCGGCAGCTTCGAGCTTAGCCTTGAGCTCTTCAGCCTCTGCCTTGGAAGCGCCTTCCTTGATAGCCTTAGGAGCGCCTTCAACGAGCTCCTTAGCTTCCTTAAGTCCGAGACCTGTGATTTCCTTAACAGCCTTGATAACGCCCATCTTAGCGTCGCCGAAGGAAGCGAGGATTACGTCGAACTCTGTCTTTTCCTCAGCAGCAGGAGCAGCAGCACCAGCTGGAGCAGCTGCAACAGCAGCAGTAACACCGAATTCGTCCTGAATTGCAGTTACGAGCTCTGAGAGTTCGAGAACGCTGAGAGCCTTGATATCTTCAACAAACTTTAAAATCTTTTCTGAAGCCATGATAATAATCTCCTTTTAATAATTATAGATTGAATTTCGGGAAGTGTGTTCCCACTTAGTTATGCAGACAAAACGGTCTGCGACGTATGATTAAGCCGCAAATGATAAATTATGCAGCATCGCCGTTCTTGTCGACAACGGCCTGAAGTGTAGCAGCGAGCTTCTGCATTGGGCCCTGGAGGGAACCAACGAGCTGTGCGAGAAGAACTTCTCTTGAAGGAATCTTGGAGAGAGCAACAACGCCCTGAGCGTCGTAAACGTCTGTTCCAATGAAGCCAGCCTTGAGATTGAACTTATCGTCGCCTGCCTTCTCAGCGAATTCACCGAGAATTCTTGCAGCAGCTGTTTCGTCTTCAGCGGAGAGTGCGATAGCGGAAGTTCCTTCGAGAACGTCAGCGAGTCCGTCAAGACCGCAATTCTTAACTGCGAAACGCAGAAGAGTGTTCTTTTCTACGAAGTAGTTAACGCCTGCTTCTCTGAGTGCACGACGAAGAGCAGTATCCTCTTCAACAGTGATACCCTTGTAGTCAACGATAACGCCGGCACAAGCACCTGAGATGAGTTCTGTAAGCTCTGCAACTCTTTCCTGCTTCTTAAGCAGAATCTTTTCACTTGGCATTTAAATTTCACCTCTTTGCGAAAATTTCTATTCGCATCATCACACCGCATCGGTGCAAAAGAAAATCCTTTTCCCTAAAGAGAGAAAAGGATACAAAGTCATATGTTAACCTTGCAATTCTTTCCTCGGTTGGACTTACGGATTTCTCCACCAACTGTCTTTAGATACGAATGCTTAATTATTATATCACAGCGTATCATAATTGTCAAGGCTTTTTTATAATTTTCTTAAAAATATTTATCTGCCCATCATTCTCAGACCGCCCTGAGAGAAGCTTGACTCTATCTTTGGCTCTTCCTTCTTAGCAGGAGCAGTTGTAGTAGTGCCGGAATATGTAGCACCCGGCTTTGTTTTGCTTGAAGCAAGTGCAAGACCGAAGCCCTTCTTTTCCTCTGCAGGCTCGTCAGCAACTGCCTGAACCACTGTTTCCTGAGGAACCTCGTGCGAAACAGCCTGCTCGCTTGCCTTAACGCCCATAGAAGCAAAGCTGAGTACCTGTGGCTTCTGAACTGCTTCTTCCACAACAGGTGCAACTTCTTCGACAACAGGAGCAACTGCTACTTCCTCAACAGCAGGAGCAACCTCTTCAACAACAGGTGCAACATCTTCAACAGGTTCCTTTACAATAGTCTGAACGAAAGAAGGCTTCTTTGCTTCCTTTTTGCCCGAGGACATCATTGAAAGACCGCCCGAAGACTTAGGCTGAGAACTCTGTGCAGAGGACTGAATCGAAGCACCGAGAACCTTGCTCAGAGCTGCACCGATTTCTTCCTCGTTCTGCTTGTCTGAAATATCTGTTCTGCTCTGTGGCATAGACAGAGGCTTTCTTGTATCTCTTACAGAAGACCTTCTTGAAGAGCTCTTTGTGCCGGCATTCATTGAAAGTCCCTGGAGAGGATTTCCGAAACGCTGAGCAGGGGAGTCTGTCGGCTGCTTGCGCTTTCTTTCCTTTTCCTTTGTAATCTTCTTGAGTGCAACGTTCTCCTCAAACATCTTTACAGCGTCTTCAACTGTTTCAGCCTTGCCGTCCTTGACATAGGAAGCAATCTCTTCAGCGTACTTGATGTGCTTTATAGGAATACAAGCGAGCTCCTTTTCCTCAAGTGCCTTGAGGTAGTCACGCTTCTGCTTTTCGAGAGTGTCGCAACGTCTTGAAAGGTCATCAATCTGTTCGCCGATGCCTTCATTTATTTCCTTCTGAGCATCCCATTTCTGTTCAAATTTCTTGCGAATCTGAGTCTTGAGTAAAAAGTTCACACCTATGCATACAACCACAAAGGTAACACCCAGAGCAATAAGGTTCTTTGCACCGAAGCTATCCATACCGGCAATAAGCATAGCGATAAGACCGCAAACAAGTCCGGCTCCGGCAGCAATACCAAGAGCAATCTTGTTCTTACGCTTAAGACCGAATTCCTCTTCGGTGTGCGAAAGATTGTGGATATAAGTCTTGAGGTATTCTCTGTTCTCGTGGTTTACTGCAACAGCGTCCTCAAATTCAAAGTATCTCTTGAAATAGTCAAGCGTTTTCTGAAGCTTTTCCATCTCAGCTGTGCTTGCCATAGGTGCTCATCTCCATCATAAATAATTTAACAATAACATTATACAAAATAGCGTGTCATTTGTCAATATAATTGATTAAA
Source organism: Oscillospiraceae bacterium (assembly GCA_017396665.1). Classification (GTDB taxonomy): domain Bacteria; phylum Bacillota; class Clostridia; order Oscillospirales; family Ruminococcaceae; genus UBA7477. The sequence goes on along the minus strand of JAFQLH010000077.1, from coordinate 66,350 downwards.
GTTTTTTGCAAAAAAATCAGCGTGTTTTTGTACATAATAACAAAAAACCGCCCCTGAAAACTCAGAAGCGGTTTTGAATCAATTATGTGTACAGTATTAAACGCCGTACTTAGAAGTATTAACCTTGATACCAATACCCATTGTAGAAGAAACTACAACGCTCTTGAGGTACTGACCCTTAGCAGCAGCAGGCTTAGCCTTAACAACTGCGTCCATGAGTGTGTTGAAGTTTTCTTCGAGCTTGTCCTTACCGAAGGAAGCCTTACCGATAGGGCAGTGGATGATGTTTGTCTTGTCGAGACGGTACTCAATCTTACCAGCCTTAGCTTCTGTAACAGCCTTAGCAACGTCCGGAGTTACAGTACCGGCCTTTGGGTTAGGCATAAGACCACGAGGGCCGAGAACCTTACCGAGTCTACCAACGAGACCCATCATATCAGGAGAAGCAACAACAACGTCGAACTCCATCCAGTTTTCCTTCATAATCTTGTCAACAAGGTCCATACCGCCAACATAGTCAGCGCCTGCTTCCTTAGCAGCGTCATACTTGTCTTCCTTACAGAATACGCAGACTCTTACAGTCTTACCTGTTCCGTTAGGGAGTACAACAGCGCCTCTAACCTGCTGGTCAGCGTGACGTGAGTCAACGCCGAGACGGATGTGAGCTTCTACTGTTTCATCAAACTTAGCCTTTGCGCACTTGCAAGCGAGTTCAAGAGCTTCAGGTGCGTCATAGAGCTTTGCTCTGTCAACGCTTTTAGCAGCGTCAACATAATTCTTACCATGTTTCATTAATATTTCCTCCTCATTGGTGGTAATACCGCATTGCTAAAGTCGCAAAACGGTTAGCGGAATTTTTCCTCCCACCTTCATCGGCATAAATCAAGTAAAGAATTTATGCACATTTGCACACTAAAACTTATTAGTCAACGACCTCTACGCCCATTGAACGAGCAGTACCTGCAATCATGCTCATAGCTGATTCGATGCTTGAAGCATTGAGGTCAGGCATCTTCTGCTCTGCAATCTTCTGAATCTGTTCCTTGGTAATCTTAGCTACCTTTGTCTTGTTAGGAACACCTGAAGCTGACTCGATACCGCAAGCCTTCTTGATAAGAACTGCTGCCGGTGGAGTCTTTGTGATGAATGTGAAAGAACGGTCTGCGTAAACAGTGATTACAACAGGGATGATAAGACCCATGTCGTTCTTTGTTCTTTCGTTGAAGTCCTTTGTGAATGCCATGATGTTAACACCATGCTGACCGAGTGCAGGGCCAACCGGTGGTGCAGGAGTTGCTTTACCTGCAGGAATCTGAAGCTTAATTAAGCCTACTACTTTTTGTGCCATTATGCACACCTCCATTGATTGTGGTAAGGCGAGCCGTTAAATACGTGCTCTCCCACTTTTGAGAAGCGACCTGCTTCAAAATAACAAATACGAATTAGTTTTGAAAGCCTTAAGCCTTTGTAACCTGGTGAATAGGAAGGGTAACAGGAGTTTCTCTACCGAACATAGAAACTGTTACATCAACAGTCTGTGCCTCAAGATTGATTGACTGAGCAATACCGTGGAAGCCTTCGAAGGAACCGCCTGTAACAGTGATTTCTTCGCCCTCCTTGAAGTTTACGCTCACTTCAACTCTGTGTGATTCAACGCCCAGAGCCGCAACCTCCTTGTCGGTAAGCGGAACCGGTTTTGACCCCGGTCCTACGAAGCCTGTAACGCCTCTTGTGTTACGAACAATGTACCATGTGTCATCGGTCATAACCATCTTCACAAGCACATAGCTTGGGAAAAGCTTTCTTTCTGCCTCAGTAGTCTTGTTGTCCTTTACCTCGGTAACAAGCTCTGTCGGCACCATTACTTCAGGAATAAGGTCCTGAATACCACGGTTTTCAACAACTTTTTTGATGTACTCGGAAACCTTGTTTTCGTATCCCGAATAGGTGTGAATAACATACCACTTTGCCTGTTCTGCCATTCTTCAATTGTTACTGCAAATCAAGTGCAGTAAGCTCTCCTTCCTCAAAAAATTCGCATGTCTGCGGCGAAAACCGCTTCGGGCTTCAAACCCGTCATAGTCTTCTTATGAGCCAAGATGGACAAGCACGTTAAAAAGCCAGCCAAGTCCAGTATCTATGCCCGCTAAGAAAAGACCTGTCAAGCACATTGTCGCAATTACAATACCGGTATTGTTTGCAACCTGCTTCTTTGTCGGCCAGGTAACCTTCTTGAGCTCACTTCTGAGGTCTCTGAAGTACTTACGTATGCCGCCCTTTTTCTTTTCTTTTTCGTTTGACTTACCCATAGCTTACCCTCCGGAAATTACTTTGTTTCCTTGTGAAGAGTATGCTTCTTACAGAACTTGCAGTACTTGTTCATCTCAAGTCTGTCAGGGTCATTCTTCTTGTTCTTCTTTGTGTTGTAATTTCTTTGCTTGCATTCTGTGCATGCCAGTGTAATTTTAACTCTCATTTTTCGGCACCTCCTGACGAAAATTATGCCCCATAAGAACGGATAGGGCATTGTCTGCCTCCCTCATGCGACCGTGTGCCGCACTCCGACAGTATTATCGGATTCTGAGGTTTTGCGATTTTGTGCCGCTTAAAAATAGGCACAAAAAATAGACCTCATAAAGAGGTAAAACAATTATACCCCATAAAGCTCCGATTGTCAAGGCTTTTTTACGATTTTGGGTGATTTGACAGCAGGGCGGGAACTTTTGAGCCTCTATTTGTCATAATGCAGTAACATATGCCCCAAAACGCCATTAATCACTTGCAAAACTTCGCTGTCTGTGTTATAATGGTCATCAGCATATACCATATATTATAGGAGGAATTTTATAATGGCATACTGTACATATTGCGGTGCTGCAGTAGAAAATGAAAGAGATACTACCTGCCAGTACTGCGGAAACCCTATCCATAGAGAGCCTGAGCCTGCTCCTCAATATAATACAAACCAATACGGCAATCAGTACGGCAATCAGTACGGAAACCAATACGGCAACCAGTACGGCAACGCAAACAATCAATACGGAAACCAGTATGGTAATCCTTTTGCCAACAACCCTTACGGCAACCAGCTGCAGAACAACGCCTATAACATCTACTATAAGGATAACGCTGCTATCCAGAAGGCTAAGACAAGTAAGATACTCGGTATAATATCGCTTATCATCAATCCGGTGTTCGTTATGTCAATAGTTGCGATTATGCTCGGAAACCAGGCTTCAACTCTTGCTCCGGCAAATGCGAATGTAGAGTCTGACGCAAAGGTCGGAAAGGTATGCGGAATAATCGGAATTATTCTCAATATCATATTTATGATAGCCTCTATGGCGTTTGGATTTATAATCGCTTCTCAACAATAAACACCGCCTGCGGAATATTTCTTCCGCAGGTTTTTTGCTGTCATAAACAGAAGCAAGACCGCATATATATGTATCCGATAATATAGAAAGGCGGATACTGTACTATGCTCGACCTCATTCTGCGACTGTTTTCAGGGAATCTTCTGTGCTTTGCCCTGCACTTTGACAATATGGGGGTGTTCCCGAAGCCGCTTGGTGCAAAGGAGGAGCTCGAGTGCTTTGAAAGGCTCGCTAAGGGCGATAAGAAGGCTAAGGAAAAGCTCATAAGCCATAACCTTCGCCTCGTTGCACATATCATAAAGAAGTATTATTCCTCGTCAGCCGACGCAGACGACCTTATCTCAATCGGCACAATCGGACTCATAAAAGCGGTCACAACCTTCGACTACACAAAGGGCACACGCTTTGCAACCTACGGAAGCAGGTGTGTTGAAAATGAAATTCTTATGCATTTCAGAAGCCTCAGAAAATGCTCGGGAGAAGTGTTCTTCGGCGAAACCCTCGATACCGATAAGGACGGGAATTCTTTAAGCCTTGCGGATACAATAGCTGACTCAACCGATATCACCCAGCTTGTCGATATGAAAATCAACTCCGAGAAGCTCTATGGTTATATAGATGCGCTGCTCGACGAAAGGGAAAAGGAAATCATCGCTATGCGGTACGGGCTTTTCGGCAACCTGCCGCTCACTCAGCGTGAGGTGTCAAAAAAACTCTGTATATCCCGCTCGTATGTGTCAAGGATTGAAAAAAGAGCAATCGAGAAGCTAAAAATACCATATGGTCTGTAACAAAAATGCGATGCGTTAATCGTTTACAAAATGTGCATTACTGCATATAAAAACGTTTAAGCTTTGTGCAGTGTGTCGCCTTGACAAACATCTGCTTATGGTGTAAAATAATAATACTAAGAATACTAATATGAGGGGAATGTTTTTTGTGAAAAAATTAATATCGTTTTTACTCGCATCAGCATTCGCTGTTTCAATGCTTACTGCAACAGCTTCAGCAGAAGCGTATACAGGCGGATTTGTAAAACCTGAAGACGAGTCAATACTTGTAGCTTACCCTGACGGAGAAAAGGAACCGACACTCTCGTTTGACAGAGACAGCTGTCTTAAATATATCACTGTTTCAGAGGACGGCGTTAACGAAGCAGGTATGTGGGTTACAAACCAGAGCGCTGTAAGATACCAGGGCGGATGCCTCAAGATTGCTGTTAACAATGAGAAGCAGCGTGGAAACGTAGAAGGCGGCGACCTTCCTTATGTTTATGAATACGGAATGGGAATTCAGCTTAATGCCGCTGATTTCGGACTTGAAAACTTCGACGGCTGTGTTATCAGCATGATGGTAAAGTTCCACCCGGATGCTCTTGCCGCACTTGATAACTCCGCCGCTACAATTACTGCAAGTGAAGTAGTTGCTGAGGGCGAAGAAGGCTATATCACAGGTTCGAGAACAATTACCTACTCTGAGCTTGAGGCTAAGGGCTTCAGAAACGCAATCCTTACAATCATGGAGCCTAAGGAAGGCGAGTACGGAGATACAACCTCCTTCAGCATCAATCTCCCGCTTACAGGCGTTTATTCAGGTGACGTTTTCTATATTGACAACCTCACAATCAAGACTCCGCTTAAGGACGCTGACGGCAATGACCTGTATGTAAAGAACGTTGACGGTTATAATGCGTCTGCTTCTGTTGATAATACAGAGAACATCGTTCAGGCAGGCGATACTGTAACTGCTGACTCAGTTGTTCTTGAGTCTGTTGCTGAAGAAGCAGGCGAAGGCGGAAAGGGTATGATTATTGCAATCGTTATTATCGCAGTAGTCGTAATCGTAGGTATCGGCGTGTTTATCTTAATCAAGATGAAGAACAGATACTATTAATAAGAACCCTATATAAGATGCTTAATCCACAGGAATTTTCGGTTCCTGTGGATTTTTGTATATATTTTCAAAAAAGGTCAATCATAATCTGTGAAAAGCACTAAGTGCTTTGGCAGCTAAGCCTGCCATCCCAAAATGAACGGAGGAACAGAAAATGATTAGCTTTAAACCATTTATCACAAAGGTCGGCGGTGTGCTTAAGGGAAAGAGTACCTTTATCACTCTTACCGCCTGTATCGCAGCAGTAGCGGGAGCAGGTGTCTATGCCTATAACAGAACGGTTGACAGCCTGGGCGATGCCCTGACAAATAACTCTCAAAGTGACAGCAGCGAGGTGCACAATGCCGATGCGGAAAAGGATAACGTCCTGAAGGACGACAGCCTCTCGAGTGAGCTCGAAGCTATCCTCGATGCCGACACACAGCCAAGAGTGTTCCCGTCAGACGGAGAAATTATCACAGAATTCTCAGACGGCGAGCTCGTCTATTCAGAAACCTTAGGAGTGTGGCAGACTCATAACGGTATTGATATCGCCGCCGATAAGGGCAAGAACGTCGTAGCTATGACAAACGGCGAGGTGCTTAAGGTCTGGGAGGATACGCTCTGGGGATATTGCGTTACTATTGACCATAAAAATTCTGTCGTCAGCCACTACTATGGACTCGACGCTAACCTCTCTGTAGTAGAAGGCGATAAGGTCGATTCGGGCGACGTTATCGGTACTGTCGGTAATACCGCCTCCGCCGAAATCACTATGCCCTCGCATATCCACTTCGCCCTCACAAGAAACGGCGAATGGGTCGACCCCGTATACTATATCTCCCCAAATAGCCATAAGTAATACCCGTACAGGAGATTTTGTGTGTATCTGTTGGGGGAAACCTTTCTTCAGAAAGGTTTCCCCCAAAAAAGCACAAAGCTTCTATACGGGTATTCTCATTACGGTTTTTTACGGGGGATAAAATTTGGGATTGATTTTTCCTTATAAAAGATATATAATAGTAATATGCTATGTCTATTAGCATGGCATGAAAAACAAACAGGAGGATTTTAACTATGTCTAAGAAACCGTATTACATTACTACGGCTATTGCCTATGCATCAAAGAAGCCGCACATCGGCAACACCTACGAAGTTGTATTTACCGACGCAATTGCGAGGTTCAAGCGAATGCAGGGCTATGATGTATTCTTCCTTACAGGTACAGACGAGCACGGACTCAAGATTGAGGAGCTTGCGAAGGCTGAGGGCATCACCCCTAAGCAGCATGTTGACAAAGTAACTGACGAAATCAAAGAAATCTGCAAGATTATGAATATATCCTACGACGGCTTTATCAGAACAACTGACGAGCAGCACGAGAAGGTAGTACAGAAGATTTTCAACAAGCTGTACGAAAACGGGGATATCTACAAGGGCTCATACGAGGGGCTTTACTGCACACCGTGTGAGAGCTTCTGGGCAAATTCCCAGCTCGTTGACGGAAAGTGTCCTGACTGTGGCAGAGAGGTAACAAAGGCAAACGAGGAAGCATACTTCTTAAAGCTTTCCAAGTACCAGCAGTGGCTTGAGGATTATATCGAGGAGCACCCTGACTTTATCGTGCCTGAAAGCCGTAAGAAGGAAATGCTCAACAACTTCATAAAGCCGGGACTTCAGGACCTGTGCGTGTCAAGAACAACATTTACATGGAGTATCCCTGTAACCTTTGACCCTAAGCACGTAATCTATGTGTGGATTGACGCACTTTCAAACTACATCACCGCTATGGGCTATGACCCTGACGGCTCATCTGAAATGTTTGAGAAGTACTGGCCTTGCGACTGTCACGTTATCGGCAAGGATATTATGAGATTCCATTCTATCTACTGGCCGATTATGCTCCACGCACTCGGACTTCCAATGCCAAAGAAGCTCTTCGGACACAACTGGATTCTGTTCGGCGAGGACAAGATGAGTAAGTCAAGAGGCAACGTTATCTACGCTAACGACGTTGTAGATTCCTTCGGCGTCGACGGAGCAAGATACTACCTGCTCAGCGAAATGCCGATATCCTCTGACGGCTCAATTACCTATGAATCACTTATCGAAAGATATAATACAGACCTCGCTAATACTCTCGGCAACCTCGTAAACAGAACGGTTGCTATGACAAAGAAGTATTTCGACAGAAGGATTATGTCCGGTAGCTGTAAGGAAGCTGTCGATGATGAGCTTATCGCCAAGGCACTCGAAACACCAAAGACCGTCGAAAAGCTTATGGACGAGTACAGAATGGCAGATACAATGGATGCCGTAATGAGCCTCGCAAGAAGAGCTAATAAGTATATCGACGAAACTGCGCCTTGGGTTCTCGCAAAGGACGAGGACAAGAAGGAAAGACTCGGAACTGTCCTCTACAATCTCCTCGAAACAATCAGATTTTTAGGCGTTGTACTTACACCGTTTATGCCTGAAACAGCAGAAAAGATTCTCGCTGAAATCGGTACAAAGCAGACTGAGTGGGCTTCACTCGAAAGCTTCGGTATGCTTGAGGAAGGCTCATCAGTAGGCGAGCCTGTGCCTCTCTTTGCAAGAATTGACGCTGAAAAGTTCTTGGCTGAAGCCCAGGCAAAGATGGAAGCTATGATGGCAAGTGCCAAGGAAGAAGAAACAAACGTAGAGCCACTCGCTCCTGAAATCGTCTTTGATGACTTTATGAAGGTCGATTTGAGAGTCGCAAAGGTTGTAGAGTGCGAAAAGGTAAAGAAGTCTAAAAAGCTCCTTTGCCTCCAGCTCGACGACGGAATGGGCGGTCGTCAGGTAGTTTCCGGTATCGCTCAGTGGTATGCACCTGAAGACCTTATAGGCAAGAAGGTCGCTATCGTTGCAAACTTAAAGCCTGTAACACTCTGCGGAGTTGAGTCAAACGGTATGATTTGTGCTGCTGATACCGCAGACGGCGGCGCAAAGGTAATGTTTGTAGACGACGATATTCCTTGCGGTTCTAAAATTCACTAAAGAAAATGGGCAGGGGAAATTCTCTCCTGCCCGTAAATATGCGCCTGTAGCTCAGCTGGATAGAGCGTCAGACTCCGACTCTGAAGGCCGCTGGTTCGACTCCGGTCAGGCGCACCACCGGCCCTCTTTTGTTTTAATGACAAGAGAGGCTTTTGCTTTCTTGCAATAAACTCTGCTTTGTGGTATAATCTACTCAGCTGCAAGAAAACTCAAAGGAGGCGAGGGGAATGAAAGGAATATTAAAAAGACTAACTGCCATAACGCTGACTGTATGTATCGGCTTTGCGATGTCGGGCTGCTCGGAAAAGTACGACGAGGACGACTATATAGGAAAAACCTCGCAGGAAATAACCTCGCGATTCGGAGAATTCGACTGTGTAACAGCACCGCCCGACGAGAACGGAATCTATAGAAACTGCAAATGCGGTTATACAATAGAGGAGTCAGAGCAGGGCTTTCTGGGAAGCTCGGAGGAGGTCTTGCTGTTTATAAGCTTTGATGAAAACGGCGTCGCACAAAGCTGCTCGGAAGGAAACCGCCCCGGCGGGTAAGACAAGCTGTCGCCCTTGACTAATGGGCGACATTGTGATATAATTACCATTTAGAATGGTATAAAATTTCACTTGTTTTGTGAGGGAAACAGATATGAAAATTGTTATTATCGGAAGCGGAAAGGTCGGAAGAAACCTGTCGTCATTGCTGGTCGGTGAAGGACACGACGTTACCGTTGTTGACCAGAACCCGGAAGCAATTAAAAGAATACAGGATTCGCAGGACGTAATGTGCGTTGAGGGAAACGGCGCAACTACCGCTGTACAGCTTGAAGCAGGCGTGAATAAAGCCGAAATCCTTGTCGCAACTACCCCTAACGACGAAACAAATATGCTCTGCTGCCTTATCGCTAAAAAGCTCGGTGCAAAGAAAACTATCTCAAGAGTAAGAGACCCCGAGTATTACGGACAGATTGACCTTATCAGAGAAGACCTCGGACTTTCTATGATTATAAATCCCGAAAGAATGGCAGCGGATGAAATTTTCAGAGTCTTAGTGTTCTCGTCTGCGTCAAAGGTAGAGGTTTTTGCAAAGGGAAGAATAGAGCTCGTGGAGTATACAATCCCCGAGAATTCTGTGCTCTGCGGTCTTAATCTCGCCCAGATTTATAATAAGACAAAAATCCAGCTTCTTATAAGTGCCGTACAGAGAGGTAACGAAACATTCATCCCAAGCGGTCTGTTCACACTTCAGGCAGGGGATAGAGTGAGCGTCGTTTCAACTCATAAGGACCTCGAAAAGTTCTTCAGAATTACAGGCTCGTATAAGGAGAAAATCAAAACTGTTATGATAGTCGGCGGCGGAAAAATCGCCTTCTATCTCGCAAAACAGCTCACAGAACTCGGTATGAGAGTCAAGGTTATTGATAACGATATTGAGCGCTGTACCGAAATTGTCGAGAACCTCGATAAGGTAACCGTAATCCACGGCGACGGTGCCGACCACGACCTGCTCCTCGAGGAAGGACTTGCGGATGCTGATGCGTTTGTTGCCCTGACAGGTATAGATGAGGTCAATATAATTATGGCTCTGTATGCCAAGAACAATTCTGAGGCAAAGGCAGTTGCGAAAATCAACAGAGAAAGCTATGTGAAGCTTACCTCAAAGCTCGGACTCGACAGCGTTATTTCACCAAAGTATATCACAACAAATAGTATAATAAGCTATGTGCGCTCACTCGATAACGATACATCTAATAATATCGAGGCGCTCTACCATATCGTAGGTGATAAGGTCGAAGCAATCGAATTCAAGGTTTCTGAAAAAATCCCTGACCTCGTGGGCGTTCCGCTCAAGAACCTCACACTCAAGGAAAATATCCTTATCTGTGCAATCATCAGAAAGCGTGCGGTAATCATTCCAAGCGGTAATGATACTATCGAAGAAGGCGACTCGGTGGTTGTCGTAACAAAGGATTATCACTTCTCGGATATCAAGGATATTCTGGAGTAACGGAGTAAAATGATATGAATAAATCAATCGTGTTTCATTATCTTTCAAAGGCAATGCTCATCGGAGCATCGCTGTTTCTCCTGCCTGCACTTGTAAGCCTGTATTATTCTGAAACTGATACAGCGCTCGTGTTTCTGCTCGTAGCGGTGTGTGTCGCACTCGTGTCGCTTCCGCTTACAATACTCAAGCCCAAGAATAAGCAGATGTATGCAAGAGAAGGTCTCGTGATAGCCGCACTTCTGTGGGTGCTCTACCCGCTGGCAGGTGCACTGCCATTCTATGTGAGCGGCGAAATACCGTCAATAGCCGATGCAATTTTTGAAAGTATATCAGGCTTTACTACAACGGGTGCGACAATCCTTTCAAATGTCGAGGGACTGTCAAGAGGTATGCTCTTCTGGAGAAGCTTTACCCACTGGGTAGGCGGTATGGGAGTACTTGTCCTGTTTATCGCAATAATGCCGTCATCGTCTGATGCACTCCACCTTATGAAGGCTGAGTGTGCCGGACCGCAGGTCGGAAAAATCGTGCCTAAGGGAAAGAATACAGCAAGATATCTCTATATCATATATACCGCACTTACAGTGCTGACAGCCATTTTCCTGCTGTTTGGCGGAATGCCGCTGTTTGACAGCGTCTGTCACGCAATGGGCGCAGCAGGTACAGGCGGTTTCAGTATAAAGAACGCAGGAATAGGACACTATGGTTCCGCTTATATCGAAGGCGTAATCACAGTTTCAATGTTCCTTTTCGGCGTAAACTTCAGCCTCTACTTCTTTATGCTCATAAAGAGGTTCAAGGAGGTCTGGAAGAACACAGAGCTCAAGGTGTATATGACAGTAATTGCAATAGCTACAGCTGTCATTATGCTCAACATTATGCCGATATATAATACGATAGGCAAGAGCTTCAGATATGCAATATTCCAGGTGGTTGCAATAATGACCTCTACGGGATACGGAACAGCGGATTTCTGTACATGGCCTATGCTGTCGCAGATGATACTTATTATCCTTATGTTTGTCGGTGCCTGTGCAGGTTCAACGGGCGGCGGCTTTAAGGTGCAGAGATTTATCATAATGTTCAAAAGCGCAAAGAAGTATCTAAAGAAGCTTATCCACCCGAAGTCAGTCAATATAGTTAAGTCTGACGATAAAACAATGGACGTAGAAACTGTACACGGTGTTCAGAGTTATCTCATAATATATCTGGCACTTATGATGGTGTCGATGTTGCTTTTGGCAATAAATAATAAAGATTTCGGTACAACCTTTACATCGGTGGTAACGTGTATAAATAACATCGGACCCGGTATAAACGAGGTAGGCCCGACAGCCAATTTCGGTCACTATTCCGACTTCTCAAAATATGTCCTTTCGTTTGATATGCTGCTGGGAAGACTTGAGTGCCTGCCGCTCATAATCCTTATCTTTCCATCAGTGTGGAGAAAGAGCTTTTAAAAGAATTTCGCAGAGGCAAAAAAGCTTCTGCGATTTTTTTGTTTTTATAGTTGAAAATATAAAAGCTTTGTGGTATAATGAAAATATATTATGAGAAAAGAGGTTTTATATATGAATCGTATAGGCAATATCCCTACCGAAAAAATCGGACTTGTTGCTGTAAGCCGTGACTGCTTCCCAATGAGTCTGTCAGAGAACCGCAGAAAGCTCCTCGCAAATGCATACAAGGAGAAGTATGGCGATAATCTCTACGAATGTCCAATCTGTATCGAAAACGAAAAGGATATGATGAAGGCACTGGCAGATGTAAACGATAACAACTGTAATGCCCTCGTTGTTTTCCTCGGAAACTTCGGTCCGGAAACACCTGAAACACTGCTCGTTAAGTATTTCGACGGTCCTGCAATGATGGTTGCAGCCGCTGAAACATCTTCAGGCGATATGCTCGACGGCAGAGGCGACGCATACTGCGGTATGCTCAACGCAAGCTACAACCTTAAGCTTCGTAACCTCAAGGCATATATCCCTGAGTACCCTGTAGGTACAGCAGAGGAATGTGCTGATATGATTGCTGAATTTGCACCAATCGCAAGAGCAATCATCGCAATCAGAAATCTCAAGATTATTTCATTCGGCCCACGTCCTCAGGACTTCCTCGCTTGTAACGCTCCTATCAAGCAGCTCTACAACGTAGGTGTTGAAATTGAGGAAAACTCAGAGCTCGACCTCTTCGAAGCTTATAACAACCACAAGGGCGACGCTAGAATCCCTTCTGTTGTTGCAGAAATGGAAGCAGAGCTCGGTGCCGGTAATAAGAAGCCTGAGGTTCTCGAAAAGCTCGCTCAGTATGAGCTTACTCTTCTTGACTGGGTTGAAGGTCATAAGGGCAGCCGTGAATTCGTAGCAATTGCCGGCAAGTGCTGGCCTGCATTCCAGACACAGTTCGGATTTGTACCTTGCTATGTAAACTCACGTCTTACAGCAAAGGGCATCCCTGTTTCCTGCGAAGTTGACATCTACGGCGCACTCAGCGAGTACATCGGTACAGTAATCAGCAAGGACGCTGTTACACTCCTCGACATCAACAACTCTGTTCCTGCAGATATGTACGAGGCAAATATCAAGGGTACATATGACTACACTCTCAAGGATACATTCATGGGCTTCCACTGCGGTAACACACCAATCTGCAAGCTCTCCTTCGGTGAGATGAAGTACCAGAAGATTATGGCTAGAAGCCTTCCACAGGAGTGTACAAACGGTACTCTCGAAGGCGACATTAAGCCGGGCGATATCACATTCTACCGTCTCCAGAGCACATCTGACGCTAAGCTCAGAGCTTACGTTGCACAGGGCGAGGTTCTTCCTGTTGCTACATGCTCATTCGGTGCAATCGGCGTGTTCGCTATTCCTGAAATGGGAAGATTCTACCGTCACGTTCTTATCGAAAAGAACTACCCACACCACGGCGCAGTTGTATTCGGTCACTACGGAAAGACTCTCTACGAAATCTTCAAGTACCTCGGCGTTGCAATCGACGAGATTGATTATAATCACCCAAAGGGTGACCGTTACCCAACAGAAAACCCATTTGCATAAACGCAAAAAACACCGCCCACGCTTCGCCGTGGGCGTTTTTATGCCCTTTTAAAGCTAAAAGGGCATAAAAATAAGCGGCTACGCATAAAGCGTAGCCGCAAGTGTTTTTTGCTAAAGGTGAGTTACATATCAAAGCCCGGAACAGCAGCAACAGCACCGATGATTTCTTCAAGTCCCGGTCTGTTAGGAGAGTACTCAAGCGCATCTGCACGAGAAATCTTTCCTGTCTGGAAAAGACGCTTCAAGCTGTCGTTCATCAGGCACATTCCTGATGCAGAGTTTGACATGATGGAAGGAAGCTGATGTCCCTTTTCTGTACGAATCATGTTAGCAACAGCATCGTTACCAAGAAGGATTTCAAGTGCAGCAACTCTGCCCTTGCCATCTCTTGTAGGAACGAGAATCTGAGAAATAACTGCCTTGAGAAGCTGTGAAAGCTGTGAACGAACCTGTCCCTGAGAGTTTGTAGGGAATACGTCGATAATTCTGTCGATAGTCTGCGGAGCGTTTGTTGTATGGAGAGAAGCGATAACAAGATGTCCTGTTTCAGCAGCAGTGATAGCAAGAGAAATTGTCTCGTAGTCTCTCATTTCTCCGATGAGAATAACGTCCGGGTCTTCACGAAGTGCACTTCTGAGCGCTCCGTCAAATGTAGCAACGTCTTCGCCGATTTCTCTCTGGTGAATGGTAGCCATACCTGAAGCGTATCTGTATTCGATAGGGTCTTCAATTGTGAGAATATGACAAGGACGTGTCTTGTTGATGTGGTTTACCATAGCAGCCATTGTTGTGGACTTACCGGAGCCTGTTGCACCTGTGATAAGTACAAGACCCTTCTGAAGTGTACAAAGGTCTGTGAGAATCTTTGTAGGAAGTCCGAGCTCACCGAAGGAAGGAACCTTCGAGTTGAGAAGACGGATAGAAGCTGCAATCTTACCGCTCTGGTGGAATACGTTAACTCTCTGTCTTGAGCCGTCTGATGTCTCAAATGAGAAGTCAATGTCCTCGCCTGCGCCAAGACGCTTCTCCTGGTCTGCGGAAAGCATTGAGAGAATGGTTCTGTTAACTACTTCATCTTCAATGTCTTCAAGTCTTTCAAGCTTGCCGTTGATTCTGAAAACAGTAGGAGCACCAACTGTAAGGTGAATGTCTGATGCCTTCTGCTCTCTTGCAAAATAAATTAAATCTTCAACTGTAAATGACATGGTCGTTTCCCCCTCGATTACTTGATTTTAAACTGTATACCGCTTGTTGAGAGGTATACCTCGTGAGCAATGTTTGCAATTCTCTGGTTTACAGTACCAACGATTTCACGTAAAAGTGCCTGATAAGGGTCGGTAGGTGAAACAGAGAAGCCGGTCTCAACTGTGATTATAACCATATCTCCCTTGAGCTTTTCAACGTCGTGCATCATGCCCTGAACGTCAGCGATTATCTTAGCCTCAAGGCTCTTCTTCTGCTCGTATGTAACAGAGCTTACATCATCTCCGATTTCCTTTGACATAATCTTCTTTGTGTAAGAAACAATACCGTCAAAGATGAAGAACTTGTGGTCTTTTATAAGCTCACAGGGATTGTCAACATCATCAAGGATATCCCACATAATCTCGTTCTTTGCGTTGTTGAATTCGATTCTGCGTCTGATGTCCTCAGAGAGAGTCTTTCCTGTGTGAATGTAAAGAACGTTGTCACAGGTTGCAAAGTAGTTTATAGCCCAACGGGTCTTACCACTTGCTGCACCGCCTGTTACTACTGTGATAGTTGACATACGTATCCCCCTTTTAATAATAAGTATTATATATTAACTATAATACATCTGTCTTCATTTGTCAAGGTGTATAAAAAAGGCGTGTGTAACTTTGGCATATGTAACAAATAAGCAAGTGCCTTTTTGGGCATTTTATCAAGCAAAAAAATCCCCCGACTCTGAGTGAAAGTCAGGGGATATGTGTGTGCTACTGCGTGTAGCTGTCATCGTAAAACCAGAGTGTCGTAAAAATGCCCTTTTCAGAAAGCGAAAGGTCTATCCTGCTGATTTCACGGCGTGTGATATCAAAGCTCTGACAGGATACGCTGGCGTACTGCCTGAGCTCTGCCTTGAGATAACCCTCAATACGTACCTTATTGTACCTTATTCCACGCATGGAGTAGTCAATAGCGCTTCTCAGAGCCTCATCGGGATTGCTCAGCCACTGGCGGTCAAAAGAGATGTGCCTGTGTCTTACAAGCTGCCTGTCAACAGCCTGCTGATTTGTGAGATTGTAGGTGTTGTAGCTGCCCTCAAGGTCCTTCATATGAAGGTGTGAAACTACCCTCGTGTAGTTCTGACCGACCTCCTCCGAAACAAGCTTTTCCGAAGAAACGCTGAGTAAAGAAGTGCCCGGGTCCCTTGTAACCCTGACGTTGTTTGAGCCTGAAATGTAAGGATAGTCACCGCCGAGCTTTCTTGCAAAAGCCGCAGCCGCATCCCACATGGTGTCGTTTTCCTTGACGAAAATGTAGTCTATCGTGTCTGACATATTCTCGTATGTAACGTAAGGAAGTGAAATGTCATTGCTCAGTATTCCTCTGAGAGTTACATTGGGATAAAGCCCCGGAGTAAGCTGATTGTGAGCAAGTGCACAGGTGTATCCCCTCGACGAGAAGGAAACAATTGTCTTGCCCTCGCTACGCTGATAGGAAACGTTGTCTGCAATCCCTATGTGTAAAGCTCCGTCAGGACCGCTCAGTACAATTCCCTTGATTTCTTCAGGAGCAGACTCAAACCATACCTTGCCCGAAAGCTTGGTGTAGGGAGTGTAGCGCTCTTTTGTGAAGCTTAAGGAAATTATATCTGTAATAGTGCTCTGACTGCCTGAAGCATACAGGAAAATTATACGGAAAATCATAAGCCTGTACCTCCCGATGTTACCTGTGCATCAGTAGCTCGTAGCGCAAAAAAGCACTGTCATCACAGCTTTTAAGCTCAAATCGGTCAAGAGTTACCGAGTAGGTGAAGTTATCTATCTTGAGAGTCTGACCTGCTACCGCCACAAGCGGTGTCATAGCCGAAATGAAGGGTAACTGCTGTGATTGAGGGATTAAGCCCGTTACCTTTATCTCAAGCGGAAGCTTTCCGACAATCGCAGGCTTGATGTTGCCGGTTATGAAGGGAACGTAAGACAGCCTGTCCTTCATCGAAAAGCTGTATGAGTCAGCCTCAAGAATTCTTCCCGTAAGGTCGATTTTTATATTTGCCATTTTGTCTGCCTCCCGTCATATCGTGTAAAGCTCATATGCACAAAGCTTTACATCACGTCTTATCCTGCCCGCCTTGGAGTCATAGCAGGGTGACTGTATCTCAAGTCTTGCACCTTGGTATGAATCGTCAAGCGTGTGTGCCTGTAATTTTTCAAGAGCCTTGTCAAGTGCGTCAATACCGCAACTATCAGAGTACGCCTGTACAATGGCGGTGTAGTGTATCTCGCCGTATCTGTTCCCCGAAAGGTCACAGCATACCGAACCCTGTCTTGCGGAATCTATACGCAATACAGCGTAAACAGCAGACGAGGGGACTTTTATGTCCCCCTCGCAAAAGCCGTCTGCTACGATAAAGTCCGCACTTTCAAAAAGCTCCCTTACAAAGTCTCTGAAGCCCATCAGCCGTCAACCTCCGAAAAGTAGAATACTCCTGTGTCACGGATAAGTCCGCCGAGCCTTGAAAATGCAAGATCCATCATTTCCTTTGCGTGCTGTACCGACGGCGTCCTTCCGTCAGTGCCGAGTCCCGTGCAGGCAGCCTTAACCTGAGTGTAGTCGTAAATCACAATTGCCGCTACAGCCCTCTCGCATAAGGATACCTGAGCCTCGTTTGCAGGCTCTCTGCAAAGAAGTGATGAAACATAGCCGCAGGCGTCATCGCAAAGCTCTGAAATTACCTCGCTGTCATCCTCGTGAATGTGCAGTGAAGCACATACGAGCCTTACAATCTTTTGTTTGTCAAAGGTGAAAATATAAAGCCCCCCTTTGCCTTTTTGTGATAGATTTAAGCGTTCATTACTGCAACTGCGTCAGGTGCAACCTTGGAGAAGCCTACCATAACTGAGCAAGCGATTTCTTCGCACTGTGTTGACATAAGCTTGTCAAAGTCAACGATAACATCTGTTGCAAATACGCTCTCAAGAGCACAGCTTCTGTCAAGACCGATGAGTGCGTCAGTTTCAAGGTTTGAGCACTTTACGATTGTAACACCGTATGGTGTCTTAACCTTGCCTGTTGCCATAAAGTCGTTTACGCAGTACTTCATTTCATCAAGTGCAAGAATCTGCGCCATAACAGCAGGTGTAGTAACGATTGTTGTCATATCATACTGAGAGAGTGAAGCCCAGAATGAAGCAAGGTCAGAGTATGCGATTTCTGAGCCTGCCACAGAAGTAGCTGAAACACCGTCCATAAGTACATTTACTGCCTCAAGGTTGATGTGTCTTGCAATCTTAGCGCCAATGCTTCTGAGAACAACTGAGAGAGCCTCAATTCTCTGCTTTCTGATTGACTCGTAGGTGCAGGAGAGCTTTCTGCCGAACTTCTTTACAGCAGTTGCAGAGGAAGCAAGAGAAGCTACTGTTTCAGGGAGCTTTACGCCCTGTGCTACAACATCGTCAGCCTCAGAGGTGATTGTAAGACCTCTGAAGTCAATGCCGTCTGTGTAGCCTACCGCAGCAGTGATTTCAGGAAGGAAGCTTGCCTCGTCCATGCCCTGCTTGATTGTTCTTCTCACGTATTCAGGGAAAAGAACAGCGGACTGCGAGTCAGCAAAGAACTTTTCAACTCTGTCACAGTCCTTGCCTGAAACCTTGATGTCAAAACGCTTGAGCTGTCTTTCAAATGCGTCAAGAGAAGAAAGAGCTGAGCCCTCGTAGTTTTCATCAGGGTCAAGAGCGCTGAGCACCTGTGTGAGATTCTTTCCGTCGATGTTGTAAAGTGATTTTTCAAGTCTGATTTCGTTGTACATATTTTTACCTCCGATATTAAAGCTTGTAGCCGTTAAGTATGTGTAATTCCTTTGTTGCAGCAGGGGAATTTGCCTGCTTTCTTTTGTGTGAAAGTCTTTTGAGCGATTCGCTCAGTGCCCTGAGTCTGTCCTCGCCAAGAAGCGAAAGAAGCGGCCGCAGCTCGCTGACAGGCAGCGCAGGCTCTAAAAGAAACAGCCTCTTTGTCACCTCACGCAAGCTAACCTCGTGCTCGTCACTCGGCATCTTGCTGACTGCGTCAGGGGAGTAGCCCTTTGTAACTCCTGCGTTTCTCTGCGCAGGAATAGCAACAAAGCTCCACTCGTATGCGTCAGTCGGCTCGCATAAAACTGTGTGACAAAGCTTTTCTCCGTATCGTTTGCCCCTTATGTGAGAGCATGACGAAACAGCCTTGTCGCTTCCGCACACAGAACACTTCTTGTGTGCAATACTACAGCTTATGCTGACCTCCTTCTTGATGCCCGCATCAATCTCAGCAATAAGACTGCGGTTGTCGTCGGTCCTTACCATATAAGCCTTTCCGACAACTGCCGTGTAAACCTCGCCCGCCTGAGTCTTTCTCGAGGTGTCCTCCATAACACAAGTGTCAAAAATTCTCGCCGTCTGGTTTTCGCCCTTAGGGTCGTGGTCGAAAATCCCCGTCTTGCCTATGAACATCTCCGCAAGTGTCTTTAAAGCCTCAAGTGAGAATCTCTCGCAGTCCCTGTCAACCTCGTTGTCACAAAGAATAACAGGAAATGCGTACACCTCCTCAGAAGAAAGAGGACGTCTTGTGAAGGTTGCTATCTTCTGCAAAAGCTGTTCATCAAGCGTAAATTCCGTCATCAGCATAGCCGCCCTCCTCCCGTGTCTTTTTGTTGCGAAGCTCAATTTCCTCCGCCTGTGCGTTGTAAAGACGAGCCTTTGAAAGCTCCGTTTCATCCTGAAGATTTATGCTTGACCATACTACCTCTACATCATCATCATAGCCTCTGAGAGTGAGGAAGGTCTTTGCAATCTTCATAATCACAGGAGTGAGTATTCGTCTGTAATACTCAAGCTCACTTGTGAGAATGTCAACCTGCTGTGTGCTCATTCGCTCGGTCGAGGACCAGTTGAGACCAAGCAGGAACGGCGGAATAGAAAGCTTTGAGATAAGCTGCTGTAAGAGAAGCCTTGCAGGAATGTCGGTGTCAATAATCTGGTTGTCAGCACCGATAACCTTGATGTCAACATCTCCGACAGCCACAAAATCCTTTATACAGCCGTTTCTTGAGCTGTTCATTCATCGGACCATTCCTTTGCAATCTGCATTGCCCTTTCCTTTGCAAAAGCCCTGTCACCGCTGTCTGAGGTCGGCTTGTAGGTAACTGCGTAGCGTACGTTTCCTACCCTGTCAAAATTCTGACCGATACAGCGGTAAATCTTCATAAGTGTCTGAGAAAAGCAGGGGAGTCCCCTCAGCACAGATACGCCCTCAGGATTCTTCGGGCTCTCGCTGAGCATACTGCATACTATTCTCTCAGGGTGCGAAAGCTCGATTTCATCTGAGTAGTCAAGAAGATAGTATCTCGCCTCAAGCGGATTTTTGCCCTTCTTGATGCGTATGAGAGTGCTGTCGCAGTTTGCAAGTCCGAGAATCTCTCCGCTTTCCTCGTCAAGAATAATCTCTCCGACCGCCTTGCCGTAGGTGAGAAGACTGTCAAGATAGGTGTCAATGAATACGCCGAGCGAATTGCCCGAGCTGTTCACCCTGATGCTTCTGCAAAAGCAGTCAAGCTCACGCTGAACACGCTTGCTCTGTGACTTCAGCGTGAAATCACCCACAAGCCTTACTATCTTTCCTATGCAAGCGTCAATAATCGGAAGCTGTACCCTCAGTGCCTCGTACAGCGAAGCCTCAAGGTGTGCAGGATTGGAAGAAAGCCTGAAAAGACTGTCCGTGTCCGTCCTCGAAGCTACCGCAGTTTCAGTCTGCGTGATTGGTACTGCCTCCTTCTTTTTTCTTAAGGAAAAAATATCGGTTCCTCCTTTTTGTGAAAAATAAGTGACGCAAATACGCCAAAGCGTGTCAGTATGACCTGTCAACACTTATGGCGCAGAAATCGTCACTGCGGTCCATGTACTGAGCGACAAAGTATCTTATGTCGTCCATAGCATGGTCGTTTTCTTTTATAGGTGTGTCAGACCTGCACCTGTCATCCCACCTGTACAGAGCAAACTCTCTTATAGTGTCCTTGCATTTTGAAGAAAACATAAGTCTGCCCTCAGCAAGAAGACTGCTTACACGTCTTATGCCGTTGAGAACATCGTTTTTTGCAGGAATAACCCTGAACCTGCCGTGCCGCTTGATGCATTCAATGAACGACCTCGCCGACGGGTCGCAAATCACCGCATCAATGCTGTACCCCTCGCAAAGCTCTTTGAGTCCTTGGTAGTGCTCCTCGTCAGTACGCTGAATACCCGTTATGCGTGAAGCATAGTAGTATTCGTCAATCCTCAGTGCCCGCCCGTCTGATAGAATAGCCCATAGCCCGAAGCTCGACGGGTTTACGGTCCCGTAGTCACAGCTCACAGCATACCGCACAATTTCAGCATTAGCAGGGATGGTGTCGAAAACATGCCGTTTCTGTGAGAATACCTCGTATACAGCTCCGCTTGTCACCGACCATAACCCGAGAACGAAACGCTCGTAGAACGTGCCCGTGTAAAGCGTGTGGTAACGCTTCTTGATTTCGGGCGTTAAGGATGGGTTGTCGTCAAGTGAAAAGTGAAGGTATAAGAGGTTTTTGTCCTGTGCCTTGTCAATCCATTCGGACTTGAACCAGTGGAACGGGTTTTCAGGGTTGCAGTTGAACCAGAGCTTTGAGCCTGTAACGGAGCACCTCGCAACAGCCTGCTCAACAAAAGAGCGTGGCATAAGCACAACCTCGTCAAGATAAATCCCCGATAGTGTAATACCCTGAATGAGCGAGGCGGAGCCTTCGTCCTTTCCTCCGAAAAGATAAAAGGTGTTTGTCCGCCTGCCAAGTGAAATCCTCAGAAGATTGCGTGAGCGGATTTCACTCGTTACCATGCCGATGCCGGAAAGCCAGTCGATAAGAGGTACTATAACATTTCTGCGAAGTGAGGTTATCGTCTTTCCGCATATCCCGAAGGACATTCCCTCAAACCTCGTCATCGCCCATAGAATAAACGACGCAGACATACAAAAGCTCTTTCCCGAACGCACCGCACCGTCGCAGATTATCCCGTCATAGCTTTTTGTGTTGCCCCTTCGCCACCAGCTCAGCACAAGTTGCTGCTTCTTTGAAAAGCGATAGCTATTCTTCGTCATCATCACCGCCGAGTGCACTCAGAAACGACTGCGCCGCAGATTCCGATGAGCCCGCCTCGTCAAGCCGTATCAGTGCCTCAAGTGCCTTGAGCCTGTCGTATAGCTTGATATCAACGCCGCCGTCCTTGTCACGCTTTATCGCACTTATCAGCGAAAGGTCAAGCCCGTCTGTCAGGGAAGGAGACAGAGCTTCCTTTTGCGTGAAGGCAAGCAGTACAGCGTCATTGCATCTGCCGAAGGCTATCTTTTCAAGCCCCGCCCTTACGCTGTCGTAAAGCCTCAGCTTTTCAAGACAATGCTTTTCAATGCGTCTGCGGACAGCAGGCTGTGAAATAAGCCTCTGCCCCTCTGAAAGTGCCTCGTCGGGCGGTATGCCAATTAAAATCGCCGCCGTCTTTGCGTCAAAGCAGTGCGAAAATGCCCTCGCAAAGCTCTTTTGTCTGTTGTCCAGAATGATTCCCCCTTTTGTGCAGTGTCCTCTTAAGGAGCGTTTGCCCCTCAACTATGGTGCGGAAAACAGAAAAAGTTGTACCCCGGCGTACAACTTTTTGAAATCTGTCCTCTGGAATTATGAAATTTGTAAACTTGCACAAAATGAAAGCCTTAAATATGGTGATTTTACCCTGTGTATTTCCGTCAAAATAACAAGAGCTAAAGGCGGATGTACCTTGAGAATGTGTTAAAATGTAGATTTGGGCAGGGGATAGCGGTCAATTGTTTGACTTTTAACAAAGTTGTGTCTATAATTAGAATGTTAGTATGTTAACTATACCCTTTTGTCGTTTTAAGGCTAAAAAAGTTGACCGATTAACAAAATATGATTGAAAGAAATGCGTCCTGTGTGGTAAACTCATAATAACGCGTTCTTTTAATAGGAATATAATGAATCAAGGGCCTCTTGGCTTTAATAATTAGGAGGAGAGAAATCAATGGCAACAGCGTCAAAGACTATCACTAAGAAGGAACTGAAGGAGCGTTTTGAAACGGTCCTCCACGAAGAATTTGACACAACCCCTGATAAAGCATCTGATAAGCAGGTGTATGAAGCACTCACAGCAGTAGTTGTAAAGCTTCTCAAGGATAAGCGCCGTAACTTTACTATCAAGACTGAATCACTCGGCAACAAGAAGGTTTATTATCTTTCAATGGAATTCCTTATGGGTAGGTCACTCAAGACAAGCATCTATAACCTCGAAATGGTTAAGGAAGCAACAGACGTACTCAAGGATTACGGAATCAATATCTCAAGCATCTACGAGCAGGAGCCTGACGCAGGTCTCGGTAACGGCGGCCTCGGAAGACTCGCAGCCTGCTACCTCGACGCACTCGCAGCTCAGGGTTACCACGCAACAGGTTACTCAATCTGCTACGAATACGGAATCTTCAAGCAGAAGATTGTTGAAGGCTGGCAGACAGAGCTTCCTGACAACTGGCTCCCGGGCGGTAAGGCTTGGCTAGTTCCTCATACAGACAGAGCAGTTGAGGTTCACTTCGACGGAGAGCTCAAGGAGTACTGGGATAAGCACTACCACCACGTTACACACGAAAACTATACAACAGTTCTCGCCGTTCCGTACGATATGTACGTTTCCGGCTTTGACAGCGAAGCAGTATCCTGCCTCAGACTCTGGAGAGCTGAATGTCCAAGCTTCGATATGAGTATGTTCAATAAGGGCGACTACCAGAAGGCTCTCGGTCAGAACATTATCTCACAGGCTATCACAAAGGTTCTCTATCCAAACGATAACCACGCTGAAGGTAAGTCCTTAAGACTCAGACAGCAGTACTTCCTCTGTGCAGCTTCTATCGGCGATATCGTTGACAGACATATGAGAACATACGGCACACTCGATAACCTTCACGATAAGGTTGCTATCCATATCAACGATACCCACCCTACACTCGCTATCCCGGAGCTTATGAGAGTACTCCTCGACGACTGCGGATACTCATGGGATAAGGCTTGGCATATCGTAACACATACCTTTGCTTACACAAACCATACAGTTATGCCTGAAGCACTCGAAAAGTGGGACTGCAACCTCTTAAAGAGCGTTACACCTAGAATTTTCTCTATCATCATCGAGATTAACGAGCGTTACTGCCGTGACCTCTGGGAGAGATACCAGGATGAAGCTAAGGTTTCAAAGATGTCTATCGTTGAAAACAATAAGGTTAAGATGGCAACTCTCTGCGTTCACGCTTCACATACTGTAAACGGCGTTGCAAAGATTCACTCTGAAATCATCAAGCAGGAAACCTTTGCTGACGAGTACGCAGATACACCGACAAAGTTCAAGAACGTTACAAACGGTATCGCATACAGAAGATGGCTCTATCAGTCCAACGACGGACTCACAAAGCTCCTCTCTGAAAAGATTGGTACAGGCTTCTTAAAGAATGCTGCAGAGCTCTCAAAGCTCACTGTGTTCAAGGATGACGAGGAGGTTCTTAACAGACTCTACGACATCAAGCTCAATAACAAGAAGGCATTTGCAAAGTATGTAAAGAACCAGTACGGCGTGCTTCTCAATACAGAGTCAATCTTTGACGTTCAGGTAAAGAGACTCCACGAGTATAAGCGTCAGCAGCTCAACGCACTCAACATTATCGCTGAGTACAACTACCTCAAGGAAAACCCAAATGCAGACTTTACTCCGAAGACATATATCTTCGCAGCTAAGGCAGCACCTGGCTACTATATGGCAAAGCAGATTATCAAGCTCATCTGGAACATCTCCGAGGAGCTCAAGAAGGATAAGAAGCTCTCTGAAAAGCTCAGAGTTGTATTCCTCGAGGACTACTGCGTATCACTCTCCGAACTGCTTATGCCTGCCGCTGATATCTCCGAGCAGATTTCACTCGCAGGTACAGAGGCTTCAGGTACAGGTAATATGAAGCTTATGATTAACGGCGCAGTTACACTTGGTACAATGGACGGCGCAAACGTTGAAATCCACGAGGCAGTGGGCGACGATAACATCATCATCTTCGGTATGAATGTAGATGAGGTTAACGCTAAGAAGGGCAGCTACAATCCAATGAACGTGTATAACAGCAACGCAATCGTAAAGAAGGCTGTTGACACAATGCAGTACGGCATCAACGGACAGCAGTTCAATGATATCGCAACAATGCTCAAGACAACAGATACCTATATGACTCTCGAAGACTTCGATTCTTACCAGAAGGCTCAGGCTTATGCTTCTGAGTGCTACAGAGATAAGATGAAGTGGCAGAAGATGAGCCTCGCTAACATCGCAGGCGCAGGAATCTTCTCCGCTGACCGTTCAGTATCAGAGTACGCAAGAGATATCTGGGGACTCAAGAAGATTACAGACTAATATTTCAAGGCATAATAAAAAGCTCAGGATTTGTTCCTGAGCTTTTTTGTGTCTGTTAGTCAAGTAAATCTGAGAGTATTTCGTCACCCGTCTTTATAAAGTAATCGTCATCGTCACAAAGAACGGTCTCGTCAAAACGGTAGCGGTCATACTCTGTGAGGAAGCCCATGCCCCTCTCAAATATTCCGTCGTACCTGCTGGAGCAGACAGGGAAGTACATCTGCATATACGTCTTGGCAAGTACAATAGCCTCACTTGTCTTGTTGCCGTCAGGTGTAGGAGTTCCGCAGAGTGAAACTACAGGCGGAGAAGCGTGAATGAAAAGCAGGCTTCCGTCACCGCATGGCGCTATTACAATGAACACGTGTCCGTCCTTGCACATTATATCTCCCGCACGGTAATCAGTAACATCTGCCGCCGCAGTCCTCTCACCGCCGAATAATCTGAGATAGTTGTCTATCACAGTTCCCGACTGGAAAACATAGCCCGTGTCAGAGTATCTGTCGCCAAACACCTGGTACACGCTCCAGCCAAGAAAGCCCGTGCAGTCAAGTCCGTCGTGTATCTGAAACCTCGTCGTTGTAAAGTCGTAGGCCTCGTCGTTTTCGTTGAAAAACTGCTTCCAGCGTGGACTTACTCCCATGCTCATAGCCTCAATCCCTGCCGCTGTGTCTTCCTCGTTCCAGCCGCCGCTCCATACATAAAGACAGCTTCCGCAAGGCTCTAACGCAGCCGTCAGAAATTCCTTTACAGTAGGCACCTTGTCAGCCGTGCCTTCCTGTGAGTCAGTGCTGTCAGTGTCCTGCTCCGAGGAACTATCAGCCAAAGAGCTCTGCCCCGTAACAGCAGATGAGTCAGTGACTGTGCCCTCTGCCACGCCCGATGAGGAATCATCAGAGCTGCACCCGCTCACCATAAGTACCATTATAATAATAGCCGTAATCAGTCGCTTCATTTAATCACCCCAGTGTAGAATATATATAAATTCTATCATATCCAGTCGATAAATGCAATAACCACACAGGTGATTTTACATGTGTCTCTTGAGGAAAACCCTTTTGAAAAAGGGTTATTCCTCAAACTCCTTTCCTAAAACTTTTTATTTAATTTCAGCCCCATAGGGTATGCACCAAAGAGAACTAACTTCAATTCTCTGATTTGTGATGTACACCCTATGGGGCTGAAATAATATTAAAAGTCTTTGTAAGGGGGTCTGGGGGACAAACTTTCTTCAGAAAGGTTTCCCCCAACAAATACGTATAAACCACCTGTGTGGTTATAGTGTTAAGAGAGGCTGCTTATAAGCACGAAGTAGGTAAGGAAGCTCATGACGCACATCACGGCTGACAGCAATGTAACAGCTACCTGTGATATACGGCAGACTGCATTTCCCTTAGCGTCGAGCTTTTTCATAACAAGACCGATTGCCGCTGCGCCGATAAACAGGCAGGGAACGATATACCTGAAATTCATGGTACAAATAAACGGGTACTCAAAGCAGAATTTATAGTAGCTTGTGAGCAAGGTTGCCTCAAGAATCAAGAGCATAAGCTTAACGGGTCTGTTGCCTCTTGAAAACTGCACCGCAACAAGCGAAATAAAGCTTATTACCGCAAGCGCCATTGCCACCCAGAACAGCGTCTTGGGGTAAACGATGAGAAATCCCTCGAAGGTCAGTGCCCTCATATGTTCACCGAAAAGCGAGTTTTTGAGAAAAGCAACCGTCGGGTTGAATTCCTGATAGGTCTTTACTGTCCACTGCTCAAAAACGTCGGAAAACTGATAGAGGCTGAAATCAAAAAGCCTCGTCCTTGTCGGTATGTCACCGATGTACTGACCGCTCGTTATCGGAAGCGACGGAACATAGGTAAGTGGAGTGCCAAAGCGTATGAGGTTTCGTATTCCCCACCACAGCCCAAGCGGAGCACATACACCGCCGAATGCCAAAAACTGAAGCATCAGCGATTTGAATCGACTGCGGTTCTTTATAAGTACTATTAAAAATACAACCGCAACCGCAGGTGCAACAAGTCCCGCAGAAAGCTTTGTCATCATTCCAAGACCGATGCAAAATGCGAGCTTTATTATGTTCTTAAAGCAAGGCTCTTTGTACCACCTTGCCGTCATATATACCGAAGCGAGTATAAAGGTAACCGACATAATGTCGTTGTTTATGCTTCCCGAAAGTATAACAAGCGACGGATGGAATACAACAATCGCAAACGGAACAGAAAGCGAAAGCCCTTTGAGCCTGAAAAATCTGAGAAGCTTGTAGAAAAGTATGATGCAGGAAAGCGAGCAGAAAAGCGATACCGCCTGTAAGCTCTCACAGGCTACATCATATGGAATATCAATAAGCTTTAAAAGCCTCAGCCATACCGCACAAATGCTGTGATGCAAAGGCGGATGATAAAACTGCCATACGGTTGTCGGGTCAACATCGGGGAAAGAAAGATTTTTAGCAATGTATTCAATGTATGCCGAATGTCCGTCAGGTCCGCCGAACTGATGAACGTCATTCTGACGTCTGACGATAGGTGTCTCAAGCACGTAGCCAAGCCTCACACACAAGCCCCACAGCGAAATTGTCATAACCGCAAGCCTTCTGAGATACCCCTTGCCATAATGAATAAAATCACATATGCATAATAGTGCCAGCAGACATACCGCCCCCGCACCAAGTACGTATACAAGCTCAGCCCTGTTGTCGCTCTCAAGATACAGCTTTACCATAACAATGCTTACCGCACATTCGAGTGTGAATATCCCGACCGCCAGAGCCTTGCTCCTGCGTCTGTCAAGCAGCCGCCTTATACACCTGTAGAGGCAAAAGCCTATGACAGCAGCCGCAGTAAACTCGGTAAAGTATTTTAAAAGCATGTTATTCTGATACCCGAAGCCTGTCAGGTATACGCAGATAACAGCCGTTATAATGAACGGGTGTCTTGAGAACAAGCCCCAAAGCCCGTCAAAGCGTTCCTTTGAAATTATCAGGGGAGCCCTGTCTTTACTTTTGTTCATGGTACTCCTTCTCTGTGTTAACATTCCAGATGTCCTGCCTGTCTCTCTTGCCGGAAACCGCACAGCCTACCGCCTCAATAGCCGTCAGCATAGAGTGGTCCATGTTGTTGTAGCGGTGCTGACCGTTTCTGCCTATGCAGTAGAGATTATCAAAGCTGTCAAGGAACTTTATCACTCTGTCAAAATACTTGTATGTGTCAAAGTAAGCAGGATAAGCCTTCTTCACTCTCTCCCTGTGGGAATCAAGAACAGCGCCCTTTTCAATAATGCCCATTCTGACAAGCTCCGAAACAGCGAAGTCTGTACATTCCTTTTCGTCCATCGACCAGAATTCGTCGCCCTCGTCACAGAAGTATTCAAGCCCCAGCCATACCGTGTCTTCAGGCTTTTTTACCATGTACGGCGACCAGTTGTTGAATATCTGAATACGGCCAAGCTTTACGCCTGTGTCCTGAACGTATATCCAGCAGTCAGGAACAATATCAGAAAGAGTCTTCCTGCCCGTTTCGTTTTTGAGATTAAGACTGTCAACCAAAAGCCCTACAGTGACAAAATCCCTGTACGGCAAGCCCTTCGCAATCTTTCTGACAACATTGCAGGGCGTGTCTCCCATAGAGGAAACAAGCTCGTTTACAGGCATCGACGAGAAGAATATATCTCCCTCAAATTTCACATTTCCGCTTTCTGTCTCACATTCAACATATCCTATGTGACGGCCATCACAGTGAATAGCCTTTACCGAGTGCCCGAAAAGAATCCTTCCGCCAAGCTCCTCAATGCGTCTTGCCATAAGCTCCCAAAGCTGTCCCGGACCGTATTTAGGATACCAGAACTGCTCAATAAGTGAAGTCTCAACCTTCCTGCTTTTGCCCTTTCTAAAAAGCTTCGAGAAGATGTCCTTGATAAGTGCCGTAATAGAAAGCCCCTTGACCCTCTGTGCACCCCAGTCAGCAGAAATCTCCCTCGGATGCCTGCCCCAGAGCTTTTGTGTATAGCCCTCAAAGAACATAGAGTATAAGACCTTGCCGAAACGGTTTATGTAGAAGTTCTCAAGATTTGTCTCAGGCTTTTTGAATAAGCAGGCGTAAAGATAGCTAAGCCCCGCACGCATCGTCGTTATAAGACCCATATTCTTAATAGTGTCAGGCTTTAAAGAAATCGGGTAGTCAAAGAAATGCCCACCGTAGTATATCCTCGAAACCCTCTCTCTGACGAGCATAACCTCATCGCTTACCTCAGGGTCCGCATCGTTGCCCTTTTCAAGTACGGACTTGCGGCCTAAAACCTTGTCATCATAAGATGGCGCACTCTGAAGCGGCATAAGCTCACGCCATATCTTTCTGACCTCTTCGCTCTTTGAGAAGAAACGGTGACCGCCTATGTCCATTCTGTTGCCGTTATATGAAACTGTCTGAGAGATGCCACCGATTGCCGCCGACTGCTCAAGGATAGTAACGGAGTACCCCTCGTTTTTTGAAAGAAGCTCGTACGCCGCAGTAAGTCCCGCAGGTCCGGCTCCGATAATTATCGCTTTTTTCATAGCCTTTGCCTCATTATAGTAATATTAAGTAACCTGCCCCATACCAATAATAACGGAAAATGTGGGCAATAAGTCACCACTAAAATGCTACGATAATTTTATCATAGTTATATTATGCTGTCAACAAAGCGAAGCGAAAAATAGAATAAACAGTTATGCGTTTTGTCGGTTTTGTGGAATAAATTTTAAATAAACTGTGCAAAAAGCAAAATCTCGACTTTTTTCAAAAAAAGGCTTGACATTGCCTATATTACGTGTTATAATGTTAAAGCACTCACAAAGAGAGCAAAAACTTAATAACATATGCGGCAGTGCTGGAATTGGCAGACAGGCACGTTTGAGGGGCGTGTGTCCTTGACGTACGGGTTCAAGTCCCGTTTGCCGCACCATAAAAAACGACGATACTCCGAGGCAATCGAGGAGTATCGTTCTTTTTTTATCTTGGAGCGAAACGCAGACTTGAACCCGTGTGGGGCGTCCCGTTTGCCGCACCAAATAAAAAGGATACCATTTCGGTATCCTTTTTTATTTTATACCGAACATACCGACGCAGAACTGAGCCTGCGAAAGCAAGCCTTCGGTAATAGCAAAGTAATAACGCAGGCTGGTTCAATGTCCCGATTTATACCGAGGCAATCGAGGAGTATCGTTCTTTTTTTATCTTGGAGCGAAACGCAGACGAAATAAAGAACGGCGGCTCGTATTTCTTAGAAGCCTGCGGTGAATATATTTTCGTGTTCGATAACAAAACCGACAAGCTAGTAAATAAGCTCAGGGTGTGATATCTGAAAGCTGTTATTTTACCCCAATCCGCTTTGTGCGGGTGGGGGAGTTTTTAGAATGTAATATCACTCGCTTGGAAATTTCAAAAAAATATTTTTTCACCACTGCAACCAAATCGGACTTTTCAGACTCTTATATAGTAGAACACCCAAACAGGAGTTTAAATGTTGTAGAGGACCATATAAGATAGCGGTCTCTACTTATACTTGAATTTGAAAGGAGTTATTAAAATGAAAAATGCAGGGAAGAAGACCTTAATAATCTTACTATGTATGATTGCACTATGCTCGTGTTCATCGCATGACAGCTCGAATTGTGGGGATAAATCATCGTCGGTACAGGATTCAATGCTCTCTGATTCTTCGTATGATACACTGAAGGAATATCCTGAACGTGAGCAGAAGCAAAACGATATAGTGTATTATACAGATGAAGAAGCAATTTCAATTATTCAGGAAAATACAAGCTTTTTAGTCGCAGATACCTTTGTAAGCAATGCTCCGAAAAGCATGTCTCATTTTTCAAGCTTTACAGTAGGCTACCGTCCCAGACAGGATAATGCTTCGTTCTATGAGGATTTTAAGAATACATTTGAATATATTTTCCCTGATGAAATCTTTTACGATGACTGCTTCTTTTACTGTGGTGAGAACTCAAATGTTCAGTACGACGAGCAGGGAAATCTTATAAGCACTTGCAAAACCGTAAAAGAAAGCTATGATAAAATAATAAACGGCGAGGAGAATGTGCAGCTTTTTTTCTATACTCCACATTTTGATTCTGACCAAAAGTCACAGGCTGAAAACAATATTTTTATTGAGTTTACAAGTCCTGTCGGAAGTGACCTTTCAAACTTCAACAGAGGTGTTTTGGCAGATTACTATTACACGCAGAACGGTGGCGAAAACGACGTGTTCCTTGAAACTTTTGGTCCGTGGTTCTTCGGGAAGTCAATTTGTACTCTTGAGCCTGATTCCGATGCTGAGTATATGCTTACTGACGGAAATACAGTTAAGGTAAGGGATGCTGTAGAATTCTTCGAAGAATATGTAAATTCAATTCCTCTGACACATAAGTCGAGCATGGATATGAAAGTTGTCGAAGTTGAGGTTATTGAGCTTACGGGAGATAAGTACGCTTATCAGTTCAATACCACTCATGCACTTGATTCTATTCTGTTTGATTCAATTACAAACGGCTCGATAATGCGTGGCGGTGAAGGCTACAGCTACTTTATGGGACACGGAAGTATGGTTAAATCGAATGAAGTCGATTATTTGTACGGCATGGCGAGAACACTTGTTGTTTATGACGAGCAGGTACATACTGAAGGTATCTCGTTTGCGGAGGCTCTGAAAACGGTTGAAGACGGTCTTTCGGACAACGTTTCTTTTAAGATAACTCGTGCAGAACTTGTATATAGTCCTATGCAAGTCAAAGACCCTAATGTTCCTCCTGAGGAGAATTTGAGAGAGACAAAAGCTTCATGGAAGATTACCCTTTATAATACTAATGATTCAAGACTATATACCTGTTATGTAGATGCAATCGACGGTGGTAATTTCAGATATTATTCTTCAGAACCGGATGAGAATATGCAACAGGAACAATAAACTTCAGGAGGTAAACAAAATGAAAAAAGTACTCAAAAACAAAAACGTAAGACTAGTGATAGTGTGCTTTTTTGTTATTCTTCTTATTGCAGTAATCCTGTTTTTTGTTTTTGGCAGAGAAAAAGATAATACCGATGAAACAAAAGAATATAACGAAATAGGACTTGAAATAAAGCCTGTAGCAGATGCCGTTTCTGAAGCTAAAAACGTTATTGGTAATACATATCAGAATCTTACGCTTCCTGATGACTTTGAAATTGTCTGCGGTGATACTCTTTACAATATGACTGAGTACAGAATGCCTGAAGATAATAATGTCAACGCAAAGGAGCGTTGCATGGATTTGGTTGATACGTATCTGGGCGAATCCTATGATAAGTCTCGTATTGATGTAGTAATCGACGAGCCTGATGGAACAATATATAGCGTTTATTATGAAAAAGACGTTTTCTTGGATGGCATTGATTTTGAGACTATAACGGAAGATGAACTGCTGGAACTGGAAAAGAAGCTTAAAGAAGATGAACACCACAGTATCTATGCTCAAAGTGATGGCTATATCAATGTGCTGTATTCACGGAATAAAGGAGATAGCTGGTTGAAACTTGCTTCTTTAAAGCCTGACGTCTATATAATAGGCAAGGATAACATCGACGGCGTATCATACAATATTTCGGGAACTCAGTATTCATTAAGTGATGCAGTCGAATTTGCTACAAAGAAGATAACCTCTGATTATATGAAGTTTTTCCCCGGCTGTGACGGAGTAGTCCCTTATGCCGTATATGTTTTCACAAATGAAAAAGGGGAAAGCTTCTACATGATATCATTTGAATGGCTTTTCCAAGGAACACCTGCAATTAACGACGGCGAACTGATTAACCTTGATGCTGACGGTATGTATCTTTATCCCTGTAAAGTTGAGATTATTGAACCTGACAAAATAGCAAATCTTACAATGTTTGCACCTTTTCCGACAGAAAAACAGGAAGTAGAAAAGATAATAACTCTTGAAGCCGCTCTTTTGCATCTGGAAGATACACTTTCACCGAACAGCAATTATAAAATAACCGAGGTAGGTCTTAAATATTGTCGTTACCGCGAGCCTTTAGACGAATTTGGCGAACCTGCTCCTCAGCATAACGTACGACCTTACTGGTGCTTTACAGTAGGTACAGGAGGTTCAAAGTGGGGTGTATATTCTCCAAGAAAGGTTATCTATGTAGACGCACAGAACGGAGATATATACTGCTACAACTCTATGTCCGGCGAATTTGAGTTCAAGTACATTCAGGAAAAACAATACGAGAAGGAAGATTAAAATTTCAAGGATACAGATTATGACACGTTTCAGAAAACGAATGGCAATTGTCATTGCGATACTTCTTTCTGTATCTCTCCTGTGCTCCTGTGACGCTTCTAACGATACAGGCAGGGGAGAAACCATGGATATCGGCTCGCAGGAGGCAGGGAATTACGAATACGTTTCTCCGTCAGAAATTCTCAGTAGCTTTGATGCCGTGTTTGAATGTGACTATACCAAATTCACGTTTCCGCAACAGTCGTCTGTGCAGATTCCGAAACCTGAGGGCGTCTATAACCTCGAGCTTCAATACACCAACGGTGAAGCAAGCGTTGATTGGTACAAAGCTGTTGCAGAAAAAGTTCCGCAAAGCTTTGGCATTTTCGGTGAGTATGAAATCTCTGTAGAAGATTCTGAAGTATCGGTAACAGGAAACGGTATCAACACAGACGTATACGCAAACTCAAAGGTATATACAATATGGAACTGTAACGACACAATCGGAAATCCTAACGAATTTGACAGCATTGAGCATGTATACATCAACAGACTGACAGATAGCGAAATGCCTTCAGGACTAACTAGCGGTATAGAGCTTCTTGAAAGCCTTTCACAAAAGGTATGTAAGCTTACAAACGACTCTGAGGATTACGCTGAATGTTATTATGCAATTAACTATAAGCGTGAGGACATAGGATGGTATCGTATTGACCTTCAGAAAAGCTACAAGGGCGTTGCGATAAGAAACCTTGTTTCAGGCATAGGCGACGGCAAAGGCGATAATGGCAACAGTGTTATAGTGACCGTGTTTAATTCCTATGCAATTATTCGCGAAGATGGTACACCTGTTGTACTTAGTATTTCGCCGAGTTTTGAAACGGTATCTGCACAGCCCATTGAAAAAATGCTTTCGCTCAAGGGAGCGTGCGATTTGCTGGAGGACAAGCTTGCACCTGAGCTGAAGCTTGAAATCAATGATATCGAGCTTATGTATGAG
This sequence comes from Oscillospiraceae bacterium, assembly GCA_017396665.1. Lineage (GTDB taxonomy): Bacteria > Bacillota > Clostridia > Oscillospirales > Ruminococcaceae > UBA7477. Next base: position 32,091 of record JAFQLH010000077.1, on the reverse strand, counting down.
CCTATAGGTGTTCAGTCTTCTAGTGAAGATAAAAGCTCTTTGAAAGTAAACTGTACACCAAAGTGGTATTTTATCCTTGACAGACCTACAGAGAGCGGTTATGTTATGGAGTATATCTCGGTAGATTGCGTAACGGGTGAAATCTGTGTGCGTATAAGATAGAAAACAACAACATTGTATTGTAAATAATAGATTAAAGCCTTTCCGAATCAGAAAGGCTTTTTACTTTTGTATGACAGGTGGTAAGGTTAGTAATCTGTCAACACAGGTTCAAGCACGTTTTTCACCAAAATAAAAACGCAGTAAGCCTCACTTCCTTCAGCTCACTACGTTTTATGGTGCGGGTGACAGGACGTTGCCCCACAGGTTCAAGCCCGTGTTTCACCAAAATAAAATCGCAGTAAGCCTCACATCCTTGGGCTCACTACGTTTATATGGTGCGGGTGACAGGACTTGAACCTGCACGCTTTCGGCAATAGAACCTAAATCTATCGTGTCTGCCAATTTCACCACACCCGCATTATTCACAACTCAATTATTATATCACAACGGTATGCTTTTGTCAATAAATAAGCCCCATAATATTATGGGGCTTTATCTTATATCCTGTGTCTTTTGTTGAGTATTTTTGACTGATACATGTTTTTGTCCGCAATCTTTATTGCTGTTTCTATATCAGCAACTGATTCAATCTTCATACAACAGCCGCCGAGACTCGCAGAAACTATATAAGGCTTCTGACTATTGTCGTTGTAGTTGTCAAGCATCGTTTTGATAAGTTCAATTCGATGTTCAACATCATCATCAGAATACTTGCCGATACCGATAAGATAGATTTCATCTCCGCCGGCTCTTACTGCAATTTCGTTTTCCTTTTTCGAAAGATTGATAATATTAGCCATAGTTATTATAGCGTTATCGCCCTCGTTATGACCAAAAGTATCATTTATTACCTTCAGCCCATCCATATCTATTACACAGGCGAAACAGTTATCATCTGTGCTTGAATGCTTGACCATTTTCTTGAGGCTGTTTTCCATACCGGTTCTGTTATCAAGACCTGTCAAAAAGTCCTTTGACGAAAGCACAAACAGCTTCTGAAGCATTCTGCTCATCTCAAGTGTGTTGTTAACGTTTCTAATCCAGTTTCTGTGAACGTTTGTTGGATAACTCTTTACACCATAATTACACTGCAAAACGCAATAACCAAGTGTGTCATTTTGGAAATGCAGAGGCATAAAGTAGAAAACTGACGGCTCATGAGAACAGCTTTTTATTTGAGGTAGCATGAGCTTTGTATAAAATAGCTGGGCCTTGTCATTAAGACTATAAGAAGCAGCAAGATGATGAAGCTTATGGTTTTCAGGTATAGCATCCAAAACAAGCCGCATTTGTTCAGGGTAACCTTCAATGAGAGGAGTGTCCTTATCAAGCCAGTTATCTCTGAGGCATATGAAGAGATGGTCAAATGGTCTCACAAGATAGGTGTATCTGAAAATCTGATTTGTACATTCCTGTGGTGAGCCTGTTGATGTAAGCTGTTCAAACATGTAGCTTTCCATAAGTCTGCCGAAATCAGCTTTGTCAAAAATGTCTTTCTGGCTGTAATCGTGATTCATTCTGTAAACGGAATGAATCAGTTGATTTTTGAAAGAAGAAACATTATAGTGACAACCACAGCTTTCACCGATAACTAGGTTCTGGGAAGAAATCTTGTCAGGAGGGAAGATTTCTCTGTCGGGTTCTATAATCTTTCGAATCTCGTTGATTGCCTCCTGCGCAGTTCTTTTAATCGGTGGAGCATATGTAGTGATGCTGAGTCCGTTCAGCAGAGCTTCCTGGGTTGCATCGAAGCCTGTAATAATTATATCCTCAGGAATCTTCACGCCGCCTTCTATCAGCCTGTTTGCAAGCCCTATTGCCATATGGTCACTCGCACAGATAATTGCGTCAGGTGTTTTCAGCTCACCTGAGATAATTCTATCCGCAAGTGCAGCACCGCTTGTATACCAGAAGTCACCGTAGAATATCTTGCTTTCATCGATAGGTAAACCACGTCTTTCAAGCTCGGAAGTGAAGCCTGATATACGCTTATGTGAAATGTCATAGTCCTTTGTTCCTGCAAGAAAATAAATATCCGAGCATTTGTGAACATCGAGAATATGTTTGGTTATTTCAGCGAAAGCAGTGGTGTCATCAGTCTTGGAGCAAGTATAGTCACTTACCGGTAGGTCAAGAGTGACAACAGGCTTTTTACACTTGGTTGCAAGCCTTTCTCTGAATCTTTCAAGCTCTGTGTAATTGTTGTCGTGAACAAGGGGCAGGGGGACAAGCACAACTGCATCGAGTATGTCATAATTAATGAGGTTAAAAATGTTCATATCTCCTGCAAGGTAGTCTTTGTGGTAATGCGATACTTCGACAAGACATGAAAAAACAGCAAGGTCATAACCATACTTTTCAGCCTGTGAAGTAAGACCCTCAAGCACTCTCTGCTGGTATAATCCTTCAGGAAAAGGTATAATAACACCTATGAGCTTTCTGTTATTCATAATTGACACCTCGCATTCAATATGTTAATCTACTGTAATTATATCATAATATCATAAAATTTTCAATAAGAAATGTTAATATATATTTTGAATTTGTAATAATAAATATGGAAAACGATGCCACATTGACAAAAAATCTAATTAGTGATATACTTGACGGGTACGAATGGAGGCTTGTATATGGCAACAGGACTTATTATGGAAGGCGGCGCAATGCGTGGAATGTACACTGCCGGAATCATTGATGTACTTATGGAAAATGGTATTGTGTTTGATGGTTCTATCGGTGTTTCTGCAGGAGCTTGCTTTGGAATTAACTATAAATCAAATCAGATTGGACGCTCTATCAGGTATAATAAAAAATACTGCAATGATAAAAGATATTGCAGTGTCCGCTCGCTTATAAAAACAGGTGATATGTTCGGTGCGGATTTTTGTTACAGAGAAATCCCGTATGAGCTTGACAAATTTGATTTTGAAACCTTTCAGAATTCTCCTATGACATTTTATGCGGTTGCAACTGACATAGAAACAGGAAAGGCTGTTTACAAGAAGATAGACAAGTGCTCAGAAAAGGACCTGCAGTGGATAAGGGCATCAGCCTCTATGCCACTCGTTTCTAAGGTCGTAGAAATTGACGGCAGGAAGTTTCTTGACGGTGGAATAGCAGATTCAATTCCGCTCAGAGCTTTTGAGAAGCTTGGATATAACAAGAACGTTGTTATTCTGACAAGACCAAGAAACTATCAGAAAAAGAAAAACAGCGTTATGCCGTTTATAAAGGTTGCCTTCAAAGACTATCCTGAGCTTGTAAAAGCGATGGACAACAGACATAAGATGTATAATAAGCAGACCAAGTACGTCTATGACAGAGAAAGCGAAGGCGATGTATTTGTCTTTGCTCCTGATGAACCGTTGCCTATTGGCAGAATTGAGCATGACCCTAACGCACTTGAGCTGGTATATAATATCGGCAGGGAGCAGGCAAATGCAAGACTCTTAGAGCTCAAGAGGTTTCTTGAATCAGATTAATCAATAAATACTAAAGCCCCTTTGATTGCAAAGGGGCTTGTCTGTTATCTGAAAATCCTGTGTCTTTTTAGCCGTAGTGACAGCTCATATGAAAGATATATCAAAACAGCGTCTTTAATTATATATGGCAAACATACAGCAAGAAGTGAAGAGACGAAGGATGTGTTTGTATATATTGAAAAATATATAACTCCCATAAGGTGACAAAGTATAAGTCCTGTCGCTGAGAATATAATCTTGAATGGCTTTTTACTTGTAACTGAAGCTATGCTGCACAAAACAGCTAGCGGAATAAATCCTGCTATGAATCCACCTGCGTGTCCTGTAATTATTCCAAGTCCGCCCTGAAAACCGCTGAAAACAGGAATGCCAACAGCGCCCAGAAGTATATATACCAGTATTGTTACAAATGAGCGTAACGGTTTGGAGCAAAAGCCTGTCAGCGATATTGCAAAGGTCTGAAGTGTTATAGAAACTCCTGAAGGGAAGGGTATTGCAAGCTGTGAGCATATAGTGATAATTGCCACGAAAACGGCAGAAGCTGTCATGTTGTAAATGCTTGATTTCATAAATAATCACCTGTATTATCGTTCCAAGTAATTATATATTGTTTTGCAAAAGCTGTCAAGTGAAGTGCTATGTAGTTGACAGTATTTTTTCTGTGTGCTACAATTATAGTATTAAAAAAGAAAGAGGCGATAACGTTTGAACAGTAAGGAGCTTAAAGCTAGAGAAATCACAGATGTGTTTTCTTTTCAGCATATAGAAGATTCAGTTGATTTTATGCACAGCTATGGCACTTTGATGTCGTACTATAAATGTGCCATTATGGAGATAGAAACTAAGTTTAACGTACTGAATGTTGAGTTTTCTCTCAGATACGACCGTAATCCTATTAACTCAATTAAAACAAGACTAAAAAAGCCAATGAGCCTTAAAGAAAAGCTTGAGAAGAAAAACCTTCCGCTTAATCTTGAGACTGTTGAAAAGAATATCAATGACGTAGCAGGAGTGCGTGTCGTGTGTTCTTTCGAGAAGGACGTCTATATGCTTGCAGATGCACTGCTCAAGCAAGATGATATCAAGCTTGTGTCTATGAAGGATTATATCGCAAATCCTAAGCCGAACGGATACAGAAGCCTTCATCTCATTGTAGAGGTTCCGATTTTTTTAGCTAATGAAAAGAGAATAATGAAGGTTGAAATTCAGCTAAGAACAATCGCAATGCACTCGTGGGCTTCTCTTGAGCACCAGCTCAGATATAAAAAGGACTTTGACTTTAATGAGTACGTAGCAAGTGAGCTTTTAGAATGTGCCAGCCTTAGCGAAAACCTTGATAAAAAAATGGATAACCTCAGAAAGCTTCTGCAGATTGATGATGATTTTGAATAATTTAAAACAGGAGGGATTTATATGCCAAGAACTATTACGGTAAAGGGAACAGGTAAGGTAATTTCACCGGTGGATTTTGTAGAAATAAGCCTTACAGTATTAAGCACTGATGCTGATTATTCAAGGGCAATCTGCTCAAATGAGGAAAAGCTCATTGCCTTAAAGTCAGCTTTAGCAGGTGTAGGCTTTGATGATAATGCCCTTAAAACTAAAAGCTATAATGTTTGTGCAGAGTATAAATCTGAGCACAGCGAAAACGGCTACTCTAATAAATTCGTCGGTTATAAGTGCTCTCACGGTCTGGTGCTTGAATTCGACTTCGATAACAAGACATTGTCTGATGTTATCTGTGCTGTTACAAATACAATCGCTGAGCCAAATCTCTACGTAAGATTTACTGTAAAGGATAAGGATTCCGTTTGCAATACAGCTATTGAGAGCGCTTGCCGTAATGCTACAGAGAAAGCAAAAATCCTCTGCGAAGCTTCAGGTGTAGAGCTTTGTGAAATAGTGAATATTACATACTCTGATATCAAGCCATCATTATATTCTGAATGTGATTACAGTAATGATGTTATGCTTATGCGTTCAGCTACAGCAGGTGTATCAATCAACCCTCAGGATGTTGAAGCTTCGGATAATGTAACGATAACCTGGACTATAAAATAAAAATAAGGCACTTGCTTTAAAGCAGGTGCCTTTTGGTTTTCTATCCCTTGAGTCCTCTGGACTGTCTGTCCATATCCTCAATAACTATGTCGAAAATCTCGCCAAGTGAAGCCGCATATTTCAGCAGGTCCCAAGGCTCGTTTGTGTGAAAATGAACCTTTACAAGTTCTTCGTCACCAACAGCGAGAAGGGAATCTCCCTTGAAGTTTTCTATAATGTAGTCGTTGATTGTGTCCTCATCAAGATTTTCTCCTTCGATAAGGAACTGTGTGTCATATCTGAATTCAATCATGATTATTCTCCTTTATTCTGGCTGTCATAAGCTGCCCTTACTGCCTTTGCAAGCTGGTCAGCACAAGATGTCGGTCTTCTTCCGCAGGTGTTTCCCAAAAGCACCTTTTCTATCTGCTCAACGGTCATGCCGTCAACAAGCTTTGAAATTGCCTTGAGATTTCCGTTGCAGCCACCCATAAATGTAATGTCTGAAACAATGTTTCCATTGAGCTTGAATTTTATTTCAGAAGCACATACGCTCTGAGTTCTGTATGAAAAGTCCATGATATTACATCTCCTTGAAACTTATTATGTTCTAATTCTATCATAATATATTATCTCTGTCAACAAAAAGAGGGGGTCAGGTTTTCTGACTCCCTCTGTAATTATTAAATTAAGCTCTGCCTGTTTCCTTAAGAAGTGTCTTAATCTTCTCGTGTGGGTCAATGATAGCTGAGATGGAAAGGTCGTGGTTGAGTGATGCAATAAAGTAAGCGATGTACTTTGCACAGTCAACGTCGTGATACCATTCTCTGCTGAGAAGCTCAGGTGTGCGGTATGTAAGGTTTGTTCCGAATACACCGTCAATAATACCGTTCTTGTAAGCCTCGTCAAATACATTGAGACCGTTTGTGAAGAGTGGATAGGTAGCGTATGCGTAAATCTTTCTTGCGTTGCGCTTCTTGAGCTCAGCGGCAACCTCAAGCATTGATTCGCCGGATGAAATAATATCGTCAGCAACAAAGATATCCATGCCGTCTACCGAGTTTCCGAGATACTCATGAGCAACGATAGGGTTGCGTCCGTTAACAATTACTGAGTAGTCACGTCTCTTGTAGAACATACCGAGATTGATTCCGAGAACTGAAGCGTAGTACATATTTCTGTTGATAGCACCTTCGTCAGGTGATACAATCATGAAGTGGTCCTTGTCAACTTTTATGTCAGGGATATCCTTGAACATCTTCTTGAGAACCTGATAAGTTGGAATAACATTGTCAAAGCCCATAAGAGGAACTGCGTTCTGTACTCTTGGGTCATGTGCGTCGAATGTGATAATATTAGAAACGCCCATTTCCTGAAGCTCCTGAAGTGCAACTGCACAGTCAAGTGACTCGCGGTAGTTTCTTCTGTGCTGACGTCCGCCGTAAAGGATAGGCATAATGATGTTGATTCTGTGTGCCTTACCGCCTGCAGCCTGTCTAAGTCTCTTGAGGTCCTGATAATGGTCATCAGGTGACATGCTGTTCTGGTTGCCGAACATGTTATACTTTACGTTGTAGTTTCCTACATCGCAGAGGATGAAAAGGTCATCACCTCTGACAGTAGACTTGATAAGTGCCTTGCCGTCACCGGAAGAAAAACGTGGGCAATCGGTTTCAATCAGAAATGAATCTGTTTCAATTCCGCCCTGCTTGTACCAATCAACGAGATACTCGTTGATTTCCTTTGAGAGCTCTTCTGTGCCGTTCATTGCGATAATTCCGAGTGGTGCTACATTTGTCTGTTTGCTGAAAATGATTTCTTTTGTATCCATTACTCTTATCCCTTCCGAAAATATTTTGACTTGCCGTGTAAAAACACATGTATATTAGAATTATATCTTATTTCGTCGCATTTTACAATAGTAAAAAATTATTTTAGTTCTTCTTACAAAAATAATCGTTTACTGTTCGTTTATTTATACATTATCGTTACACGGTTAAGTGATAAATAAATATTGCTATTTTCACGAAAATGTTATATAATAAAAATATATATGACTACTTGGTAAGGGAGACAAAAGATATGACAAAAGCTCATATGTTTTTTGAATCATTGAAGAATAAAAGAATCGCTGTTATAGGCGCAGGAGTCAGCCACTTTGACCTCATAAAGCTCATGCTTTCAAAGGGTCTTGACGTAACTGTATGTGATAAAGCTACAAGAGAAAAGTTTGACAGCAAGGTTTATGATGAGCTTTCGTCAGACGGTGCGAAATTTGTGCTTGGCGATGACTATCTTGATGCACTGCTTGATGCTGATGTTATTTTCAGAACACCGGGTATGTATTACAATCACCCTGTAATTGCAAAGGCGAGAGAAAAGGGAATAGTTGTTACATCGGAAATGGAATGCTTCTTTGACCTTTGCCCTTGTAAGACCTATGCACTTACCGGCTCTGACGGAAAGACAACAACCACAACACTTGTCTCTGAGTTTTTCAAGGCAGAGGGAAAAACTGTCCACCTCGGCGGTAATATAGGAAGAGCACTTCTGCCGATTATTGAAGAAATTAAACCTGATGATATCGCAGTTGTAGAGCTCTCAAGCTTCCAGCTGCTTTCAATGAGAGAATCGCCTGACGTTGCGGGTATCACTAATATTACACCAAACCACCTCAACGTTCACGGAACGATGGATGAGTATATATTTGCAAAGTGTAATCTTCTCTATCACCAGAATGCATTTTCAAGAGCTGTTCTCAGCTATGACAACGAAACAACAAGAGAGCTCTCATCAATCGTAAGAGGTAAGCTTTCGTATTTCAGCAGAAGAACAAAGCTCCAGAATGGTGCATTCCTCGACGATGACGGTATGCTTTGCTATAACGATTATGGCAAGGTGACTAAAATAGTTGATATGAAGGATATCAGAATACCGGGTATCCATAACGTTGAAAACTTCCTTACTGCAATAGCTATGACGTGGGGAGAGGTTTCTCCCGAAACGGTAAGAAAGGTGGCAAAGGAATTTGCAGGCGTTGAGCACAGAATAGAATTTGTACGTGAGCTTGATGGTGTCAAGTATTACAACAACTCAATTGCATCAAGCCCGACAAGAGTTCTCGCATGTCTTGCATCCTTTGACCAGAAGCAGATTGTTATCCAGGGCGGCTCCGATAAGGGCATTTCCTTTGAGCCAATGGCAGACGAGATTTGCAGAAAAGTTAAGGTTCTCATTCTTATGGGTGAAACTGCCCAGAAAATCCAGGACGCTGTTACTGCGTCATGTCTGTTTGCAGACAGCGGTCTTAAGATTATAAGAGTAAATAATATGCAGGAAGCTGTTAATGCTGCAAGAGAAAACTCACAGCCAGGCGACATAGTTTCGCTTTCTCCTGCCTGCGCAAGCTTTGATATGTACAGAATGTTCGAGGAAAGAGGCAACCATTTCAAAAAGCTTGTAAATGAACTCAACTAGTGTGGTGTGATAATGGATATTTTTAAAACCCTTTGTGAGCTGTCTGTGGCTCAGTCGTTTGGCTCTCAGAATGATAGTGCTCATAAAATGCTTAAAGAAAAGCTGTCTGAGTACGGTGAGGCTTATACAGATAATCTTGGCAATGTTATATGCAAGGTCGGCGAGTTTTCCAAGGATAAGGAGACCATTCTTCTTGATGCCCATATCGACGAGATAGGCTTTGTTGTAAGCTACATCTGTGAAGGCGGATTCTTAAAGCTTTCTGCCTGCGGTGGAATTGATAAAAGAGTACTTGCTGCACAGGATGTTGTCATTCTAGGAAGGAAGCCTGTAAATGCTGTTATTTCTTCAACACCGCCTCACCTTGAATCTGACAGAACGAAGGCATGGTCGCTTGACGATTTGTATGCTGATACAGGTCTTGGCTCGGACGAGCTCAAAGACATTGTATCACTCGGAGATTTTGCGTATATAAAACAAGTCCCTCAAAAGCTTCTTAGAAACAAGATTACAGGAAAAGCACTCGACAACAGAGCAGGCTGTGTTTGTGTACTCAAGACCCTTGAGCTTTTAAAAGGCAACAATACAAAGTATAATGTTGCTGTAATGTTCTCCGTCCAGGAAGAGCTTGGACTCAGAGGTGCAAAGGCGTCCGCTGTTGATTGTGACAAGGCTGTAATCGTTGACGTGTCTTTTGCAAAAACAACAGGTGAGTCTGACAAGGACTGTGGAGAGCTTGGAAAAGGCCCGATGATTGGCTTTTCACCTTCGCTTTGCAGAGAGCTTTCTGAAGAAGCTGTAAATGTGTCAGAAAAGAATAATATTCCTTATCAGCTTGAAGTTATGTCCGGCAGAACAGGAACAAACGCTGATGAAATAGGTGTTTTCAGAAATGGCGTAAAAACTCTTACCGTCTCAATTCCGCTCAAGCATATGCATACCCCTGTTGAGATTGTAGATGTTACTGATATCGAAAATTCCGCAAAGCTTATCGCTTCTATGATTATAAACGAAAGCGAGGCTGAAAACGTATGATAAATACACTTAAGGAACTCTGCCTTCTTAATGGAGTATCAGGAAACGAAGGCTCAGTCCGTGATTATATAATTTCAAGAATCGAAGGGAAATGTGAATACTCTGTTGACCCTCTCGGAAATGTTATAGCGCTTGTAAAGGGTAATAAGACACCTAAAAACAAGCTTATGATTTCTGCACATATGGATGAGGTCGGCTTCATAATTACTCATATCAATGATAACGGAACGCTGTCCTTCTCGTGCGTAGGCGGTATCGATGCAAGAGTAATATACGGAAGACAGGTTATGCTTGAAAACGGTATGATTGGTGTTGTCGGCGGAAAGGCACTCCACAATCTTTCCGGCGACGAAAAGGACAAAGCCCCGACACTTTCTGATATGACAATTGATATCGGTGCTAGTGACAAAGAAGAAGCAAAGCAGTATGTTAAGCTCGGAAGCTATGCAAGCTTTGTGAGTGAATTTGTAAAGCTCGGCGAGAATAACTTAAAGTGCAAGGCAATCGACGACAGGGCGGGCTGTGCAATGATGCTCCGTATGATTGAGGAAGGCGTGGAATACGACACCTATTTCACATTTGTCGTTCAGGAGGAAATAGGTCTTCGCGGCGCAACCTGTGCAGCATTTACGGTCTCTCCCGATTTTGCAATCATCCTTGAATCTACAACCGCCGCAGATATTCCGTCTGCCTCCGGTGCAAATAAAGTGTGCTCCGTAGGTGGAGGCCCCGTTGTTTCTTATATGGACAGTCATACACTCTATGATAAAGAAATATACAATATGGCTTTTAAGCTGGCAGAGGAAAACGGTATACCTTGTCAGACAAAAACAAGAGTTGCAGGCGGTAATGATGCAGGTGCAATTCAGGTAAGTCGTGGCGGTGTCAGAGTTTGTGCTATATCGCTTCCGTGCAGATATCTTCATTCTGCAAGCTGTGTTATTTCAGCAAATGACTTCGAAGACTCTTACAGATTATTAAAATTGCTTTCAGATAGGATTTACAGCTTATGATAAAACAAATCTTTGATGATGATTACACCTTGTTTTCTAACCTTAAGAGTAATCATTATTCAAGACGTATTATTTCGCATTATGATGCGTATGGAATTAAATATGATTTTTGCAGATTCTTTCAGATGATTTCAAGCAAGGGCACAGTTTGTGGTCTTGTGTCACTTTTCAACTCTGCAATGATGGTCGCCTTGTATAATGGGAAAACGCTCGACAAGGAAGGTATTGCTGACCTTGCCTTTCTCGTAAGAGTAAACAAGCCCCAGACAGTCGAGCTTGAACCTGTGTATGCAAAGCAGCTTATATCTTACGTCGCTGACAGCTATGAGCTTGGCGAAAGACATGAGTTTCAGTTTGTTTCCAAAAACACGCTTCCGGACTTTGATGTTGATGAAATGCCAAAGCTCGATGATGTTTTTGCCATATTAAAAACAGGATTTCCTGCACTTGCCGACAGTTATGACTTGTGGCTTACAGATACATCTCACAGAGTCCGCAGAGGATACTCTCAGGCGTTTTTGCTCAGTGGTTGCACAACTGCAACTGTTCAGTATATCGTTGATAACTGCGCACTTGTAGGACAGGTTGCAACGCTTCCCGAGTTCAGAGGGAAGATGTATGCAAGAAGTTTGCTGTACTGGGTTGGCGAAAGACTCAATCTTGATAATATATCTGTTTTTCTCTTTGCGAGAAATCACAGAAAAAGCTACTATGAAGAAATAGGATTTAAAGAAATCGGCGTAGATTACGTTCTCGATTATAAAGGTGACAAGAATGAATAATATATTTGATTTTGACGAAAAGCTCATTATACTTTCTGAGCAGGCGGAAAGCGATTGCGATGAGCAGTTTGCTTGGATTGACAGAGTATGTGAATATAATTCACAGAAGGTTTTAAAAGCATTTATCGACAACAGAGTCAGTGAAACCTGCCTTAAGGGTACTACGGGCTATGGTTACGGAGATTGTGGCAGAGATACTATCGACAAGGTGTATGCTCAGGCATTTGGCTGTGAGGATGCACTTGTAAGACATACTTTTGTCAACGGAACTCACGCTCTTTCAACAGGTCTGTTCGGTGTTCTGAGAGCAGGAGATACAATGCTTGCCGCAACAGGTAAGCCTTACGATACTCTCGAAGAAGTAATCGGAATAAGAGGTGAGAAGGGCAATGGCTCGCTCATCGACTTCGGTGTTAAGTATGAGCAGGCTGACCTTCTTCCAAGCGGCGAGCCTGACTATGAAGCTATTTCAAAGAAGTCTGAATACGCAAAGGTTTGTTACATACAGCGTTCAAGAGGCTATTCTCTCAGACCTTCTCTTTCTATTGAAGTAATAGCTAAAATCGTCGATACAGCCAAGAAGGCTAACCCTGATATCATCGTAATGGTTGATAACTGCTACGGAGAGTTTGTAGAGAAAATGGAGCCTACCTCGGTCGGAGCTGACCTCATAATCGGTTCTCTTATAAAGAATCCCGGCGGTGCAATCGCATCAACAGGCGGATATATCGCAGGTAAGGCTGACCTTGTTAACAAATGTGCGGACAGATTAACCTGTGTCGGAATGGGCAAGGAAATCGGCTGTACACTGGGTCAGAGCAGGGAAATGTTCCTCGGCTTCTTTATGGCACCGCAGGTAGTTGCTTCTGCTGTAAAAACATCTGTGTTTGCTTGCAGGCTTTTTGAAAAGCTAGGCTTTGAAACGCTCCCTAAGTCCCACGAAACAAGAACAGATATCATAGCTTCGGTTCTTCTGAAGAATCCTGAGAACCTCGTGGCTTTTTGCCAGGGTATCCAAGCAGGCTCACCTGTTGACAGCTATGTTACACCGGAAGCGTGGGATATGCCGGGATATGATAGCAAGGTTATTATGGCTGCAGGTGCATTTACAATGGGTGCATCAATCGAGCTATCAGCAGACGCACCGCTCAGAGAACCTTATGCAGCGTGGCTCCAGGGCGGAATAACATATCCGACAGGAAAGCTTGGAGTTATGGTTGCCGCTCAGAAAATGCTTGAAAAGAATCTTATCAATATAGATTAGTACAGGAGGGAAACATTATGGCTGAAGTTTATAGCGTATCACTTGGTGAGATTGTTGCGGAGTTAAAGCTTGAGGTGGTCTACTCACCTGAACCAATTGAAAAAATCCAGATTTCCTGCAACGATTGTAATAGACCCGGTCTGCAGCTCTGGGGCTTCTATGAGTATTTCGACGTAGACAGAGTACAGATTTGCGGAAATATGGAGTTTGCTTATCTCGCATCCTTGGAAGAGTCAGAGAGAAAGGAAAAGGTCGAAAAGCTCTTTTCACAGAAGATACCTCTCTTTGCTGTAACAAGAGGTCACGAGCTGTTTCCTGAAATGCTCGAATATGCAGAGAAGTACAGCGTCCCGATTGTAAGAACAAGCGGCAACACATCATCATTTATCGCAGCACTTATTGCATTCTTAAACCTCAGACTTGCTCCGAGAATTACACGTCACGGTGTTCTTATCGAAGTTTACGGCGAAGGTATTCTCATTGTCGGTGAAAGCGGCGTAGGTAAGAGCGAAACTGCTATCGAGCTTGTTAAGAGAGGACACAGACTTGTTGCTGACGATGCCGTTGAAATCAGAAAGGTTTCAAATATAAGCCTCGTAGGTCAGTCACCTGATAACATCAGACACTTCCTCGAGCTTCGTGGTATCGGTATCATCAACACAAGAAGACTTTTCGGTATGGGTGCCGTAAAGGTTTCTGAAAAGATTGACCTTATAATTAACCTTGAACCTTGGGACAGCACAAAGGTTTATGACAGAATGGGCGTTGACAGTGAATATACATCTATCCTCGGAATTAAGGTCCCAAGCCTTACAATTCCTATCAAGCCGGGTAGAAACCTCGCTGTTATTATCGAAGTTGCGGCTATGAATAACCGTCAGAAGAAGATGGGCTATAACGCTGCACAGGAGCTTCTCGACAATCTTGGTCTTACTATGGACGGAGAAGAAAAGGTAAACAACTGGGAAGCATTCTAAGCATTTTAATTTTTAAGGTGAAATATAATGATTAAGCTTGAAGCTGATTTGCATACACATACAATTGCGTCAACGCATGCGTATTCAACTATAACAGAGAACTGTAATTTTGCAAGGGAACACGGTATAAAAGCAATCGCTATGACAGACCACGCAATGCTCATGCCCGACGCTCCTCATTGCTGGCACTACCATAACCTTAAGATACTGCCACGTACAATCAACGGCGTTGTAGTGCTCAAGGGTGCTGAAGCAAATATTGTTGATTATGAAGGAAACATAGATATCGACGAGGAAACGCTCTCATATCTCGAATGGGTGGTTGCGTCATATCATAAGTATACCTGCACTCCGTCAACTGTTGACGAGCACACTAAGGGTTATCTGAAGATTGCAGAAAATCCGGTTGTCGATATTATCGGACACCCTACAACTGCAATGTTTGAGTATGATATGGAGAAGTGTGTAAAGAAGTTCAAGGAATATAATAAAATCGTTGAGATAAACGAAAGCTCTATACTTTATAAGAAAGGCTCAAGAAACAATGCCTTGGAGCTTATGAAGCTTTGTAAAAAGCACGGAGTATATATATCAATTGACTCAGACGCTCATTTCCATGAGCTTGTAGGTCAGGCACCTCAGGCTATCGAGATGGCTGAGAGTATAGGCTTCCCGCAGGAGCTTATTATTAACTCGGACTGGGATAAGCTCAGAGACTTTATCGTCGCAAAGAAACCTGATTTAGACCTGTAAATTAACATAGATTGGAGAGCAGATATGAACCCTAATATATTATCTGACATAATAACACTTTCTGAGAAGCTTGGTTGCTGTACACTTGTAAATGAACCTCTTTCCAAGCATACAACATTCAAGGTCGGCGGATATTGTCCGCTTGCTGTTTTTGCCTCAAGCGATGAATCCATTAAATCAATAATCAAGTATTGCACAACAAATGGAGTAAAGCTGCTCGTAATAGGTAACGGCTCGAATCTTCTTGTCAGTGACAAGGGCTTTGATGGTGTTGTCCTTATTATCGGTAAGGACTATCAGAGTCTGACGCTTGTTGATGATACGACAATTGAAGTAAAGTCAGGCTGTCTGCTTTCACAGCTTTGTATGTTTGCTTTGCAGAATGAGCTTACAGGTCTTGAGTTTGCATACGGAATTCCCGGTACAGTTGGCGGAGCTGTCTATATGAATGCAGGCGCTTACGATGGAGAGATTTCTAATGTTATAGAATCTGCTCAGGCAATTGATTCTGATTCAAATGTAGTTACATTTACCCGAGAACAGATGGAGCTTGGATACAGAAAGAGTATTTTTCAGGACATCGACTGCGTAATAACAAAGGCTGTCTTTAAGCTCAAGAAGGGCGACAAAGCAGAGATTAAGGCTAAGATGGATGACCTTATGAACAGACGTAAGTCTAAGCAGCCGCTTGAGTATCCAAGCGCAGGCTCAACCTTCAAAAGACCTCTCGGAAACTTTGCCGGAAAGCTTATTGATGATTGCGGTCTTCGTGGCTATACCGTCGGCGGCGCTCAGGTTTCTGAAAAGCATTGTGGCTTTGTCATTAACAAGAACAATGCAACCTTTGAAGATATAACAACACTCATTCGTAACGTTCAGAATATCGTTTTTGAAAAAACAGGGTATTGTCTTGAATGTGAGGTTAAAATTATAGACTGACATTAACGCATAGAGGTGTTATGTATGAATTACTTAATAGTTACAGGAGTTTCGGGAAGCGGTAAGTCAACTGCAATCAATGTCCTTGAGGATATTGGGTACTATTGTATTGATAATATGCCGCCTGAACTTATCTCTAAATTCGCACAGATTTGTAACGGTATAAATGAAAATATACAGAAGGTAGCTTTTGTCGTTGATATTCGTGGCGGTGACTTTTTCTTAAAGCTCAATGATACAATAAACGAGCTTCGCAGCGAGAACGCCGACCTTAAGATTCTGTTCCTTGATTCAAGTGATGACTGTATCGTCAGAAGATATAAGGAAACCAGAAGAAAGCACCCACTCGATGAGGTTTCTTACGGCAATATAAGAAAAGCTATCGCAACAGAACGTGAACTCCTTTCAAGCGTCAGAGGCACATGTGATTATTATGTCGATACTTCAACGCTCTCTGTTGCTCAGTTCAAGGAACGTATGTACAGTATGTTCCTCGAGGACAAGGACGACTTTATCCATATCGACGTTATGTCGTTTGGTTTTAAATATGGAACTGTTTCTGATGCAGACCTTGTTTTTGACGTAAGATGCCTGCCGAATCCGTTCTACATTCCTGAGCTTAAACACAAGACAGGACTTCAGAACGAGGTGTCCGGCTATGTTATGAGCTTTGATGAATCGCAAAAGCTTCTCGAAAAGCTTGAGGATATTATAGATTTTCTCATCCCTCTGTACATTAAGGAGGGTAAGGCTCAGATAGTTATTGCGTTCGGCTGTACAGGCGGTAAGCACAGAAGTGTTACATTTGCCGAAAAGCTCGGAAAACATCTGTTTGATAACGGACATAAGGTCAGAATTTCGCACAGAGATATTGAAAAACACTAATTGGAGGGAATATGCTTCAGTTTTCTGTTTCAGTAAAAGAAGAAATCTTATCAAATATGAATTCACGCCCAAAATGCGATGCCTGTATTTTGGGCATGCTTTTATTCTGCAAAAAGCTCACCAAGGACTATATCGAGTTTCTTACCGAAAACCGGGACACCGCACAGTTCTTTGCAAGAAATCTAAGCCGTATTACAGCAAGCGAGCTTTCTGTTTCTGAGCATGGAATAGGTATAAGAAAGATATTTGCAGTCAAAATAAGCGATTCAGACATAATTAATCGGGTCTTTTTGTATTTTAAGCTTGATATAACGAAAGAACATCAGAGGTTTACTGAAGATAACCTGCCAAAGCAGAAGTTTCTGCCACAGCTTGTGTCCGGTGCTTATCTTTCCTGCGGAAGCGTTAACGACCCTAACAAGTCTTCACATCTTGAGTTTGTCATTCCAACACTTGATTTGTGCAATGACTTAGGACTTTTGCTTATTGATAATTACGGCATAATAGCAAAGCAGATGTCAAGAGGAAAGAACGAAATAGTCTACCTCAAGGACAGCGAGAATATACAGGATATCCTCACAGTAATAGGTGCTCCTATGGCTGCCCTCAAGCATATAACAATCAAAGTTGACAAAGAGGGTACAAATCAGATAAACCGCTCGATTAACTGTGCAACCGCAAACTTTAAAAAGTCAAGTGCCGCAGCCCAAAAGCAGCTTGAAGCTATCAGAAAGCTCAAGGAAAGCGGTGAGCTTGAAAAACTACCGCAGGAGCTGCAGACTGTTGCTAATGCAAGACTTGACAATCCTGACCTTTCTCTTAATGAGCTTGTTGATGTAATTGAACCGCCGATATCAAAAAGCGGACTTAACCACAGACTTAATAAAATTATAAAAATTTCAGAAAATCAGTAAAGGGGTGATAATATGACTGACTTTGTTCATCTCCATGTCCATACAGAGTATAGCTTGCTTGACGGTGCCTGTAGGATTTCAGAGCTTGTAAAAAGAGTCAAAGAACTCGGACAAAAGGCTGTAGCTATTACTGACCACGGTAATATGTATGGTGCTATTGAGTTTTACAATGCCTGCTTAAAGGAAGATATCAAGCCTATTATAGGCTGTGAGGTCTATGTAGCACCAAGAAGCAGATTTGATAAAGTCGGAAAAGTCGATTCATCACCTTATCACCTCGTTTTATTATGCAAGAATATGACGGGATATCAAAACATCATAAAGCTTGTTTCAGCAGGATATATCGAAGGCTTTTATTCTAAACCAAGAATAGATTTTGATATCCTCAAGGAACACGCTGAAGGACTTATATGTCTGTCTGCTTGTCTATCAGGTGAAATTCCAAGACTTCTGCTTAATAATAATTATGATGAAGCAAAGGAAACAGCCCTCAGATATAATAAGCTCTTTGGGGACGGCAATTATTATATAGAAATACAAAACCACGATATTCAGGAGCAAAAGCAGATATTGCCCCTGCTTTACCGCCTTTCAAAGGAAACGGGAATCGGGCTTGTTGCTACAAATGACGCTCATTATCTCACTAAAGAAGACGCTTATATGCAGCAGGTCCTTGTCTGTATAGCAACAAAAACTACACTCGGTGACCCAAAGGCACTTGAGTTTCCGACCGATGAGTTCTATATAAAATCCGGCGATGAAATGAATGAGCTGTTTTCTATGTATGAGGGAGCAGTTGCAAACACCGTTAAAATCGCAGAAATGTGTAATATAGAGTTCGAATTCGGTAAAATTAAGCTTCCTAAATTCACTCTTCAGAACGTTTCTGATAACAAGAAGTTTTTCAGAGAGCTCTGCGAAAAGGGGCTCTGTGAGAAATACGGAAGTGATAACCAGAAAGCCAGAGAACGTCTTGAATATGAGTTCTCTGTTATAGAAAAGATGGGCTATATCGACTACTTTCTTATAGTCTGGGATTTTACCAACTACGCAAAACAAAACGGTATACCTGTAGGACTCGGAAGAGGAAGCGGTGCAGGAAGTCTTTGTGCCTATTGTGTCGGAATTACGGGAATTGACCCGCTTAAATACGAGCTTCTCTTTGAAAGGTTTTTAAATCCTGAAAGAGTATCAATGCCTGACTTCGATATTGACTTCTGTATCAATGGAAGACAGGACGTTATTGACTATGTAAAAAGAAGATATGGTAACGAATATGTTGCTCAGATTGCAACCTTCAATACAATGGCTGCAAGGGGGGCAGTGAGAGATGCCGCGAGAGCCATGAATCTCTCTTATCAGCTTGCCGACGAGGTAGCTAAGAAGATTCCCAGAATGCTTGATGTCTCTCTCAAACAGTCGCTCAAGCTCTCTCCTGAGCTTAAGGAAATGTATGATGCCGACGACAGAGTAAAACAGCTTGTAGATACCGCTATGAAAATCGAGGGAATGCCTAAGAGTGTTGGAACACACGCCGCAGGAATTGTAATTACCAAAGACCCTGTTGATAGCTATGTTCCGCTGTTTTCACGTGACGGACAGATTTCCACACAGTTTACAATGACAGTCCTTGAAAGCATGGGACTTTTGAAATTTGACTTCTTAGGGCTTAGAAATCTGACTGTTATCAGAAATTGTGAAAATGAAATACGAAGAACTATCCCGTCCTTTGATATAGCGAAAATACCGCTTGATGACAAGGATGTCTTTGATATGCTCTCAAAGGGCGATACAGATGGAGTGTTCCAGTTTGAAAGTGCAGGAATGACCTCGACAATTATGAGACTCCAGCCGGAGAAGATAGAAGACCTTATCGCTATAATTTCTCTTTACAGACCCGGACCAATGGATTCTATCTCAACATATATTTCAAATAAGCACAACCCCTCATCAATTAAATACAAGCACCCACTGCTCAAGCCCATCCTTGAAGTAACCTATGGCTGTATTGTATATCAGGAACAGGTTATGCAGATATTCAGAAGCCTTGCAGGCTACTCTTATGGCAGGGCCGATATAGTAAGACGTGCTATGGCAAAGAAGAAGGCAAAGGTGCTTGAAGCTGAGCGAAATGCGTTTATTTACGGCGATAAAAACGAAGATGGCTCAGTCAATTGCGTTGGCTGCGTCGCAAACGGAATAAGTGCTGAAATCGCAAATGAGCTGTTTGATGATATGAGTTCCTTTGCTTCGTATGCGTTCAATAAGTCACACGCCGCAGCATATGCAACTATATCTTATCAGACTGCGTATCTTAAGTGTCACTACTATCCGGCATATATGGCGGCTCTTATGACGTCTGTTATCAGCGATGGCTCGGACAAGCTTTCCGGATACTGTTCAAGTGCCAGAAAGAATGGTGTTCAGATACTAAGCGTAGATATCAATAAAAGTGAGCTTGGCTTTGTTACCGAAAACGGAAATATACGCTTCGGTATGCTTGCAATAAAAACACTCGGCAGCGGAATAATCACCGACATTATCGAAGAAAGAAACAGAAACGGAAGTTTTGTATCGCTTACGGATTTCTGCTTTAGGATGAAGCCTGAGTCTATAAATCTGCGTGCAACAGAAGCCCTTATCAGAAGCGGTGCTTTTGATAGCTTGGGTCAGAGCAACCGAAAACAAATGATGCATAGCTGTGAGCATTTGCTCAGAGATGCATCTGAGCGAAGCAAGAACAACCTCACAGGTCAGCTTGATTTGTTCGGAATGCTTGGTGACAACGAAAAGAGCAGAATCAACGACGAATTTCCTTATGAGGATGAATATACTCCTGACGAGCTTATGTCTATGGAGAAGGAATCTCTCGGAATCTATTTTTCGGGACATCCTATCGAAGCGTTTTTACCTGTTACAAGGGCTTGCAGAGTAACTGACATAGGAAGAATTGTCAGAGAGGATTCAGGCTACAACGATGGCGACAATGTAACAGTAATAGCTATGCTTCAGTCAATAAAGCTTCATAATTCAAAGTCGGGAGACAGAATGTGCTTTACAGCCTTTGAGGATATGACAGGTATCGCAGAAGTAATTGTCTTCCCGAAGGTTTATATACACGCAAAACCTCTTCTTGAAAAGAAAATACCGCTTGTGATAAAGGGCCATATTTCACTAAAGGATGAGGAAGAACCAAAGATTATAGCAGACGAGATTATGTCTGCTCAGCAGTATTGTGAAAAAGCATTATCAAGACAGCTATATCTTAAGCTTAAAAGTACAGATGAGGACCTTAAGAAAAAGCTTAATAAGCTTGTAGCCGAGAACATTGGTGATACACCGCTTGTGTTCTACTTCAGCGATATAAAGAAGTCTGTAACTCTCAAGGGTGTAAGCGGTATAAGATTATCAAATAGCATCCTTGAAGAGCTTCAGCAGCTTTTAGGTAATGACAACGTAGCTTTTAAATGACATAAGGGGGTGAAGTAATTGAAATTTATGCATTTGTCTGACCTTCACATAGGTATAAGACTGAATGATTTTTCGTTAATTGACGACCAGAGATATATATTTGAGCAAATACTCGATATTGCAAAGAACGAACAAATTGATACTGTTCTGATTGCCGGCGACGTGTATGACAAATCTGCTCCGTCTGAGGAGAGCTTTGCTCTTTATGACTGGCTGCTCACACGTTTCCATGAGCTTGGTGTAAACGTCGCTGTCATAAGCGGTAACCATGACTCGTCATACAGAGTTTCCTTTGCTTCATCAATGCTGTCTGACAGCAAAATATATGTGTCGAACACATACGACGGTACAGTCAGAAGTTTTTCTGTAAATGATGAATACGGTGTTGTGAATGTATATCTGCTTCCGTTTGTTAAGCCTGTCAATGTCAGAGCATTTTTCCCCGATGATGAAATCAATTCATATACAGACGCAATAAAAACGGCAATTTCAAACATTGGCATAGACTATTCCGAAAGAAATATCATTCTGTCACACCAGTATGTAACAGGCTCTGTGCGTTGTGATTCAGAGCAGATTAACGTCGGTGGACTTGATAACGTTGACGGAGAAGTGTTTGACGGCTTTGATTATGTCGCACTCGGACACCTCCATACTCACCAGCGAGTTAACGGAAAGGATAGTATCCGGTATTGCGGTACTCCGCTGAAGTATTCTGTTTCTGAGGCAAACAATCAGAAGATTGTTATTATAGGAGAGCTTTGCGAAAAGGGAAACCTCAAGCTCAGCTATATTGACCTCAAGCCCCTTCACGAGCTTCGTGTAATAAAAGGGGATTATGATAAGCTTACCGACAGAAGCTTCTATACAAGCGGCGAGTTCAGTCAGGAGGATTACATAAGCTTTGTTCTTACTGACGAAGAAGATGTTCCCGATGCAGCAGCTTTACTTCGTTCTATATACCCAAGGATTCTCAGCGTTAAATATGACAACACAAGGACAAGAAGCGAAGTGGGAGTTATAGCGTCTGATTCTACAAAAAAGAAACTGCCAATCGAGTATTTCTGCGAGCTTTTTGAAGCACAGAACGGCAAACCTATGACACAAGAGCAGATTAACTATTCAAATGAACTTATATCTAAATTGTGGGGTGAAGATGTATGAAACCGATAAAGCTCACAATGACAGCGTTCGGCCCGTATGCAGATAAAACGGAAGTCGATTTTACAGTTCTCGGTGACGACGGCATATATCTAATCACAGGTGATACCGGCGCTGGAAAGACAACGATATTTGACGCTATCTGCTTTGCATTGTACGGAGAGCTCAGCGGTAACGACAGAAAGCCTCATATGATGAGAAGCAAGTATGCCGAGCCTAAGGTTAATACCGAGGTAGTGCTCGAGTTTACCCATAATAAAGAAAACTACAAAATAAGAAGAACGATTTCAACAAGCGTTTCTAAGGACGGCAAACAGAAAATAACCAATGATGTTGAGTTTCATAAGCCTGATTCAACAAAGGTTTCTTCCGTTACAACTGTAAATAAAGCTATTGAAGAGCTCCTTCGACTAGATAAGGACCAGTTTGCTCAGGTTTCTATGATTGCACAGGGCGAGTTTAAAAAACTTCTTATGTCTTCGACAAAGGACAGACAGGATATTCTCAGAAAGATTTTCAATACCGTGAGATATAATAAACTTCAGGAGCTTCTATCTATCGCTGAATCTCAGAATACAAGACAACGTGAAACTATCAAAAGCAATATTTCAACGCTCTGCAAAGGCATTTGTGCATGCGATGATACTCAGTATTTGCAAGAGCTTGATGAGCTTTCAAATGAAATGCTCTCTGAACTCGAAACATTGGACCTTATAGATAAGATTAATGAGGAAGCTGGTGTTCAGTTAAAGGAATTAAAGGATAAGAAGGCTAAAAACGACGAGCAGAATGTTGCTCTTAAGGCACAGTATGAGCAGTTCAAAAAGTACGTCGATAATTGTCGCAAAATTAGTGTAGCTGAAGAAAAGCTTTCTGAAAATAACGAACTTATGCGACAGCTTAAACAGCAGCAGATTCACTCACAGGAGGCACTTGATAAGTGCGAAGAGCTATCTTTGAAGGCTGCAAAGGTTGAGCAGTCAATCGGTGACTACAAGGAGCTTGAAGCATTATCTGCCGGTATTTTAAAGTATAACACAGAGTATAATAAACTTCAGTCAGAGCTTGCAGAGCTCGATGCTGGCCTAAAAATTATTTCTGCCGATAAGAATAAGACAGAAGCAGAAATTGCTTCTCTTTCAGAAATTGATGTAGCTATTGCAAAGGAAGAAGCCCTGCTTGAAAAATGTATTGAAAAGACTGCAAGGCTTGAAAAGCTTGATAGTATCGCCGGTAGCTTCCTTACAGCCTACTCAGAATATACAGATGCACGTTTGCAGCATAATAAAGCCAAGGAAATAATGCAGAGCCGTATCGCAGAATACGACGCTTTGCTGGGATTGTACCTTGACGGTCAAGCAGGAATACTTGCTTCAAAGCTTGAAGAAAACTCTCCTTGTCCCGTGTGTGGCTCTCTTGCACATCCAAAGCCTGCTGCTTCAAGAGAAGATGTTCCTACCCAGTCAGAGGTTGATAATGCAAAGAGGAAGCGTGATAATGCAATCTCCGATAGTGACAGCAAATCAAAGCTTGCTCAACAGCTTTCATCAAGAGCAAACGGCCTTCTCGCTGAGCTCAAAAGCACAGGCTCTGAGCTTCTTTCAAAGGAATATTCAGATACGGATGTCTCAGACAGAACGATTTTTTCAGATGTTTCAGCTGCGATTGAACAGAATCATTATGAGAAAAATCGACTTTCTGAATCGGTTAAAAAGCTCGAAAATGATAGAGCAAGAAAGGTTTCCTGCGAAAAGCTTCTTGCGGACTATTTAAAGAAAATCGAGCGAATCAACGTGTCGATAGTTGAAGACAAAAAGCAAGCTTCAGCTCTTGAAACAAGCATCAGATTTAGCGAAGAACGTTCAGATATTCTCAGAAGAAAGCTTGAGTTCAAGAACCTATCAGAAGCTGAAAAGTACATTTCTGACATTAAGGCTGAAGTTAACAGATGTAAGCTTGATGCTCAGAAGCTTTCGGAAAGAATCAATGCTCTTTCTGAAAACATAAATACACAGAAGGGAAGTCTTGCCTCCCTCAAGGAGAACAACAACTATAACGGAGAAAAGAATCCCGAGTACTTCGAAAAGGCATTGGACAAGCTTTCAGAAGAATCAAGCGAGCTTGATGCAAAAATAACACGTCTTTCAGGTATCCTGCTTAGTAATCTGCAGATTAAAAAGTCCCTCTTGCTACTGTGCGAGGAGCTGAACAAGAATCTTCGTGAGTATGAGATTGTCCATCCGCTTAGTACAACCGCCAACGGAAAGCTTAAACAGAAGCAAAGACTTATGCTTGAAACTTATGTCCAGACAAGTTACTTTGACAGAATAATAAGACGAGCTAACATCAGATTTATGAAGATGACAAGCGGTCACTATGAGCTTTTCAGACAGGAGTCAAATTTCTCCGGTCAGGGGCAGTCGGGGCTTGAGCTTGAGATAATCGACCATTACAACAGAACAAGAAGAAGTGTAGCCAGCCTGTCGGGCGGTGAAAGCTTCCTGGCTTCATTATCTTTAGCACTTGGAATGTCTGACGAAATCCAGTCTTCATCTGCGGGGATTGAAATAAGTACAATGTTTATAGATGAGGGCTTTGGTAGTCTTAGCGATAATGTCCTTAATGAAGCAATAAATGCATTGCTTACATTGTCAGAAGGTAACAAGCTTGTCGGCATAATTTCTCATGTATCGGAGCTTAAATCAAGAATAGACAAGAAGATTATTGTTAGCAAAAATTCGCTTGGTGTTGGTACAATCAAGGTGGAATTAAGTTAATGATTATAACAATAGAATAAACAAAATGTTAATAAAATAAAGACATTATTACGTTGAATTAATTTGTCAAATATTATATTATGTTTATATCAATTGTTTCGGAGGGTCAAATGGACAAGATTAAAGTCTTCTGCGATTCAACTGCAGATTTAAGCGAGGAATTATATAAAAAGTATGATATAGGCATCGTGCCTCTCCATGTTACTATAGGCGATAACGAGTATTTAGATACTGTGAATATCAATGGAGCAAAGCTAACAGAGCTTTCTGAAAAACTCGACGTACTCCCGAAAACATCAGCAGTTTCTGTACAGACTTATATTGATATATTTAAGCCATACATCGATGACGGCTATAAGGTTATTCATATTAACATAAGCAGTAAGTTCAGTTCGTGTTATCAGAATTGTCGCCTTGCTGCACAGGAACTTGATGGCTTGTATCCTGTTGATAGCTATAATCTTTCTACCGGCTCGGGACATCTGGTAATCGTTGCGGCTGAAATGATAGCAGAGGGGAAGTCTGCGCAGGAAATCGTAGATTGCCTCGAAGAGCTTAAGACGAGAGTTGATGCAAGCTTTGTAATCAATAAGCTTGATAATCTCAGAAAGGGCGGTCGATGCTCAGCACTTGCAGCTCTCGGTGCAAACCTTCTCAATCTTAAGCCTTGTATTGATGTTAAAGATGGCGCTATGGGTGTAGGCAAGAAGTTCAGAGGTAATCTTAACAAGGTTATTCCTCAGTATGTTGCCGCAAGACTTGAGGGTAAGGATAACATTCAGCTTAACAGAATTTTTGTTACACATTCGCCTATGGATGAAAGTCTTGTTGAGCTCGCAGTTAATGAAGTAAAGAAGTATCAGCCTTTCTCTGAAATTCTTGTAACAGACGCAGGAGCAACTGTTTGTACGCATTGCGGTGCAGGTACACTTGGTATACTCTATATCAGAAAGTAGTTTAAAATCCTTCCTTAAATTAAGGAAGGATTTATTTGTATATTCTAAGCAAAGTACATTGACTTTTCACAAAGAATATTGTATAATAATTTATATGTGTATGATTATATTTGTAAGCGGAAAAATAATTATGTTCGGCGGTGGAGTATGAGAGTATTTGGAAATTGTTTGAACACACTCAAAAACTCTCCCATGAGTAACGAGCTTTCAGTTATTTTAAAGGGTAGCGCCGTAATGAGCGTTGCATCGTTCCTTATTACACTTATATGGGGCTTTGAGCTTTCAATGCTAATCGGGATGATAATTGGTTATGTTTACCTCGTCTTTTGTTATTGCTATCTTGCTTTAACTGTCTGCAGGGCGACAACGCTTAAAGATAAAAAGGCAGCAAAGCGAAAGATGTTTTCCTGCTACGCCGTAAGACTTGGCGGACTGTTTATCCTTTGCTGGATAGGCTATATGGTAAGTTTTATCAATCCTATCGGAGTACTGCTACCGCAGTTTTTTCCTAGAATAGCTTTAATGATAAATCACTTTTTCTTTTTTAAGAGAGGTAATGGTAATGGACGGACCTAAGGTTGTATTCACCTTGAATATTCTTGGCGGAATTGATATTACTGAAACCGTAGTTATGGGTTGGCTTGTAATACTTATCGTTCTGCTTCTGTCTCTGTTTCTGACAAGCAATCTGAAAAAGATTCCAACAACAAAACGTCAGATTGTTGCAGAGATGCTCGTTAACTTTGTCAATAATACAGTCAAGACTGCAATGGGCGATAAGTTCCTTTTCATTGCACCGTACATTGCAACAATTATGACATATTCGCTTCTTGGCTCACTCATAAGCCTGGTTGGTCTGAGACCTGTTACAGCCGACCTTAATACAACGCTTGGTATGGCACTTATAACCTTTGCAATGATAACCTATTATAAGGTTAAGGTCAACGGCTTCGGCGGATATCTCAAGGGATATGCTTCTCCTATCGCACTTATGACACCGCTTAATATTATCAGCGAAATCGCAACACCGCTTTCTATGGCGTTCCGTATGTTCGGTAATATCGCAGGTGGTACAATTATTACGTCAATGCTCTATATGGGACTCGAAGCCGCATCAAGAGCAATTGGTCTTTCATTTAGTTTCGGCGGATTTGAGCTTCATGCTGTTCAGGTTCTTATTCCTGCAATACTGTCGCTCTATTTCGACCTGTTTACAGGATGTATACAGGCATATATTTTCGCAATGTTAACAATGGTAAATGTCAGCATAGCTGCTGATGAATCTTAAACTGGAGGAATTTTTTATGGAAAAAGCAATTGTTTTAGGATGCTCCGCAATAGGTGCAGGTCTCGCTATGATAGCAGGTCTTGGTCCTGGTATCGGTGAAGGATACGCAGTAGGTAAGACTATCGAAGCTATTGCAAGACAGCCTGAAGCACAGGGTGACTGCACAAGAACTATGTTCATCGGTGTAGCTATGTCAGAGTCAACAGGTATTTACTCACTTATTATCGCAATTGTTCTCCTGTTTGCTAATCCACTTATCGGTAAGCTTTAATCAATAATAAGCTAAGGAGTACAATATGCCATACGCTAAGGTAACCGACTTTATCAGCATAGACCCGACAACAATCATCGCTACGCTGATAAACTTATTTATTTTATTTTTGATTTTCAAATTGGTTCTTTTCAAGCGTGTCAATAAGGTAATCGAAGACAGACAAAAGGATATTGCTGATTCATTTGAAGAAGCGGATGAAGTGAAGCGTCGTGCCAATGCCCTTGAGGCAGAGTATAACGATAGGCTTTCTTCTGCAAAGGAAGAGTCTGCAAATATCATACGAGAAAGCACAGTAAAGGCTCAGGCAAGAAGTGAGCAGATTATCGACGAAGCAAAGGTCGAAGCTAAAAGCATCGTTGAAAAAGCTCATAATGAAGCTGAGCGTGAAAAGAAGCGTGCTGTAAATTCTGTTAAGAATGAGATTACTGATATTGCTTTCAGTGTTGCTGAGACACTCGTAGAAAAGAATATCAAGAGTGAAGATAACGAAAGACTGATTGAATCTTTTATTGATAACGTTGGTGAATTAAATGACTGAGCAGTTTGTTAAAAACTATGCATTGGCGCTTTTTTCACTTTGCTGTGAATCTGATACATTGACCGATAGCTATGAACAGCTTAAGGTGATAAACGGTGTATTTGATGATAATGAAGAGTATGCGGTCCTTGCAAGTCTTCCGACTATAACAAAGGAAGAAAAGCTGAAAATGATTTGTGAGGTTTTTGAGGGCAAGGTCTCTGATGTTGTCTTAAACTTCATGTGCGTTCTTACTGAGAACGGAAGACTCATAAACTTCGGCGAAATCTTTCTTGAATTCAAGAAGCTTTATTTTGAACATATTGGTATTGTTGAAGTAGAGGTCATTACAACTGCCCAATTGAGTGAAAGACTTGTCCAGAAGCTAAAGGATAAGCTTTCAAAACAGCTTAACAAGCAGGTAATCCTTGATACCAAGATTGATGAAAAGCTTCTTGGAGGCATTGTCATTAAATATGACAATAAGCAGATTGACGGAAGCCTCAGAAGAAAGCTTGCTGATATCAAAAGCAGCATAGACAGCGTTATTGCATAAGAAAGGTAAGAAATATTATGAATCTTCGACCTGATGATATTACCGATATCATAAAGCATCAAATAAAGAACTACCGCAGTAAGCTTGAGCTTGCAGACGTTGGTACAGTTGTTACTGTCGGTGACGGTATCTCAAAGATACACGGACTCGATAACTGTATGAGCGGTGAGCTGCTTGAGTTTGATTGCGGCGTGTACGGAATGGCCCTTAACCTTGAAACAAACTTTGTCGGTGCCGTATTGCTTGGCTCTGATGAGGATATCAAGGAGGGTACACAGGTAAAGAGAACAGGAAAAATCGTTTCTGTTCCTGTCGGTGAGGAGCTCCTGGGACGTGTTGTTAATGCACTCGGTGAACCTATCGACGGAAAGGGCCCTGTTCTTACAACTGAAACAAGACCAATCGAAACACCTGCTTTTGGTGTTATAACAAGAAAATCTGTAAGCCGACCGCTCCAGACAGGTATCAAGGCAATTGACTCAATGATTCCTATCGGACGTGGACAACGTGAGCTTATCATCGGTGACAGACAGACAGGTAAAACAGCTATTGCCCTCGATACAATTATCAATCAGAAGGGCAAGGATGTTATCTGTATCTATGTTGCAATAGGACAGAAGCGTTCTACTGTAGCAAATGTTGTCGAAACTCTCGAGAAAGCAGGCGCTATGGAATATACAATCGTTGTAGCTGCAACTGCTTCCGAGCTTGCACCACTCCAGTATATCTCACCATACTCCGGCTGTGCTATGGGTGAACACTTCATGCTCCAGGGCAAGGACGTTCTCTGCGTTTATGACGACCTCTCCAAGCATGCTGTTGCTTACAGAACTATGTCGCTTCTTCTCCAGAGACCAACAGGTAGAGAAGCTTATCCGGGTGACGTTTTCTATCTCCACTCAAGACTCCTTGAAAGAGCTTGCAGCCTTAATGAGGATTACGGCGGAGGTACACTTACTGCGCTTCCTATTATCGAAACGCAGGCGGGTGACGTTTCTGCTTATATCCCTACAAACGTTATTTCAATTACAGACGGTCAGATATTCCTTGAAACTGAGCTTTTCTATTCCGGTATAAGACCTGCCGTTAACCCTGGTATCTCCGTATCAAGAGTTGGCGGTTCGGCTCAGATTAAAGCTATGAAAAAGGTATCCGGCTCACTCAAGCTCCTGTATTCACAGTACAGAGAGCTCCAGTCGTTCTCTCAGTTTGGTTCTGACCTTGATAAAGACACCAAGGACAGACTTGCTCAGGGTGAAAGAATCGTTGAAGTTTTAAAGCAGGGAAGAAATGCACCGCTCAGAGTTGAACAGCAGGTTGTAATTATTTATGCCGTTGTTAATAATTATCTGTCTGAGATTGCGGTTTCTGATATCGAAGAGTATCAGAGAGAGCTTTTTGACTATATCGAAACAACACATAACTCAATTTATCAGTCAATTCTTGATACTAAGGACCTCACAAAAGAAAACGAGGAGGCCCTTAAAGAAGTTCTTGTTGAGTTTGGCAAAAAGTTTTTAAGTACTAAGTAAGGAGCGTCTTTTATGGCAACAGCTAATATGAAGGCGGTAAAACGTCGAATAAAAAGCGTTGAAAGCACAAAGCAGATAACAAAAGCCATGCAGCTTGTTGCCTCGTCAAAGCTTCGACGTGCAAAAGAAAAAGCTGACCATGTTCAGCCGTATTTCAATACACTGTATGAAACAATGTGCGATATTTCGTCAGACAAGCTTGTTCGTTCAATGTTTTTGTCTGAGCAGATAAGAAAAACTACGCTCCTTATAGTAATTGCAGGCGACAGAGGACTTGCCGGCGGATTTAATCATAACGTGCTTAAGCTCGCAACGAGCAGAGTGATGGAGATAAAAGAATCCGGCAGAGAAGTCAAGATACTCGCAATCGGTAAAAAGTCGATTGAGTATTTTGAAAAGCGTGGCTACAACGTAGTGAAGTCTTATTTCGGGATTTTTGATAACACACCTGAAGAAGTCCTCGAAGAGATTTCAAGATTTGTCATCAGTCATATGAAGATGCAGGAAATAGGTTCTGTTGAGCTTGTATATACCACGTTTGTTTCAACACTTACCCAGGAGCCTATGAACATTCCTGTTTTCCCAATTGAAACTATACCTGAAAACGTAACTGCTGCTAAGGGCGTTACAGTATACGAGCCTTCACCTGAAGAATTGTTTGATAGCCTTGTGCCGCTTTATCTTTCGGGTATGATTTATAGTGCGATTGTTGACTCGTATGCATCTGAGCTTGCTGCAAGACGAAATGCTATGGAAAACGCAACAGATAACGCGGATGAAATGATAAGCACATTATCGCTTCAATATAACAGAGCCAGACAGGCTCAGATTACTCAGGAGCTTACAGAAATTGTGTCAGGCTCGATGAGAGGCAACTAATATAATCCATACGGAAGGGTGGATATTTATGCAATCAAATAATATAGGAAAGGTTGTTCAGATTGTCGGCGCTGTTGTCGATATCAGATTTTCAAAGAACAATCTCCCAAAGCTTTTAAATGCTATTGAAATTGATAACAACGGCGAGAAGCTTGTTGTTGAAGTAGCTCAGCATATTGGTGATGATACAGTAAGATGTATCGCTATGAGCTCAACCGACGGACTTGTTCGTGGACTTGATGCACTTGATACAGGAAAAACTATTTCTGTACCAGTCGGTGAAAAGACACTTTCAAGAATGTTCAATCTTCTTGGTGAACCAATCGATAATATTCCTTTTGACGAAGAAACAGAGCGTTGGGAAATTCACCGTCAGGCTCCTTCTTATGAGGAACAAGCAGCATCAACTGAAGTTCTTGAAACAGGCATCAAGGTAATTGACCTTATTGCGCCTTACCTCAAGGGCGGTAAAATCGGTCTGTTCGGTGGTGCCGGTGTTGGTAAAACTGTTCTTATTCAGGAGCTTATCAACAACGTAGCTAATCAGCATGGCGGTATTTCGGTATTTACAGGCGTTGGTGAAAGAACAAGAGAAGGTAATGACCTCTATAATGAAATGAAGGAATCGGGCGTTATAGATAAAACCGTACTTGTTTATGGTCAGATGAACGAACCACCCGGAGCAAGAATGAGAGTAGGACTTTCAGGTCTTACGATGGCTGAATATTTCAGAGATGTTCAGGGTCAGGACGTGCTTCTGTTCATCGACAATATCTTCAGATTCACACAGGCAGGCTCTGAGGTTTCTGCGCTTTTAGGCCGTATGCCATCTGCTGTTGGATATCAGCCTACACTTGCAACTGAAATGGGTGCACTTCAGGAAAGAATTACATCTACAAACAAGGGTTCTATTACTTCCGTGCAGGCTGTATATGTTCCTGCCGATGACCTTACTGACCCGGCTCCTGCTACAACCTTTGCTCACCTTGACGCAAAGACAGTTCTTTCAAGAAACAT
>JAFQLH010000076.1 GCA_017396665.1 Oscillospiraceae bacterium | reverse complement strand
GTCCCGAAGCTCGGCCATAAAAACATATCGCTCGCTGTAACAAAGGACGGCTACCTTACAACCAATATTTTAAGCACAGGAAAAGCCTTCTACATCGGAACAGATAAAACAGAAGCGTTTTCAGAGTACGTCAAGGATAATTACGAGGGCTTCGTGATTATCTACGTCGATGCTGCCGTAGAGGATGATAGCTCTTATGCCTCAGATGATGATTCATCAGCAGTTGCATCAACTGTTGTTTCTCAAGGACAGCCGTCACCCGAAATAATTGAATAACACCATAGCCCCGTCATTAGTATGGCGGGGTTTCTTTGTAAATCTTTTGTTAACCACTTGACAAAAGGGAAGAGCAGTGCTATAATCAGGGTAAATTAAATTTACCCTTGCAAATCATAACACTTCAAAAACCAGAGGGAGAGAGAAACTGTGGAGTTTGTAATCGAGGTTGTCGGCGAAATTGCCGGTGAAGTATTGGAATTTATATCTGAGCTTGCCTTTGATAAAAAGAGGAGCTTTGCAACAAGGCTTATCTGCCTGTCATTTATCGTGCTTCTCGCTATCGCGTTTGTGGGAGCACTGCTGTTTATAGGCGTCTGTGCTATGGAAAGAACACTTGCAGGCGGTATAGTAATTGTTGTAATCGCAGCTTTGCTGGGTGCGTTCTTCTCCTTTGGTATCATAAAAAAGCTTAAGAAATCAAAAAGAATAGAGTAGTTTACGCTGTATAATTAAAGCCTTCCTTTTACTTAGGAAGGCTTTTTGTATGCCGTATTATTTGTTGCAAACTGACTTTATCCAGCCTGTAACACCCTGAGGGAGCCTCTCGTCACAAGGTATATCCCCGTCAAACATGAGATTGTGCTGAATCCAGTTTATCATGCAGTGCTGTCCCATCTCGAAGCCGTAGAATACCGAAGAAACTCCGCCGTCTCCGTTGTAAACCCATTCAGGGAAGAACGGTATGCAGCCGGGGAGCGACTCTATTTTGTCAAGCCTCGGCACAATAGCTTCTTCATATGGCGCCATCTCGTCATGCTTGCCGTGTGCAATGAGCAGGGAAGTCTCACCCGCAATTCTTTCAAGTGCCTTGTCATCAGGAATGTAGAACGAGGAAATAGGAATAGCCCCGTCAAAGTAGCCCGCCCAGTCCTCAAGAAGCTGCCAGGTAAAGTATCCGCCCGAGGATGCACCCATAACAAATTTCTTTCCGACATTCTTTGAGTTTTCCTCGCATACTTTGTCAAAGATAGCCTTTACAGGCTTTGAGTGAACCTTGTCCCATGTGCCGAGAATCTTTCCGTCAGGTAAACGTTCCTCGTTTGCAAGCGGAACAATAAGATATGCACCGCTCATCTGCTCCTGATACTTCTTGGAAGCATACTGCTCAGCGCCGCAGCACATAATACAGCCCTCCTCCATAAGAGAGTTGCTCGCACCGTGAAGCCACATAAGTACAGGATACTTCTTGTCCGGGTCAGCCCCGTGCTTTACAGGGTCAAAAACATAGTATCTTATGTCGCCCGTCTCCTCGCAAGGATAAACGTACTTGTCAAACAAATCAAAATATATCTTGCTGGTGTAGCTGTTTGAGTAGCTTATGAACTGTCCCTCTTTGAGAAACTGCGCCCATTGCGGAACAGCCGTCTTGTCCTGTGTCAGCTTTTTAAAATCAGGTAAAGCCATGTGTAATCCTCCTTGTAAAAATGCCCCCGCCATATAGGAAGGGGCAGATAGTATTAAAGTCCGCTAGGGTTGTTCTTTGTAAAGTTCCAGCCGTCTGCACACATATCCTCAATGCCGTACTGTGCCTCCCAGCCGAACAGCTCCTTAGCCTTCTTAGGCTCAGAGTAGCACCACGCAATGTCGCCGGCACGTCTTGGCTTGATAACGTAAGGAAGCTCCTTGCCGCAAGCCTTTTCAAAAGCGTGAAGAACATCAAGAACACTTGAGCCCTTGCCGGTACCAAGGTTTACAGCCTCAGCACCTGTGTGCTCCATAACATACTTGACAGCACAAAGATGTCCTTTAGCAAGGTCAACAACGTGAATGTAGTCTCTTACGCCTGTTCCGTCAGGAGTGTCGTAGTCATCGCCGAATACAC
This sequence comes from Oscillospiraceae bacterium, assembly GCA_017396665.1. Lineage (GTDB taxonomy): Bacteria > Bacillota > Clostridia > Oscillospirales > Ruminococcaceae > UBA7477. The sequence goes on along the minus strand of JAFQLH010000076.1, from coordinate 7,391 downwards.
CAAGTGCCTCAAGCTTTCCGACAGCAACCTGTGCAATGTAAGGGAACAGATTATTAGGAATACCGTTAGGGTCTTCACCAATGAGTCCGCTCTTGTGTGCACCGATAGGGTTGAAGTAACGAAGAAGTGCAACGCTCCACTCAGCATCAGAAACACAAAGGTCCTTGAGAATCTGCTCAATCATAACCTTTGTGTAGCCGTAAGGGTTTGTTGATGAGTTTGTAGGCATTGTCTCAACATAAGGCACAGGATTGTTGACACCGTATACAGTAGCAGAGGATGAGAATACAATCCTCTTGACACCGTGCTCTCTCATTGCCTTGAGAAGCATAAGAGTTCCTGTAATGTTGTTGTGGTAGTACTCAAGCGGCATTCTTACAGATTCGCCAACAGCCTTAAGACCTGCAAAATGAATAACAGCATCAATGTCACCGTTTTCGTCAAAGATTCTGTTCATTGCATCAAGGTCAAGAAGGTCAGCCTCATAGAAGGAAAAATCCTTGCCTGTGATTCTCTTTATTCTGTTAAGAGCCTCCGGCTTTGAGTTCGAGAAGTTATCTACAATTACAATGTCGTAGCCAGCCTCAAGAAGCTCTACGCAGGTGTGACTTCCGATAAATCCGGCACCGCCGGTAACTAAAATTTTGCTCATAAATTGTTAGCCCCTTTCATATGTTTGTCTTCTATATATTATATCACAATGCTTTTGGTTTTTCAAGACAAAAAAACAGACGGGAATAATCCCGCCTGCTTTATCAATGCACACAACTATTTTGTCATAGATGCGATAACGTCGTTAATCTGCTTGAGCTCTTCGTCAACAGTGTTTGAGTATGAGGAACGAAGCTCAGCCCATGTGTACTGCTTGCCTTCAGCATCAGACTTTGTAACATACTCGTAGAGCTTTCTTGTTACGCAAGCGCCTGTGTCGTCAGTAGCAGAGTTGTCGTCGGAGAGAAGCGCAGATATGCCGTAAGCGTAGTCAAATACCTGGTCATATTCGCTTGAGGATGTTACCTGAATAACATCGTACATTTCTTCTGTCCACTGTGGGTTGTCAATAAGGAACTTCTGCTTTCCGGCTTCCTTGTATTCATCCTTTGTTGCAGCAATGTGAGCACATTCAAACCATGTCTTGACAGCAGTAGACTTTTCAGAGCCTGCTACCCACATATAAGCTGTCATATCGGAAGTAGTAATCTTAGCGTTTGTGTTAGGGTCAGCAGGGATAGGAACAACCTTCCAGTTGTCGCCCTCAGCAGGACCGTTGTTACCTGTCATAGCCCAAGGTCCCATTACGTAGAACAGGATATTGTCCATAGAGCCAAAGCAGGTCTTTGCGTTGTCTACCCAGTCAGCGTATACAAGTCCGTCCTTGGTGAGGTCGTAAAGGAATGTCTCAGCTCTCTCAATTTCAGGGCTCATAAGATTGCTTGTGAATACACCGTCCTCATAGTTGACAAGTGTTTCGCCTGTCTGCTGAATAATCTGTGGAGCAAACCAGCCGGATACACCATAGCGTGTAACCTCAGAAGGAGCATTTGCTACGTATTCGTCCATAAGCTCTCTCCATGTATCCCAGTTCCAATCGCCGTCCATGTAAAGCTCGTATGGGTCTTCAAGACCTTCATCGTCAATAACGTCCTGGTTGTACATCATAAGAACGCCTGTGGAGTAGCTGATAGGTGCAACATAGTGCTCGCCGTTGAGAACGAACTTATCAGCACCTGCCTTAACGTCGCTCCAGAGAGTTGAATCGAAATCAACAATAGAGTCAACAGGCTGGTACATATTCTTTGTTACCTGGCAAGGGAATGCCATCCATTCATATTTGAAGATATCAGGTACGTCTGTGTTTGAAGTAATTGCAGCAGCAAGCTTCTCAAACTTACCTGAGTCAGTAACTCTAATCCATTCAATTTTTCCGCCCTTTTCCTGGAACAGCGACATCTCAACGGATGTTTCGTTGTTTCCTGTAGGGTTAAGGTCGTATGTGCCCATCCATTTGATAGTTCTTTCCTCTTCGGAAAGGTCTGTCATGGATTCAACAAGGTCTGTGTCCTGAACTTCAACCTGGTCAACGTGACTGCTTGAGGAAGAGTCGTCGTTACCACATGAACCGAGTGCTAAAACAGTGCTCAGTGCAACAGCAAGAGCGAGTATTCTTTTGCAAGTTCTCATAAATATCCCTCCATCAAAGAATTTTAAGAATGTAAACCTGCGAAAACAGGTTAATATTCTGATATGATTTACCTCTATAAATTTATTATAAATAATATTTCACAACTAGTCAATTATCATATCAAACAAACAAATAGCCGAAAATTGTGCGTTTTGTACAATCAAAATATTATTTTTATAGAAAGTATAATTTTAGTATATCAAATAATAAAATGTTCGGCAACAGGTTAAAATAATTCAATAAAGTAATACAACTTGAAAGTGAAGCTGTAATATTCACTTGAAATTGTTTTCGGGGAGTGGTATAATAGATTCAGCGTTAAATGCGAAAGGAAATTGCTATGACAAAGTATCTCTATGAAACACATTGCCATACAAAGCCCGCAAGTCTGTGTGCCGGAGTAACAGGCGCAGAGCTTGCCGATGAGTATAAATCAAAGGGCTATGACGGCATTATGATAACCGACCACTTCTTCAACGGTAATACGGGCATCGACAGAAGCATGCCATGGAAAGAGAAGGTCGAGCAGTTTTGTATAGGCTACGAATCTGCTAAAAAACGTGGCGACGAAATCGGACTTAAAGTGTTTTTCGGCTTTGAGTATAACAGAGGCGGCGCTGAGTTTCTTATCTACGGACTCGATAAGCAGTGGCTGCTCGAGCACGAGGAGATTATGAATCTCAGAATAAGCGAGCTGTATAAGCTTGTCTGCGAAAGCGGCGGAGCAATGATTCAGGCACATCCGTTCAGACAGGCACCGTACCTCGAAAGAATTGCTATTTATCCGGACTATTGCGACGGAATTGAGGTAATAAATACTTCAAACGCTCCTAAGTGTAACGAAAATGCTCTTTGGTACGGCAAAACCTTTGACCTCTATATGACCTGCGGCTCTGATACACACTGGCTGGGAAGGGATAACCTCGGCGGTATATATACCGAAAGAGAGCTTTGTAGCGTAGAGGACTATGTGTCAGTCATAAAGAATAGGGAACCTATCGAACTGTATCAGATGAAACCGCTTATTTGTTTGAAATGAACAAATGGAACAGGGAATGTCATATTCTGATTTGTAGCAATATACGAAATGTTTTAGCCATTTAAAGCAAAGCATTGACAAGAAAAAACGATGGTGGTATTATAATCACAGAAAAAGCTGTGACGAAGACGGCAGAGCATTACGAATTTTCAGAGAGTCCACGGTTGGTGTGAGTGGATAATGCGTCTGTTCAGTTGCCTATCTCTTCTGAGCTGAACACCGAAACCATTGAAGGCGGTAGGCTGTTACGTAAACGCTGCGTTAAAGCGGAGGACTTGTTGGAGTCTGTGAGTGGCACTGTTAGTGCAATTTGAGTGGTACCGCGGGAAATTTCTCGTCTCAAAGCAAATGTATTGCTTTGGGGCGTTTTTTGTTGCACCGAAACTCCAGAGCTAAAACAAGGGTGCATAAATTTATTGCGGCAAGGACCGCAGATGGAGGCAGATTTTATGGATAAGAAAATCAAAGAAATCGCACAGCGAGTCAAGGAGCTTCGTGAAATCGAAGGTCTCTCAACAGCACAGATGGCAGAAAAAATCGGTATTACAGAGCAGGAATATAATCAGCTCGAGGGCGGAAAAACCGATTTCACCTTCACGTTTATTTATAAGTGTGCAAAGGTTTGCGGAGTCGATATCGTTGATATCCTCAAGGGCCATTCACCAAGTCTCTCCGCTTATCAGGTAAACAGAAAGGGCGAAGGCCTCGAAATCGCAAGAAGAAAGGGCTTTAAGTACTTTAACCTCGCTTCAAACTTCAAGAACCGTGTGTGTGAGCCTTTCAAGGTGTATATGCCATATTCAGAAGCTGAGCAGAATGAAGAAATCCATACCAATACCCATAAGGGACAGGAAATGGACATCGTGCTTAAGGGTACAATGAGAGTAAGACTCGGCGACCACTACGAAGAGCTTTCGGAAGGCGATTCAATTTACTACGATTCACTTATCCCTCACGGTATGATAGCAACCTCTGAGGAAGGCTGTGAAATGTATTCCTTCGTGTTTGAAAATGCATTTGCAGAGTATGAGGAGGAAGAGGAAACCGTAACAGTCGAAAAGCACGATTTCAGCGGTGCCGTTGCTGATAACTTCATCAAGACAACTGAGGACGAAAACGGAACAATCCAGTCAATCAGCTTTGTCAATGAGGATAAGTTCAACTTCGGCTTCGACGTTGTTGACGCAATCGCAAAGAAAACTCCTGATAAGCTCGCAATGCTCCATGTATCAAACGATAAGACAGAAAGACGCTTTACCTTTGCCGATATCGCAAAGTATTCCGCTAAGACTGCAAACTACTTTGAATCACTCGGCATCAAGAAGGGCGACAGAGTAATGCTCGTGCTCAAGCGTCACTACCAGTTCTGGTTCTCTATCATCGCTCTTCATAAGATGGGCGCAATCGTAATTCCTGCAACAAATCAGCTCGTTGCTCACGACTTTGATTACAGATTCAAGGCTGCCGGCGTTAAGGCTATCATCTGTACAGCAGACGGAGATACAGCACACCAGGCAGAAATGGCTGCAGAAAATTGTCCTGACCTTAAGGTTAAGGTTATCGCAAACGGCAAGCGTGAAGGCTGGAACAGCTTCGACGAGGAAATGGAGCTTTGCAGCGATGTATACGAAAGAACAGAGGATACAGCCTGCGGTAAGGACCATATGCTTATGTTCTTTACATCAGGTACAACAGGCTATCCAAAGATTGCGGTTCACGACTTCAGATATCCGCTCGGCCACTTTATAACAGCTAGATTCTGGCACTATGTTGACCCTGACGGACTCCACTTCACAATCTCCGATACAGGCTGGGGTAAGGCTCTCTGGGGCAAGCTCTACGGCCAGTGGCTCTGCGAAGGCGCAGTATTCACATATGACTTCGAGAGATTCCACGCAGAAGACCTCCTCCCGATGTTCAAGAAGTACAACATCACAACCTTCTGTGCACCTCCTACAATGTACCGATTCTTTATCAAGGAAGACCTCTCAAAGTACGACCTTTCTTCAATAAAGTATGCTAATACAGCAGGCGAAGCGCTCAATCCTGAAGTGTTCTATCAGTTCAAGAAGGCAACAGGCCTCACAATTATGGAAGGCTTCGGCCAGACAGAAACAACCCTCACAATCGGTAACTTCTTCGGCACAACTCCAAAGGTCGGCTCAATGGGTACACCAAGCCCGCTGTACGATATCGACATCGTAAACCCTGACGGAGAGCCTGTGAAGAACGGTGAAACAGGTGAAATCGTTGTAAGAACAGATAAGGGAATCCCTTGCGGTCTGTTCTGCGGCTACTATAACGACGACGAAAAGACAAAGGCAGTATGGCACGACGGAATGTATCATACAGGCGATACAGCTTGGCGTGACGAGGATGGCTACTTCTGGTATGTCGGACGTGTCGATGACCTCATCAAGTCATCCGGCTACCGTATCGGACCTTTCGAAATCGAAAGCGTCGTAATGGAGCTTCCATACGTTCTCGAGTGTGCAGTAACAGCAGTTCCTGACCCTGTAAGAGGCCAGGCTGTTAAGGCAACAATCGTTCTTACAAAGGGAACAGAGGGCACAGACGAGCTCAAGAAGGAAATCCAGCAGTATGTTAAGAAGAATACAGCTCCTTATAAGTACCCAAGAGTAGTAGAGTTCAGAGATGAGCTTCCAAAGACTATCAGTGGTAAAATCAAGAGATGTGAAATCAAGTAATAAAAATAAAAGACCAGCCCGAAAGGGTTGGTCTTTTTTTGTGTCAGAAAGTTAAATTAAAGGTCAATCTTCTTGCCCTCAGCATTGCCGTTTACAACGTAGTAAGCAGTGTTTTCTTCAGGCTTAACGTAAATTTCAATTGACTTGATAACAGCCTTGTTGCCCTCAGCCTTGTATGCAGCCCTTACCTTGTCTGCAATTTCTGCTGTGGAAATCTGCTTTCCGCCAAATTCAACGTAAGCTGTAACCTTTTCGGTTGCCTTCTTAGCGCTTGAAGCAGCCTTCTTAGCTGTGGAAGCAGCCTTCTTTGCTGTAGAAGCCGCCTTCTTTACTGTTTCACTTTCCTTAGCCTTGGAAATAGCCTTGCTAGCAGTATTGGCTGCCTTCTTGACAGCTTCACTTTCCTTAGCCTTGGAAATAGCCTTGCTAGCAGTATTGGCTGCCTTCTTGACAGCTTCGCTTTCCTTAGCCTTTGTGATAGCCTTTTCAGCAGTCTTAGCTGCCTTCTTGGCTGTCTCTGCAATCTTCTTTGTTGCCATGTTCATTTCTCCTTCTTTAATTATGCCTTAGAAATAGTATCCTTAAAAGCCTTGCTTGGCTTGAAAGCAGGAACCTTCTTAGCCTCAACAGTAACCTTTGCCTTGGTTACAGGATTGTAAGCTTCCTTGCGTGCTCTCTCTCTTGTCTCAAAAGTGCCGAATCCTGCGATGGAAACCTTCTCGTCTGCAAGGAGCGACTCTGTAACAGTCTCAGTAAAGACCTTGAGGAACTGTTCAGTCTGCTTCTTCTTAAGACCTGTCTTTTCTGAGATTACATTGATAAGTTCAACCTTATTCATTATATTATTCCTCCCGTTTAGATTTATTATCTGTGATTATAGCCCAAAAATCGCGGTTTGTCAAACATTTCAAGCGTAAATTTAAAACGGGCATACAAATTTTGTACGATTATATAAACATAAAGCTTTCACTGTATCTCTTAATTGGTGAATACAACGCAAAACAAAAAGGCTCCCTGCATTTGCAGAAAGCCTTGTTTTGTGTGTTTCGATTACTTGTCGATTTCTTCAACAGCTTCTTCGATAGCGTCAAGAGCTTCTTCAGCGCTCTCCTGTGCCTCTTCAGCAGCTTCTTCAGCAACGTCTTCGATTACTTCACATTCCTCGCAGTCGCAGCAGCAGCAATCGTCATCGAACTCTTCGTAGTCATACTCTTCCATTTCCTTGCGCTTCTTGAGTGTGTAAATTGCAGCAGCAGCGCCGGCAACAGCAGCAAGACCTACGAATACCTTAAATCCCTTGCCCATTGTAAACATCTCCTTAACTTAAAATTGGGTTAAAAATATTATAGCATAGAAAATAATAAATTTCAAGCATTTTATACAAATTTTTTGAGCACCTGCAATAAAGCTTTTACATATTGCCTGTGAGATGCATTATAATGCTTATCGCAGCAATCGGTGC
>JAFQLH010000075.1 GCA_017396665.1 Oscillospiraceae bacterium | reverse complement strand
TGTTCTTATGCTGGCTTCTTTCGTCCTGGCATTCAACAACGAGGCCTGTTGGAAGGTAAGTTATTCTGATAGCAGATTCTGTTTTATTGATATGCTGTCCGCCTGCACCTGATGCTCTGAACACGTCAATCTTAAGGTCGGTTGCTTCATTGATATCAAGCTCTACGTCCTCAGCTTCAGGGAGAACGGCAACTGTAACGGTTGAAGTATGGACTCTTCCCTGCGATTCAGTTTCAGGTACACGCTGTACTCTATGGACACCGCTTTCATACTTAAGTCTTGAATATGCGCCTTCGCCCTGGATACTGAAGGAGATTTCCTTATATCCGCCGAGCTCAGTTTCGTTTGCATTCATAATCTCAATCTTCCAGCCCTTGGACTCAGCGTACATTGTATACATTCTGTAGAGAGAGTTTGCAAAGAGTGAAGCTTCTTCTCCACCTGCGCCGCCTCTGATTTCGATAATAACGTTCTTATCGTCGTTAGGGTCCTTAGGGAGAAGGAGAATCTTGAGCTCTTCTGCACAGGTTGACATTGACTCCTTGCACTCGTCATACTGCATCTGGACCATTTCCTTAAAGTCCTTTTCGAGTCCGCCTGCATCGAGAAGCTCTACTGCTTCTTCAAAGCCTTCCTTTGCCTTTGTATACTCCTTGAACTTTTCGATAATAGGTGTAAGTGACTTATACTCCTTCATCAGATTCTTATACTGCTGCTGGTCATTGATTACATCAGGGTCCATAAGCTGTTCATTTATACTATCGTACTTTTCAGAAAGCACCTTTAACTTTTCAAACATAAAATATTCCTCCAAAAATTATATATAAGGTCAGAAAGAGCATAGCATACGCTAAGGATTTTCTACCTCGGGTTTGATTACCTTTTTCACATTCTTCTCGGCTTTTGAACGTGGTATCATAATCTCATGTCCGCAGCCTTTACATTTTAGTCTGAAATCCATACCCGAGCGCATTACAAGCATTTCACGACTTCCGCAGGGGTGTTCCTTTTTCATCAGCAGAACATCATTCTTTTCAATATCCATAATGCAGTACTCCTTTCAGCCATATTTCTTTTATTATAGCATATTTTTAGCTTCTAGGCAAGTACCAAAAAGAGATATTTGGGAATACAAATGCATAATGCGTCTGACATATGTTAAGAATAATGACACAGTATTTTATATGGAGTGATAATGTAATGACTAAAATAACAGCAGAATTTGAATCTCTTGACCTTGCTGATTTAGCTTGCAGCAAAATCAAGAGCTCTATACCGGGCATCAGGAGAATTTCGATAACTGACAAGAGATTTGTATCCCATGGGGAAAGACTTTCCTACACATACATCGGACAGGGTGTAAACAATCTTCAGCCATATGTTACGATAATTTCAGATGAGAGACATCCTATGCCGTCGAGTGCGAAGGTTGACATTATATGCGACCCGCTTGCGACACCGATGATAAAGAAACAGCTTATATCCAAGGGTGGACTTAAGGTTCAGGAATTATCATAACTCATTATTCTTATGCATAAGTATTACCAATACGAAAATTGGAGGTACAAAATGCAAAACTACTATCCGGAAGGAAAGCTTATTGACAGGCACGACAACAAAACGAGCATTGCTACAATTGAAGCACTAAGGCACTCGATGCTTATGGGAAAGACGCTTGAGGCAAGGGCTATAATATGCGACAATGACCACAATCTTATAGTAGACCTTCCCTGCGGAAAAGGTATTATTCCAAGGTGTGAGGGTGCGATTGGTATTGCTGACGGAAGCACAAAGGACATCGCCTTGCTTGCGAGGGTCAACAAGCCTGTATGCTTCAAGGTAACAGATATTTTCGACGATGGAAGGATTCTTTTATCAAGGCGGCTTGCACAGGAGGAATGCGTTAAAAACTACATTCAGACGCTCCAGCCCGGACAGGTTATAAAAGCTAAAATCACACATCTTGAGCAGTTCGGCTGTTTTGTTGACATTGGCTGTGGAATATCTTCGCTTATCACAATTGACGCTATTTCAGTTTCGAGGATTTCACATCCGTCAGACAGGTTCTCAAACGGAGACGACATTCTCGCAGTTGTAAAGTCTATAGAGAACGGACGGATTTCACTCACGCACAAGGAGCTTTTGGGAACCTGGGAACAAAACGCTTCAAGATTTGCGCCAGGTGAAACAGTTGGCGGTATTATACGTTCTATTGAAGATTACGGCGTATTTATAGAGCTTGCACCAAATCTTGCGGGACTCGCAGAGCCGTTTGACAATGTAAAGGTCGGGCAGTCTGCGAGTGTATACATAAAGGCTATTATCCCGGACAAAATGAAGGTCAAGCTGATTATAGTAGATGCGTTTGATTCCCCTGCTGATAAAGCATTTGACTACTTCATAAAAGACGGAATACTCACCGACTGGGTATACTCTACTGAAAGTGCAGACAAGAGAATCTCTAGTCATTTCGGCACAGAAAAAACCTCCTGAAATCAGGAGGTTTTATTTTTAGTTCTGCTGTGATGAGCTATCAGTCTGAGAAGAACTATCAGTCTGAGATGAGTCATCTGTTTTGAAGCTTTCTGTAAAGAACTCTTCTTCGTTTTCGAGCTTATGCTCTCCGTAGGTTGAGATAGTTGCAGAAATTATTTTGATTTCATCAACCGGCTGTTTTTTATCGTTTACTTCTGTACCGCAGATTGTCTCAAGAACGTCGAGTCCGTAATAAATCTGACCGAAGGTTGTGAACTGCTGAGAAAAGTTCGGCACACCGCCGTTTGCGATAAAAGCTTCAACGAGGTCTTCGTTTGCATTTTCTATATCCCGCATTTCTTCAATGAAGTCTTCTGTGAAATCCACTGAGTTTACGAATATAATTCTGCTTCCTGTAAGATTACGCTTATTGAAGATACCCTTTTCAGAGCCGTAGGTACAGAGTGCACCTCTGAACGGCCAGAGATTCTTAGATGTTTCAGGCTCAAGCTGCTTCTTATCTGTATCGTCAGTATCGTCGCCGGTATTTGCTTTTGAGCCACCGAATGCATAAGCCTTCTGCTCGTTTTCGATGAGGAAGTAATAGGTATCGTTATAGTAGCCTGACTCAACGAGGTCTATAAAATACTCACAGTAATTCGGAGCATACTCCTCATAAAGCACAGCCTTCATAGTGCCTGCTGTTGTTTCAAACACTACGACCTTAGTGTCATCCTCAGGTACTTTATACTGGACAAGGTCGACTTCTCTTGCGTTAAGTGCAATGTCATCCTGTGCTCCCATACAAGAGATTGCGAGCATCATTATTGCAATAAGGAGAATCATTACGAGGCAGACCTTGAACACGCTCATAGCATTTTTAGACGTCTTCAGTCTTTGATTAGGATTCATTTTCATTTTATTTATACCTTCTTAGTTATCTTTGTTCCCTGTCTTGTTTCTTCGATTGCATAGCCCATCTGAGAAATCTGTTCTCTGAGCTCATCTGCGAGTGCAAAATTCTTTGCCTTTCTTGCTTCGGCGCGCTTCTGTGCAAGCTCAAGAATATCTGCAGGCACATCTGACTGGTTATCCTCTGAAGCGAGCTTCTTTGCCTTTTCGACAATTCCGATAGAGAGAACCTTGTCGAAATCCTCTAAGAGTGCAAGCTTGGTTGCAGGGTTTGTATCAGCCTTAAGCACATCATAAACAGCAGTAATACCGTTTGAGGTATTAACATCATCGTCCATTGCGTTTGTGAAGAGTGCCTTGAGCTTTGCAAAATCGTCGGCATTTACACCTGCTGTATCATTAGCGGATACGAGCTGTGCACATCTTGCAACGAGCTTATCGTAAGCAACCTTTGCGTTATCGAGGTTCTCATATGAGAACACGAGTGACTTTCTGTAATGTGACTGGAGGCAGAAGAATCTATAAACGAGAGGGTCATATCCCTTGCTTTCGAGAAGAGAAACCGTAAGGAACTCGCCCTTTGATTTACTCATCTTTCCGCCTGTTGTATTGAGGTGGTGAACGTGGAACCAGTAGTTACACCACTTATGTCCGATATAAGCTTCAGACTGTGCAATTTCGTTTGTATGGTGCGGGAACTGGTTATCGATACCGCCGCAGTGGATATCGAGATATTCACCGAGGTTCTTCATAGAGATGCAAGAGCACTCGATATGCCAGCCCGGATAACCGACACCCCAAGGAGAATCCCACTTGAGCTCCTGGTCATCAAACTTTGACTTAGTGAACCAAAGAACAAAGTCTGCTTTATTCTTCTTGTTTGAGTCAGCTTCAACGCCTTCTCTTACGCCTACAGCGAGGTCTTCCTCTCTGAAGTCGCCGAAGACATAGTACTGAGAGAGCTTTGAAGTATCGAAGTAGATATTTCCGCCGGCTTCATAAGCGTAGCCTTTTTCGATAAGTGAAGTAATTACCTTGATAAAATCATCGATACAGCCGGTTGCAGGCTGTACAACGTCAGGTGTTTTGATATTGAGCTTAGCACAGTCAGCAAAGAAAGCATCTGTATAGAACTGAGCTATTTCCATAACCGTTTTCTTTTCTCTCTTTGCGCCCTTGAGCATCTTATCGTCGCCTGTGTCACCGTCAGAGGTAAGGTGTCCTACGTCTGTGATATTCATCACACGCTTTACGTCATAGCCTACATAACGCATATATTTTTCGAGGACGTCCTCCATAATATAGCTTCTTAAGTTTCCGATATGTGCAAAGTGGTATACTGTCGGACCGCAGGTGTACATTGACACCTTTCCCGGTTCGTTTGGTACAAATTCTTCAACGGTATGAGTAAGTGAATTATAAAGCTTCATAGATTAACCTCTTTCTTTATTTTTTAAGCTCTTTGATTTCATTTTCAAGCTCATCAATTCTTGTTTTAAACTTATTGAGTTCCATCTGGACAGGGTCAGGAATATGAATCTGGTCAAGGTCCTGCGTACGCTTTCCGTCCTGCTTAACTATTTTAGCAGGAACGCCGACTGCTGTTGAGTTTGGCGGAACCTCTTCAAGAACTACTGCATTTGCAGCAATTTTTGCGTTATCCCCTACCTTAAAAGGACCTAAGATTTTAGCACCGGAGCCGACCATAACGTTATTGCCGAGAGTCGGGTGACGCTTTCCGTGCTCCTTACCTGTACCGCCGAGGGTTACTCCCTGGTATATGAGGCAGTT
>JAFQLH010000074.1 GCA_017396665.1 Oscillospiraceae bacterium | reverse complement strand
GAGAACGATACCCAGCGGGTTATCCTCGCCGCACTCAACTCCTGCCCATATACCGCAGACTATCGTAAACATACTTACCGCTACGCCGATTATCGAAAACCACATTTCGATGGTAATAATCTTCTTTGCCTGCTGTTCCTCCTGCTCCTTGAGGGCAAGGATTGTTTTTTCCGCCTCTTCCTTGTAGTTATCCATACTGATTCTTTCCCCTTTCAACAATTCGTTGACACTTATTGAAAGAAGCTCACAAAGCTCAAGCATTATAGCTGAATCGGGCATGGAACGGCCTGTCTCCCACTTTGACACGGCTCTGTCGGTTATACCGAGCTTTTCTGCAAGCTGAGCCTGTGTGAGAGAGGCTTCCTTTCTGCAGCTCGCAATAAATCTGCCTATCTTTTCCTGATTCATAATTTACCTCCTGCTTTTCGCCTCTTCCTGTCTACACTATACCGCACCACGGTATAAATGTACAGGAACTGTTGGTTGGGATTGTTAAAAAACCGCTCTCTCAACCATTGGTAGAGTAAAAAAGTGCGATTTTTGTAGGGTTTTCATTTTTGATGTTTTATCCTTTTATGAGCAGCACAACACACTCTATATGCGTTGTATGGGGGAACATATCGACGGGTGCGACACGTTTTACCTCATAGCCCTGCTTTACAAGCTCTTTTACATCACGCTCCTGCGTTTCGATATTGCAGGAGATATAGACAATTCTTTCGGGTGAGAGCTTTGTAAGGCTTTGCAGAAATCTTCTGTCACAGCCCATTCTTGCGGGGTCCATAATCACGACATCGGGCTTTTCGCCCTTCTCCACGAGCCTTGCCATAAACTCGCCTGCGTCGGCATTTGTAAACTCAGCGTTTGTTACACCGCACAGCGAAGCGTTCCTCTTTGCCTTTTCTATTGCAAAAGAATTCTTCTCGACGCCCATGACCTTTTTCACCCTGTCGCTTGCTATGATACCGATTGTACCGATACCGCAATAGCAGTCGAGCATAGTATCGCTTTTCCTGAGCTGTGCCATATCGAGAGCGAGGTTATAGAGCTTTTCGGTCTGGGTATGATTTATCTGATAAAACGACAACGGAGAAATCTCAAAGGTCTTTGAACAGAGCCTGTCAGTTATGAAGCCCTCGCCTGTGAGGATTTCGCACTCTGTCGGAAGGACGAGCTTGTCACGGCTACGGCTCACGCCGACAGAAATCGTTGTGACGTTTTTACATCTTTCAGACAAAAGCTTTGCAAATAGGTGCTTTTCATTCCACTGATTTTTTGAAGTAACAACAAGCAAAAGTGCCTGTCCGTTTGTGTTTTGTCTTACGAGAAAATACTTCACAGTGCCCCTATCCGTCTTAGGATTGTAGGCAGAAATCTTAAGCTCACGCATAAGCTCTCTTGCCGTTTTTATAATTTTAAGCGAGCGTTTATCCTCAAGCATACAGTCGTCTGTTGCAACGACAGAGTTCGTGCTTGACTGGAAAACTCCTGACAGAAGTCTTCCTCTTCCCTGCTCTCTTACAACTGCGGTTGTTTTGTTGCGGTAGTGAAACGGCTTTTCCATACCGATAATTGTATCGGGCTTTATAAACCTTGAAAAGCGTCTTTCAACTCTCTCCTGCTTCCACAAAAGCTGCTCCTCATAGGACATTGAGAGCTGACAGCCGCCGCATCTTTTAAACAGTCTGCAGGTTGTTTCGCATTTCTGTGAAGCCATTATCTTGAAAGCTCCTCACGTTCCTTGACAAACTCGCTCACGAGCTTACCGAGAGCCCAGCTTTTATTTGTCGGGGTAACCATACCCTTGAGGTCGATTTTGATTCCGTCCTTCTTCATCTGCTCCAGAACAGCAGAAATCTCACTGCTTGAGCAGGCTGAGAACACGATTGCTTCCTCCTGAGGAATATCGCAGGCGATAAGGTCACCGCCGAAGCCTTCATACTCACACAGGTAGCCTACTGAAAATGCCGCACCTGTTGTATCAAGCTCGATTGCTGTGATGCCGTTGTTTGTACAGATGCTTGCGAGCTGTCTGGAATTATTTCTTTCGATATTATAAAGAAGTGCGATTTTACGCTGTTTTTTCTGTATTCTGGCTTTCATGTGGATTTCTCTCCTTCTGTCAGTCCTCGCACTTTGAAGCAAGGAGTGTTGAATACTTGTTTCTGAATTCTGTGAATCTTCCCTCATCGAGAGCTTCTCTTATCTTTTCTGTGAGGGTGTTATAGAAATAGAGGTTATGAGTAACTGCGAGTCTGCCTGCGAGCTGTTCGTTTGCTTTGAAGAGGTGTCTTATATAAGCTCTTGAGAAGTTGCGGCAGGTAGGACAGTCGCACTGCGGGTCAAGCGGTCTTTCGTCAAGCTCATAGCGTTTATTGACAGCGTGCATAATACCGTTCCATGTGAACACAGTAGCGTGTCTTGCATTTCTTGACGGCATTACGCAGTCAAAGAAGTCCACGCCTCTGTAGACAGCCTCGATGATGTTGCTAGGAGTTCCGACACCCATAAGATAACGTGGCTTGTCCTTTGGCATAAACGGCTCGACCTGTTCGATTATATGGTACATAACGTCGGTAGGCTCACCAACGGCAAGTCCTCCGATTGCGTAGCCGTCGAGGTCAATCTCTCTTATCTGCTTCATATGTTCAATTCTCAAATCGTCAAAGGTACAGCCCTGATTTATGCCAAACAGCATCTGGTGTCGGTTGATTGTAGTGTCGAGGCTGTTGAGCCTGTCCATTTCCGCCTTACAACGTAACAGCCAGCGGGTTGTTCTTTCGCAGGAGGCTTTGGAATACTTATGGGTTGCGGGGTTTTCCACGCACTCGTCAAACGCCATTGCGATAGTTGACGCTAGATTTGACTGTATACGCATACTTTCCTCAGGGCCCATAAAAATCTTTCTTCCGTCGACGTGGGAATTAAAGTAGACGCCCTCCTCCTTTATTCTGCGGAGCTTTGCGAGGGAGAAGACCTGAAATCCGCCGCTGTCTGTAAGAATCGGCTTATGCCAGTTCATAAACTTATGGAGTCCGCCCATTTTGTATATAATCTCGTCACCGGGGCGGACGTGGAGGTGGTAGGTGTTACAAAGCTCCACCTGGCACTTAAGGTCATTTGCCAAATCTATTGAGGAGATTCCGCCCTTGATTGCGGCGGCTGTTCCTACATTCATAAATACGGGAGTCTGGATTGTGCCGTGGACCGTTTCAAACTGACCACGTCTTGCAGCTCCCTCCTGCTTTAAAAGTGTAAACATTACGAGTCTCCTTTATAAAATAAGCATTGAGTCACCGAACGAGAAGAAGCGGTACTTTTCCTCGACTGCGGTTATATATGCGTTCATTGTATTCTCATATCCGGCAAAGGCAGATACAAGCATAATAAGTGTGCTTTCAGGAAGGTGGAAGTTTGTGATAAGGCCGTCGAGCACCTTGAACTTATATCCGGGGTAGATAAAGATACTTGTATATCTGTCGTCGGCTACGATTTTTCCGTCGTTGAAGGTAGCGACGCTTTCGAGTGTACGGCAGGAGGTTGTGCCGACTGCGATGACTCTTCCGCCGTTTGCCTTTGTTTCGTTGATAAGGTCGGCGGTTTCCTTTGGCATTTCGTAGTGTTCCGAGTGCATTTTATGGTCAAGGACATTTTCCTCCTTGACGGGACGGAAGGTGCCAAGACCTACGTGCAATGTGACATATGCGATATTGACGCCCATTGCCTTTATTTCGTCAAGCTGTTCCTTTGTGAAGTGAAGACCTGCTGTCGGGGCAGCGGCAGAGCCGAGCTCTCTTGAATAGACAGTCTGATATCTTTCCTTGTTTTCAAGCTTTTCGGTGATGTATGGTGGCAGGGGCATCTGACCTATTTCATCGAGTGCTGCAAATATATTTCCGCCGTCGCAGGAAAACTTAGCGACACGGTTGCCGTCTTCCTTGACCTCGATTATTTCTGCTAAAAGTCTTCCGCCGCCGAATGAAAACTTAGCACCGACCTTCGCTTTTTTACCCGGTCGGCAGATAAGCTCCCATGTCATATTCTCCTTCTGTTCCAGAAGCAGAAACTCGATAAAGGTGCCGTTATCCATCTTCTCGCCATAGATTCTTGCAGGGATAACCCTGCTGTCGTTGAGCACGAGAAGGTCACCCTTTTTGAGATAATTGCATAGGTTGTAGAAGTGGTCGTGTGAAACCTCGCCGCTCTCTTTTGACAGGCAGAGCATACGGGAGGAGTTCCTCGGCTCGAGCGGTGTCTGGGCGATAAGCTCCTGCGGAAGGTCGTAATAGAAGTCAGTTTTCTTTAAATTGTTTAAATCAAGCATAATATTCCCCGTTTAAATTGTGTAATCTCGCATATTTTTTTAAAATGTGTTGACAGTCCGCCAAAAGTCTGTTATCATATATCTAAACAGATAGAGGCGCAGCAAAGAATAGTAGCGGTCACAACCGCCGTCTGACAGCTTTTGCATCGGACAGCGTGAAGCATTACCCTGTGTGACTTGTACCGCAAAAGGCGATGCTGCCGAAGTCTGAGACGTTATGGGTGACGCTCAGGCTGATTGCAGTCTTAACAGGGCTGTGATTGTCATCATACAATGTGATGGAGTGCTATCGGATACGATATCAACACTACTTACTATTATATTGTATGATGAGCTGGTTTTCAACCAGTTTTTTTATTGCAACAAAAAATTTTTATGTTTCGTGCAAATTGCCCCTTTTGAATCAGTCTTTTTGTATGATTTGGCAACTTGCACCTGACAGCAAAGGAGTAATATTTATGCATTACAAGGTTGGTATTATCGGCGCAACAGGTATGGTAGGACAGCGTTTTGCTTCACTGCTTGAAAACCACCCATGGTTTGAGGTAGTTTGTCTTGCAGCTTCAGCTCGTTCTGCAGGAAAGACCTACAAGGAAGTAGTCGGCAACAAGTGGGCTATGGCTACACCAATGCCAAAGGCTATGGAGGATATGGTTATCCTCGACGCAACTGCTGACATCGAAAAGATTGCTTCAATGGTTGACTTCGTTTTCTGCGCAGTTAATATGAAGAAGGATGAAATCAAAGCTCTTGAAGAGGCTTACGCTAAGGCTGAATGCCCTGTTATCTCAAACAACTCAGCTCACAGACACACACCTGACGTTCCTATGGTTGTTCCTGAGATTAACCCTGACCACATTGAAATCATTCATTCACAGAGAAAGCGTCTTGGCACAAAGAGAGGCTTTATCGCAGTTAAGTCAAACTGCTCACTTCAGAGCTATGTACCTGCTCTTCACCCACTCAAGAAGTTCGGTATTGAAAGAGCACTCGTTTGTACATACCAGGCAATTTCGGGCGCAGGTAAGACATTTGAGACAATGCCTGAGATTGTTGACAACGTAATTCCGTTCATCGGCGGTGAGGAAGAAAAGTCCGAGCAGGAGCCACTCAAGCTGTGGGGCAGCATTGAGGGTGATGTTATCGTTCCTGCAACTTCTCCTCTTTTCACAGCTCAGTGCTTCAGAGTTCCTGTTTCTGACGGACACACTGCTGCTGTATTCGTAAAGTTTGAAAACAAGCCTTCAAAGGAAGAAATCATCAAGCTCTGGGCAGAGTTCTCAGGCGTTCCGCAGGAGCTTCAGCTCCCATCTGCACCAAAGCAGTTCCTTCACTACTTTGAAGAAGACAATCGCCCACAGGCTAAGCTTGACAGAAACATTGAGGGCGGTATGGCTGTTTCAGTCGGAAGACTCAGAGAAGACAATCAGTACGACTACAAGTTCGCTTGCCTTTCACACAACACTCTCAGAGGTGCTGCAGGCGGAGCTGTTCTTCTTGCTGAGCTTCTTGCTGCAAAGGGCTACATTGACTAATATTTATACTTAAAACACAAGATAGGAGTGGAAATATGAAGACGACCGTATTCACAGGCGCTGCTGTTGCTATTGTTACACCAATGAACAGCGACGGCTCAATCAATTTTGACGAGCTCGGAAGACTCATTGACTTCAACATTGACAACGGCACTGACGCTATTGTAATCTGCGGTACAACGGGCGAAAGCTCTACTATGACAGATGACGAGCACATCGAGTGCATCAGATATGCCGTAGAAAAGACTGCAAAGCGTGTTCCTGTTATCGCAGGCACAGGCTCTAACCACACAGAATATGCTGTAAACCTTTCAAAGAAGGCTCAGGAGCTTGGCGCTGACGCACTTCTTTGTGTAACTCCATACTACAACAAGACCTCACAGGCCGGACTTGTTGCACACTTTACAGCTATCGCAAACGCTGTTTCAATTCCGATTATTCTTTACAGCGTTCCTTCAAGAACAGGCGTGAACATCACACCTGAAACCTGCTACGAGCTTTCAAAGGTAGAGAACATTGTTGCTATCAAGGAAGCAAGCGGAAACATCAGCCAGATTGCTAAGATTGCCTCAATGTGCGGTGATGACCTTGCAATCTACAGCGGTAACGATGACCAGATTGTGCCTGTAATGTCGCTCGGCGGCAAGGGCGTTATTTCAGTTCTTTCAAACTGCATGCCTTACGAGACACACGAAATCTGTCAGCTTTGTCTTGACGGAGATTTCAAGACTGCAAACGAGAAGTTTATGAAGGTTCTCGATTTTGCAAACGCACTTTTCTGCGACGTTAACCCTATTCCTGTAAAGGAAGCTCTCAACATGATGGGCTTTGAGGCAGGTCCTTGCAGACTCCCTCTCGTTCCTATGTCTGAGGCAAACCGCAGCTTCCTCAAGAGTAACATGGATAAGCTTTCACTTATCGGCTAACTGACAGGAAAGGACGTTTAAAATGACTAGGATTGTTTTATGCGGAGCATACGGCAAGATGGGCAGAGTTCTGGCTTCCATTATAGCTGCAAGAAACGACTGCGAGGTTGTCGGCGGAATTGACAAGGGTACCGGCGTAGCAGACTTCCCTGTTGTTGACGCACCCGGCAAGCTCCCACAGAAGCCTGATGTTATCATCGACTTTTCTCATCCGTCTGCCCTTCCTGAGCTTTTGGAATACTGCCTCACAAACGGCGTCGCACTTGTTGCGGCTACAACAGGCTACAACGAGGAAGAGATTGCTTCTATAAAGGCTGCTGCAGAGCAGATTCCTGTATTCTTTACATGGAATATGTCTATCGGTATAAATCTTCTTGTTCAGCTTGCGAAGAAGGCGACTGCAATTCTCGGCGGACAGTTTGACATTGAGATTGTTGAAAAGCATCACAATCAGAAGATTGACGCACCGAGCGGTACTGCTCTTATGCTTGCAAACGCTATCAACGAGGAGCTTTCAGGCTCTATGAACTACGTTTATGACAGACATTCTGTCCGTGCAAAGCGTCAGCCAAACGAAATCGGAATTCACGCTATCAGAGGCGGAACGATTGTCGGAGAGCACGACATCATTTTTGCGGGACGTGACGAGGTTATCACACTTTCTCACTCCGCCGCTTCAAAGGAAGTATTTGCTGTCGGCGCTGTCAATGCGGCTGTATATCTTTCGGGAAAGCCTGCGGGCATCTACGATATGCAGGATATGATGTAACAAAAGCAAAGAGATTACGGCGCTATGCTGTAATCTCTTTTTCTTTTCTATACGCTTTTTCATAGCACAAAAGGCTCTCCCTGCGAGAGCCTTTCATTATTTTTTTAAAGTCTTATAAAACGTTTGGCTTTTACCCAAACATTCAGAGCACTGTTTACAGCTATCAGAGGAACGAAACGTCCTCACCGATTGAAGTCATATATGTCTTCCAGTCATCATACCGCCTCTTGTTATTATCCTTATACCAGTCGGCAAACTTTTCAAAGACGCCTTCCTCTGTTACGGAGATAATAGCCCCCTTGATAATCTCATCTGACTTCTGGAGGTTTTCCTTGACTTCCTCGTCAGTATCTCCGTTAAGGTCACGTTCGTAGTCTGACTTGGTAACTGCGTCTGCGATATCAAGAAAAGCTTCCTTGCCGTAGGTTTCTTCAATAAAGTTCATAAACAAATATCCGTAGAAATATGAGTACTGGTCATAGTATTCGTTCATGTAGAATTCGCTCTCGAAGCCGTCTGCTCCTTTTAAAATGTATGCAGCATCTATATTGCCCGGCTGATAGAACATAATCCAGCTCCATGTCTGGATGCCGTAATCCATTAAAAGCTGCTCAGCGAAATACGTTGCCAGACCCTCGTTCAGTGTTTCGCCCATATCCGCATAATTATTGAGGAATATAACGTGGGTAAGCTCGTGGTAGGTAGCACCTGGGTCATCCTCACCGTCATAATAGATATAATCGGGGTCTAATACAACGAAATTATAATATGCATAAGGTATCTGTGCGTCTACAAGCTCTGCAACAACAATATTAACATAGGAATTATCAAAGTTTAAGTCCTTAAAATCGCCTTCTTCAAAATACAGAGGGCAATAATTCTTAAAATTTTCGGCTAGGGCAGGTTCATTTTTATACTCATAGGTAAGTCCGGTAATCTCACTGACTTCTTTCATCTTCATTTCGATAGATGTTCCGATGTCTCCGCGAACCGTTGTACCCTTTTCAAAATACAAAATAGCATTCTCAGTTACTGCATAGCAAGCTTCATTGACAACGAACACATCATCCTTGTTTCCGCTAAGCTCGATTTTCTGTGCCTTGCCCATATTTTCTGTAGGGTCGGTGGGAGTCGGAGTCTCGGTAGTTGTAACAACCTCTGTTTGTGATGGCTGCGATGTTGTAGTTTCCGTAGGTGTGGTAAGCTCTGTGGTTGTGGTAGTCTCGGTAGGTGTTGTAATCGCCTTATCAGAGCTGCCCGTGCTATCGGCTGTATTGCCACAGCTTGCCGAGAACACGCAAGTGATTGCGAGCAGTAATGGCAGAAGCTTCTTTTTCATGATACTTAACCTCCAAAAATGTCTTCATATATAATACACCGCAAGCTGCAAAAAGGTTTCATTGCTCTTAAAAAAAATTTGGCGACAAAAATTGCACCGAGCTTTAACACCCGGTGCAAAACAAAATCAGAAAGTGAAGAAAAAAGATTTATAAAAATCAGAGGAGAATATACTCCATTACTTGAAGTATCTGTCGTAGAGGCCCTTGAAGCCGCAGCCGTGTCTTGCTTCGTCCTTAGCCATCTCGTGAACTGTGTCGTGGATAGCGTCGAGATTAAGCTCCTTAGCTCTTCTTGCAAGCTTCATCTTGCCTTCGCAAGCGCCGTTTTCAGCCATGTAGCGAAGCTCTAAGTTCTTCTTTGTAGAAGGTGTTACAACCTCACCGAGAAGCTCTGCAAACTTTGCAGCGTGCTCTGCTTCTTCCCATGCAGCCTTTTCGTAGAAGAGGCCTACCTCAGGGTAACCTTCTCTGTAAGCTACTCTAGCCATTGCGAGATACATACCAACTTCTGAACATTCGCCGTTGAAGTTCTCCTTGAGTGCGTCGATAACGTCCTGTGGAGCGCCCTCTGCGATGCCTACTCTATGCTCGTCAGCCCATGTAAGAGTTGTTGTATCGAGCTTTTCAAACTTTGAAGCTGGCGCCTTGCACTGTGGACATGCTTCAGGAGCAGTCTCGCCTTCATAGATATATCCGCAGATTGTACATACAAACTTATTCATAATAATTTCCTCCGTTAGCTTTTAAATATTCGGCATTCTCTTGCCTTGATTAAAGTATACCACAACGGTATACATTTGTCAATACCTTTTTTAAAATTTTTTCTGGATTTTTTCAAAAAGCTCATTCACCTGCGATTTTGTCGCTTCGGGGGTATTTTTCAGCGGGAAATCCAGTCCGAGCTGTTCATATTTTGTGACGCAGGCTTTATGAAACGGCAGAAGCTCAAGCTTTTCGATGCAGGCATATTTTTTCTTAAGTTCAAAGAGCTTTATGACATTCTGCTCATTGTCGTTGATGCCCGGGACAATTACCTGCCGAAGCCATGTTGTGACCTTCAAATCATCAAGCTTTTCAAGGAATTTATCAGCCTGCGACATATGCATTCTTGAAAAGTCGAAGTAATCCTGCTCGTTTGTCATCTTATAGTCAAGCAGCACCGTATCGCAAAGCGTCAGCAGTTTTTCTACCTTGTCATCCAGGATACAGCCGCTTGTGTCGAGGCAGGTGGATATTCCTTCGCTTTTACATCGTGAAAAAAGCTCTGTTGCAAACTCCGTCTGGAGCAGAGGTTCACCGCCTGAGAGGGTTACTCCGCCCTTTTCACCGAAGTAGCTCACATACCTTGACAGCTTTTGCATAACGTCGTCTACAGTATACGCAGTGCCCTTGCCAAGCTCCCACGTTTCCGGGTTGTGGCAACACTTACAGCGAAGCGGACAGCCCTGCATAAACAGGACATATCTGACGCCCGGGCCGTCAACCGCACCGAGCGACTGCACCGAGCTTACATAACCGATTGTATCTGCCATGACATTTCCCTGCCCTTCTTTTGAAAAAGCGTCCTTGAACTTAAGCTATGCTCAAAGACGCTTTCAGATTTCAGTTATTCACTACATAGCCTCGTGGAAGGTACGCATGATAACTTCCTTCTGCTGTTCTCTTGAGAGCTTGCAGAAGTTTACTGCGTAGCCAGAAACTCTGATAGTGAGGTTTGGGTAAGCCTCAGGATTCTCGTATGCCTTTATGAGTGTTTCCCTGTTCATAACGTTGATATTGATATGGTGGGCGGCATTGAGGAAGTATCCGTCGAGGATGCTTACGAGGTTATTGATTCTGTCCTCCTCGCACTTTCCGAGAGAGTCGGGAGTGATAGAGAAGGTATTTGATATACCGTCCATACAAGACGAATAGGAGAGCTTTGAAACAGAGCCGAGCGAAGCGAGTGCACCGTTATGTTCACGGTTATGCATTGGGTTTGCACCCGGAGCAAACGGCTCGCCCTTCTTTCTTCCGTCGGGGGTTGCGCCTGTTTTCTTTCCGTAAACGACATTTGAAGTAATTGTGAGAACGGAGAGAGTATGGATAGCATTTCTGTATGCAGGAGTTTTCTTGAGCTCGTCGTGGAACCCGTGGATGAGGTTCTGTGCGATTTCGTCAACTCTGTCGTCGTCGTTTCCGTACTTAGGGAAGTCGCCTTCTGTTTCAAAGTCAACGATGATGCCCTCTTCATTTCTGATAGGCTTTACCTTTGCAAACTTGATTGCAGAGAGCGAGTCGGTGATAACAGAGAGACCTGCTACGCCGAACGCCATAAGTCTTTCAACGCTTGTATCGTGGAGAGCCATCTGAGTTTTCTCATAGGCATACTTATCGTGCATATAGTGGATAACGTTCATTGTGTTCACATACAGACGGCAAAGCCATGTCTGATAGAGCCTGAAGCGTTCCATAACCTTTGTATAGTCGAGGTACTCGTCCTGCATAGGCTCCATCTGTGGGCCGATTCTTGTACCGAACACGTTGTCCACACCGCCGTTGATTGCGAGAAGGAGAAGCTTTGCAAGGTTAGCTCTTGCACCGAAGAACTGCATCTGCTTGCCGATTTTCATTGCTGAAACACAGCATGCGATTGCGTAGTCGTCGCCGAATCTCGGACGCATAAGGTCGTCGTTTTCGTACTGGATAGAGTCTGTATCGCAGGAAACCTTTGCACAGAACTTCTTGAAGCCGTCGGGGAGACGCTTGCTCCAGAGGACTGTGAGGTTCGGCTCAGGAGAGCTTCCCAAGGTATAGAGTGTATTGAGCATTCTGAAGCTTGACTTTGTGACGAGAGTTTTATTATTCTCGCCCATACCGCCGACGCTTTCAGTAATCCACATAGGGTCACCGCCGAAAAGCTCATTATACTCAGGTGTTCTTAAATGTCTTGCCATACGAAGCTTGATAACAAACTGGTCAAAAAGCTCCTGCGCACCCTTTTCGTCGAGGATGCCGTTTTTCATATCTCTTTCGATATAGATATCAAAGAAGGTACTTACTCTGCCGAGTGACATCGCAGCGCCGTTCTGCTCCTTGTTTGTAGCAAGGTAAGCAAAGTATGTCCACTGCATAGCCTCCTGGGCAGTGCTTGCAGGCTGAGAGATATCAAAGCCGTACATCGAAGCCATTTCCTTGAGCTTATTGAGGAAGGAAATCTGTTCAAAGAGCTCCTCTGTAAGCTTTATTGACTCTGCGTCCATAAGGCCCTGGCCTATCTTCAGCTTGTCGAGCTGCTTTTGTTCGATGAGGTAATCAATACCGTAGAGTGCTACCCTTCTGTAGTCGCCTATAATTCTGCCTCTGCCGTATGCGTCAGGAAGACCTGTCAGGAGTGCGCAATGTCTTGCAGCCTTCATTTCAGGTGTATAGGCTCTGAAAACGCCGTCGTTGTGGGTTGTTCTGTATGTAAAATACTCTTCAATTTTATCAGAGAGCTTATAGCCGTACGCACTGCAGGCTTCTCTTGCCATTCTGATACCGCCGAACGGGTTTACACCTCTTTTGAGCGGAGCGTCTGTCTGGAGTCCTACGATAAGCTCATTTTCCTTATCGAGATAACCCGGCTTATAGTTACAGAGTGACGAAACGGTTGTAACGTCGATATCAAGCACTCCGTTTTTCTCCATCTCCTGCTTCTGCAGTTCACGGAGCTTTTCCATAAGTCCGTTTGTTTTTTCTGTTGCACCCTCAAGGAAATCTGCGTTTCCTGTGTATGCTTTATAGTTTGACTGAATGAAGCTTCTTACATTGATGCCTGTTTTCCAGTCGCCGTCAACGAAGCCCTGCCACTGATTGAATTCCATAAAAGTTTCCTCCCTTTTCCTCGGCACTTTAACACGTTGCACCGATAATTCAAAAAGGCAGTCCTTAGTCAAGGACTGCCCAGACGGTCGGCAAAATATCAATCACTACCGCACTGTGTCAATTCACATACCGTCAGCAATAATGACTGCACCTTAAATATAACACATCACGCAAGCTTTTGTCAAGGCTATTGCACAGACAATTAACCTCACATTACGCTTTTATTTTGGGTAGTTTTGCACAACTTCTATTTTAATCTTTAAAGCTTTGAATAGCCGAAGCTGTTTATAAGTGCGTCAACCTTCACGCCGTTTTTACACATACCGCACTGCTCTCCCGGACAGCTTTTATACTCGGGAAGCTCGTCTGCACTGAAGATTGCGTTTACCTTTACTCCGTATGTTTCTTCGATAGCACTGAATATTGCTGCGATACCTGCGAGCTGTCCGTTATAGTATCTTAGGCAGTCGAGGGTTCTTTCGATTGTCTTACCTGTTGAAACTGATGAAACGAGCACTACGACCTGCTTTCCCCAGATAAGCTTCTGTGTATTATCTCTGAAGATAAGCTGGTTATTTGCATTAAGCTCAGGGGTAACGACCTTTACGTCTACTCCGTTGTTGATGCCGGAGCTTGACAGCTCTCTTGCTAAGAATGCGCCCAGAACCTCAGTTCCTTCGAGGCAGATTATTGTTTCGATATGAGTTGAATTATACACTGCTGCAAGCTCCTCAGCGGCTTCCTTAGCCATCTTTGAGCTTGTTTTTATTGATGTCATATCCACATAGTAATTTACGTGGGAGTGGTTTGTTGCAAAATGTCCCGGTATAATACCGATACGGATATACTTATTCTTCCTTGACTTTATTTCCTGCATTCTGTTTTCCATACTGCATACCTCCAGACAATTTTTCATTAAATCAAGTATAGCATTTTACACTTTTCATTTCAATATGCATATAAAACAAATTTGAGGGGATTTTTTTGTACTTAAAAACAATTTTTCTGTTTGACAGGTATACTGAGCTTTGCTATAATTATACACAGGAGAAAACAAAGACAAGGGAGGCAGACAATATGGAATACATAATACTTGTAGTAGCATTAATTGCTGTGCTGCTTGGGATAATAAATCTTGTAATTCTTCTGAAAGGACGCAAGGAAACAGACCTGAGCGAAGAATTTGAACGCCTTGGCAGACAGCAGCGTCTTGAGCTTACAGAGAGCTTAAACGGCTCTGTGAAGCTTCTGAGCGACGTTTTGTCAAAGAATCAGACAACGATGAACGAGGCTACCCTGCTTTCACTCAAGCAGCTTGAGGAACGTCTTAAGACTCTTGAGGTAACAAACGAGCAGAAGCTCTCGCAGATGAGAGAGTCGATAACCTCACATCTGACCTCGATATCGGAGCTTAACAGCAAGCGTCTTGAGGAGATAAGAAAGACGGTTGACGAGAAGCTTCAGGAGAGCATTGAGGAGAAGATGAACCGCAGCTTTAGGCGTGTATCGGAGAGTCTTGAGGAGGTATACAAGGGTATCGGCGAGATGAAGACGCTTGCCAATGACGTTGGCGGTCTTAAGAGGGTTCTTTCAAACGTAAAAACAAGAGGCATTATGGGTGAGATTCAGCTTGGTGCGATACTGAGCGAGATTCTTTCACCTGAACAGTACGACACAGACATTGCGACGATTCCGCAGAGCCAGAATCGAGTTGAGTTTGCTGTAAAGCTTCCGGGAGATGACGGCGGTCACGTTTACCTGCCTATCGACTCGAAGTTCCCTGCTGACTGCTATGCACAGCTTCAGGACGCACAGGAGTCGGGCGACAAGGCGGCTGTTGACAACGCAGTAGCTGTTCTTACCTCAAGAATAAAGAGCTTTGCAAAGGACATAAAGACAAAGTACATTGAGCCGCCGTACACGACAAGCTTCGGCATAATGTTCCTGCCTTTTGAGGGGCTTTATTCAGAAGTTGTAAGCCGTGGGCTTGTAGAAACGCTTCAAAAGGAGTATAATGTTAATATCGCAGGTCCGTCGACAATGGCGGCACTTCTTAACTCCTTGCAGATGGGCTTTAAGACACTCGCTATACAGAAGCGTTCAAACGAGGTATGGCAGGTGCTTTCGGCTGTGAAGTCTGAATTCACGAAATTTGAAGAGGTTCTTTCTGCGGCTCAGAAGCACATTGACCTTGTCGGAAAGGACATTGACAAGCTTGTCGGAGTAAGGACAAGGGCTATACAGAGGCGTCTGCGTGACGTACAGAGTCTTGACACGGGCGATGGAAACAAGGCTCTGACATATTTTGATGATGATGAATAAGGGATTGATACAATGAACACTAAACGCTGTATTACACTTACTGCTGTAATATGCATGCTTGCGTCGTCGCTTTGCGGCTGCGGCGAGATTGAAAAGAAGGATATGAGCTCTTGGCAGAGCATGTCGCAGGTTGATTCTGCATACGACAACTCTGAAAGCGGCGGTAACGACAGCTCTGATTCACAGGAGCCACAGATTACCGGGAAGGATTTATTTGAGCTTATCAACATGTACAGCAGTGAACTGCCGTTTTCAGAAGAATTCATAACGTGGTGCGGTGAAAACACACAGGGCGACTTTATTACTGACACCTACAACTACATCAAACAAAACGGCTACACCGACAACGACTGGTATCAGCTTTCGGGAATGACGGTAAAGGCGACTATGGACCTTTACACAAAAAAAGCGTACACAGAGGACAACTACTACGTTTTAGACGGCGACTCAGAGGAAGGCATAAGCCTCATTTTCGGCGGTGACGTATGCCTTGATGACAGTTACTACCCTATGCAGAAATACACAGAGCTTGGCTCTGAAATTGAAAACTGCATAAGCCCGTATCTTATTGACAGGCTGAAGGGTGCTGACATTGCTTCGCTCAACAGCGAATTCTGTTTCTCAGACAGAGGCGCTGCGATGGAGGGAAAGCTGTGGACCTTCCGTGGCAAGACAAGTAACGTCAGCATTTACAACGAGCTTGGACTTGATGTTGTGCTGCTTGCAAACAACCACGTTTTCGACTTCGGCAAGGACGCTTTCTATGACACGCTTGACACTCTGACAGGTGCGGGCATTGAATACATCGGTGCAGGCAGAGACATCTCAGAGGCGAGTGCTCCTGTATACTACATCGTTGAGGGAAAGAAGATAGCTTTCGTTGCGGCGACAAGGGCTGAAAAATACGTTCTGACACCGCAGGCTGACGAGCAGAATCCCGGAGTGCTTCGTTGCTATGACCCGGCGGCATTCATTGAGGTTATCAAGGAGGCAAAGGCGAACGCTGACTATGTTGTAGCTTGTGTACACTGGGGCACAGAGCACAGCCACGGGCTTGAAGATGTACAGCCTGAAACCGCTTATCAGTACATTGACGCAGGTGCTGACGTAATTATCGGCTCTCACGCACATTGTCTTCAGGGTATTGAATACTACAACGGCAAGCCGATTGCCTACAACCTGGGCAACTTCTGGTTTGACGGCTACGACATTGACACGGGACTTCTTGAGGTTACAATAAACACTGATGACAGCGTGACGCTTCAGTTCATTCCTGCGACACAAAGAAACAGCCAGACCACCTACGTCGGCGGCGAGGCTGAGGGAGAGAGAATTCTGCAGTGTATGAGAGATTACTCCTTCAACGTTGAAATTGACGAGAACGGCTACATTACGCAAAAGGCTGAATAATTTCCGATAAAACAAGGGTACTGAGTATATTCTCAGTACCCTTTAGTATTTATACCTTGCTTTGTTATTACATCTTATTTCCGCACTCGGAACAGAACTTTGTGCCTGCAGGCTCTACGCTTCCGCACTTTGAGCAAACGACACAATCTACTGCTGATACAGGCTCAGACTGGTCATGACCGACAGCGTTGAGTCTTGTTCCGCATTCTGAACAGAAGTTAACACCCTGAGCTTCCTCGTGTCCGCACTTCGGGCAGGTGTTCTTATCAGGAATCTGCGGTGCTTCCTCTACGGCAGGAGCAACAGCAGGAGCTTCTTCTACAACTTCCTCTACAATTGGGGCAGGTTCGCCGAGCTTTGTGCCGCACTCAGAGCAGAACTTGATTCCGTCGCTTTCCTTGTTACCGCAGCTTGGACAAACGTTACCTGCAGGGGCTTCTTCTACTACTGCTTCTTCTACAGGCTCTTCTGTCTTTTCTTCTACCGCAGGAGCTTCCTCGACAGGCTCAGCCTCTACGACAGTTTCCTCTATAACAGGTGCAGCTTCTACAGGAGCTTCTTCGACAACTGCTTCTTCAACGGCTGGGGCTTCTTCCACAACTTCCTCTACAATTGGAGCTGGTTCGCCGAGCTTTGTTCCACACTCAGAGCAGAACTTGATTCCGTCGCTTTCCTTGTTGCCACAGCTTGGGCAAACGTTACCTGCAGGAACTTCTTCTACCGCTTCCTCTACAACAGGCTCTTCTGCCTTTTCCTCTGCTGCAGGTGCTTCTTCAACCGGAGCAACAGCAGGAGCTTCCTCTACTACAGGAGCAGGTGCAGGGATTTCAACCTTTGAGCCACACTCTGAGCAGAACTTCATATTACCCGGAATTGTAATTCCGCAATTCTGACAAACGATTGATTCAGGCGCAAGCTGGATTGGTTCAGCCTTTTCAGGAAGCTTTGTTCCACAGCTTGAACAGAACTTTGTATCAACGTTTTCGAGGTTTCCACAGCTTAAGCATCTCTTCTTTCCTGCAGGAGTTACCTCTGCTTCAGGGGCAGGCACTACGACCTTGCTTCCGCACTTAGCACAGAATGACGCATTTACAGGAACGTCTTCTCCGCAGTTCTTACAAGGTACAAAGCCCTTAGCGAGCTTAACCTTAAGCTCTAAGTCCTTGTTCTCGACCTTGATAGCGTCAATCTTATCGAACATTTCCTTGAGCTGTTCCTTATTGATTTCCTTATCCCTGTTATTATAGCAAAGCTCACCTATTGCCTGGAAGGTTTCTTTGATTGTATTCTTATTTGCGTTAATCTGGCTGTTAAGCTTGGCTGTTCCTGCGAGTGTTTTAGTTGTATCTGTAACACTTGAAACGCCGTTTGAAACCGCCTGTCCTATCTTATCAAAAAATGCCATACTATCTGTCCTTTCAGAATGTTTTAGTCATACTTATATTATATTTTCAAAAGTAAAAAAAGTCAAGCGGAGATATACTCTGCCTGACTTTTTAAGCATTTTCAATAGTTTTTAAAATCCCTTGTTGTACACTATTCCAAAACAGGCTGCTCTGTTTGTAAAGCGACTGTTTCAGAAGTAACCGCTGTTGTTTCCACAGGCTCGGGAACCTGAGTCTGAGGCACTGTTGTAACTGCGGGAGTTGTTTCTGTACTGCTCTGGGTTGTAGTTTCTGTCTGAGGCTCCGTCTGTGTCTGAGTTGTAGTAGTTGTTACTGTTGTAGTAACTGTTACAGACTGGGCAGGCTTCTTTTCCTCTTCCTTCTGCGGAAGGTCGCCGGGTGCGGCTTCTTCCTTACCTGAGAGGTCATCCTCCTCGCCGAAGCGGTCAACTGCTTCATCGTTTACGCCTGAGCAACCGAGTCTTGCGCCTGAATAGTAATACAGAAGAATCTGGTCATACTTGAGTCCGCCGTGTGTTGAGAGGAGATTTGCGCCCCACTGTGACATACCTACGCCGTGGCCGTAGCCATATGTTGTGAATGTGAACACGCCGTTTGAGTAGCTGATATCAAACGCTGTTGAACGCAGGGTGCTGTTGCCGAGTATTGAAGCTCTGAGCAATGCACCTGTGAGCTTTACGTTACGTCCGTTTACTCTTGCGTGTGTATTGCCTGCGATTTTGATATCGCCTACATACTTACCGTTTGTATAGTTCACAATCTCAAACCAGTTTTCAACATCGCTGTTTGAGAGGGTGATATTTGTTTTTGCTTCTATAATAGCCTTGAGCTGTGAAGCTGTAAACTGTCTTTTAACTCCATAGTTAGGGTCGAGGTAGTCATACTCACTTGTAACGCCCTTGAGGTAAGGCAGTGAGCCTCCCCACACGCTTGCGCTTGAAGTTGTATTACCTGCTGTTGAGGCACAGAACACTGCATTGATGACGCTTCCGCCATAGGTAAGTGTCTGACCTTCTACTGCCTTTACGGCATTCTTGATTTTATCGTTATATGAACCTCTTGTTGCTACAACAGGAACGAGTCCGTTTTCATCACAGTATCTGAGATAAGTATAGATAGCGACAGCCTGCGCCTTGAGGGCTTCCTCGCTGAAGGACGGTCCCATTTCGCCGTTGAGTATCTTACATACCATATCGAAGCCGTTACCGGACACTCTCGCACCTGTTGTAACAGACTTTACTGTATAATACTCATTTGCTATACTTCTTGTACCGTAAGTACGGTGAGCTGAAATCTGTGCATCTGCAACAGGTCCCAGTGCTGATGGCTTTGAGACTGAAAAGCTTATATCAGGGAATGGCTCCTGCGGGATTACCTCCTGCTCGAGCTCGACCTCGGTATTTGTATACTCCATAAGGTCATACTCACCAATACCTGCCTTCCACCAACGCTCTGTAACCTCGGCTATCTTTGTCTGTGCCGCAGTAGTTGTGGTGGTAGTCTGCATTGTCTGTGCCGGCTGGGTATTGTCGGTGCTCTCTGCAACTGCACTCTCGAAGCTTACAAATGTGCTTCCGATTGCGACAGAGAGAGCTACTGCACCCGCCATAAAATGCGTAGAACAACGCTTTACAAGCTTATTATGGCTTTTGATGAAGCCTTTTGCACGCGCAAAAAGCTCCGACGCCTTTCTATTGAGCTGTGATTGCTCCATAAAACCCGTTTCCCTTCGTATGAATTCCAAATTTTGATTTCTTTTTCTTTTTTATATCTCTTTTTTTATTTTGTTTTTACGCCAAAAAAGTCAAGGTAGACTTGACTTTTTAAGCATACATTATTGATTATACTTTGAAAAATCTCTGTCCGTCGATTTCGATGCAGAATGTAAGTGATTCAAACCATGCTGCTGTTGAAGCTGAGCAATACTTCTTTGAGTAGAAGTAGAACGCACCGTTTGAGCCGTCCTCACCTGCGAGTGCTCTCTTTACACAGTTGATTGTGCTCTGTGTAGGAGTTACGGACTTATTATAGTACTTTCTGATAGCTGTAAACTGGTTCGGAGCTGTAAGAACGCCCTTGATGGTGTTATCAAATCTTGAGCTCTGCACACGGTTTACGATAACGCCTGCAACAGCCATCTTAGCGAGGTCAGAGCATCCGCCTGCTTCGCCTTCGAGGACATAGCAGAACATTTCAAACTCCTCATCTGTGCAAGAAATAACGTAGTCGTCCTCTGACACATCGCCTGCATTGATTGTTGTACCTGCAGTAGTAGTGGTCTTTGGAGCAGTTGTAGTTTTCTTTGCTTCAGTAGTAGTTTTCTTTGTTGTAGTTGTGGTTGTTGTAGTAGTTGTTGTAGTTGTAGTAGTTGTGGTAGTTGCGATACTGTCGTCGATTTCGATAAAATCGTACTCGCCTACGCCAGCCTTCCACCATGAAACAGTAGCGGAGATTTCCTTTTCAGTTTCAGATGTCTGCACCTGAGCGAGTGTTGTAGCGGCTGTTGTAGTTGTTGTTACAACAGGCTGAGGATTTGAAGCCTCAATATGAGTGCTCTGTGGCTTGCTGTCTGCTGACAGTCCCATAATTCCCACTGCACATATTGTACCGATACAAAGCACGCCGAAGCCGAGCATTGAAGTTATCTTTTTGATAGAAGCCTTCTTGACAGACTTCTTTTCAGTATCATGCTGCATATAAATTCATCGCCTTTCCGAGTAGCTGTAAATTCAGCCATACTCTTTGGTTGCCAAAAGGTTCACAGCGTTTTCGGAAAGCTTATATGTATCTTTTTCCGATTAGTTTCTGTAGACCTTTTTGTTTCCCCATGAGTAAATCCATCTCTGCGGGAAGTATATGTCTGCGTCATCTCTTTCTTCGTATGTAGCAACCAGCTCGTCGACATTCTCGCCGCTTCTGAGCTTTCTTGCTACTATAACCCATCTCATATTATCTATATCGGCTGAGCAGGTTGATAGCGTAATATATTTGTCGCTCTCGTCCATTGGAATCGAGCTTGAGTACCACGACCTCTTTTCCATTTCCGCCTTCCAGGTTTCAAATGGATGCTTTGAGTCGAAGTTTCTGTATCCGACATATCTGAACACAGTTCCGTTATCCTGGTCCTCCTCGACGTTTGCGAGGAAGCAGCCTACTATTATATATTTCTCGTCGTAGGTTGAATACAGGGTATTGAATGTGATGAGCGGATTATTCTTTAAGAACTCAACACCCGACTTATACTCGTCGAGTCTTCCGAAGAAGGTTCCCGCTTTCATGTTATGTCCGAAGATTGTTATGTTGTCTGTTCTCTGTCCCGGAACTACACTTGACGCATAGTCAAGGAATATTGTTCCGCCTGATGAGCTGTAATTCTTCTTTATGTCACGGTTTAGGTAATAGTCATTGTTTTCGCCCTGCACTATCGGATAGTCGATATAGAGCTCACCGCTTGAGTCCTTCATTGTTTCGATTGTTATCCAGCCTACAACGTCCTCATTGATTTCAAGAAGACTGTTCCAGCTTTCGCCTACTTCAGTCGAGTAGTTTTCCTCGCTTCCTGCAGGCGGAGCATCGGTATTACCATTGTTCTGGTTGCCACCCTCATGGGTAATTGACTGCGCATCGTCTGAGCTGTTGACCGTTGGCTTGATTTCCTGCATCTCGTCTATAAGCTGGTTCGTTTTAGCGTTACCGCTCAGGTACTCTGACAAATCGCTCATCGAATAACAGAACACCACGATTGAGGCTATGAACACGAGCTTTCGGAAAATCTCCGACAGGCCGTCGCCCTTCCATGGGACAAAATATTTAAAGAACCTTATAAAGAAGTTTTCGTCCTTTTCCTCAGTATGTCTGAGGCTTGATAACTCATTGTACATAGACATATCATATCACCTCACTTGGCTTATAACCCACAAGCTCCGCTATCATAAGCATCGCCTGAGCTGCGGCTTCGATTCTGACTGTTTCCCTGTCTGGCTCTGTGAGCTTTTCATAGAGCCTGAGGTCCCGTGTAATCTCTTTCCCGAAACCTGTAACACTCACAAAAACAGTTCCAACGGGTTTTCCTTCCTCAGCACCTGTCGGTCCTGCGATTCCCGTTATGCCTACCCCAATATCTGCGCCGCCGAGCTTTCTTACTCCCTGTGCCATTGCGCTAGCTGTCCGGGCTGAGACGACGCCGTACTGACTGATGATTTTCTCATCGACTGACAGCACCGAGGTCTTGATACTTTCCCAGTAGCTACACACTCCGAGGCCGAAGATTTTCGACGCTCCTGCGACAGATGTTATCGCTGAACTCAGGATTCCGCCCGTACAGCTTTCTGCTGTAGACACAGTTATCCCTTGTTCACATAAATATTTTACTACATCTCTTGTAACAATGTCAAGCTTTTTTGTAACCAGTTTGTCACTTTTAGCAATAATCACGAAATTATCTCCTCTTTTTAATGTAGTTGTTACATAGAAAACGGGCTGTTTATGTACGAAATGTTAATCTGATTGTAACTTTTAACAATGGTTTTCGGGGTAAAGTGTTACCGAATCGTAATTTTTCTTTACTTTTCAGAATGCGTTCAATGTGTATATTTTCGTATTCTCTACTGCCTTCTGTATGAGCGGTTCATAATCGAACGCCTGCTGTGCGGCAATCACGTCGCTGAGAACCGGTCTTGTCTTAGGGTGCTTTGGAGTAAACACAGTACAGC
This sequence comes from Oscillospiraceae bacterium, assembly GCA_017396665.1. GTDB lineage: Bacteria > Bacillota > Clostridia > Oscillospirales > Ruminococcaceae > UBA7477. The sequence goes on along the minus strand of JAFQLH010000074.1, from coordinate 21,782 downwards.
AGTCCTCATACGGCTCGATTGATGTTTCGAAGGTATTTATCTTTCTTGAGATAGCGACAATTTCAGACTTGTCCATACCGATAAGCGGTCTGAATACAGGCATACGGCAGGCGTTGTCTGTGCAGACCATAGCCGCCATTGTCTGACTTGCTACCTGGCCGAGGCTTTCGCCTGTAACGAGTGCGGAGATTTCCTCCTTATCGCATATACGCTGGGCTACCTCCATCATAAGTCTTCTCATAAGTATTGTGAAGAGCTCCTCGGGGGCATTGTCACGGAGAACCTCCTGAATTTCGGTGAACGGAACGCAATGGAAGTTGATTGCACCGCAATAGTGAGCCATAAGCGAAGCGAGCTTTTCGACCTTGAGTCTTGCTCTTTCAGATGTATACGGCGGTGACTCGAAGTGGATTGCAGAAACTGCGACGCCTCTCTTAGCCATCATATAGCCTGCGACAGGTGAATCTATACCGCCTGACAGCAGCAGCATAGCCTTGCCCGATGTACCGACAGGGATACCGCCTGCTCCGTCCTCTGCACCTGCGTGAATAAATGCGTCTTCTCTTATTTCAACATTGACAACTAAATCGGGGTTATGCACATCGACAGTAAGATGCGGGAACTTTTCCAGTATTGCGCCGCCGAGCTGCATACATATTTCAGGCGAGCCCATAGGGAACTTCTTGTCGGCTCTTTTAGCCTGAACCTTGAAGCTGTTTGCGCAGGTGAGCTGGTCTTCGAGGTAGTCTGTAGCAGCCTGTGTGATAGCGTTCCAGTCCTTTGCGACTGCGACTGCTCTTGCGACCTTTGCGATACCGAAAATCTTCTTCACCTTGTCGATTGCCCCGTCTATATCAATATCCTCGTCGAGGGGCTTGATGTAGAGTGTTGACTGTGCCTTCCAGAAGTCGAACTTTCCGAGTGGCTTGAGTCTGCGCTTGACGTTACGCAGAAGCTGTGCCTCGAAGGTGTTCTTGTTAAGTCCCTTGAGGACAATTTCACCGAATTTTGCGAGAATTATTTCTTTCATACAAATCTATTCCTTACTTCTTTATATTTATAATAGTACAAAGCTCATCGTGTGCGTTTTTAAGAGTTTTGCACAGCTCGTCGATTTCCTGCTTGCTTGTTTCGTTTGAGAAGCTGATACGCAGGGTTGAGTCTGTTCTTTCGGGTGTAATTCCGAACTCCTGTAGCACAGAGCTTTTCTTACCCTTTGAGCAGGCTGAACCGCTTGAAACGCAGATGCCTCTGTCACTGAGGTAGTTGAGGAGCGTTTCGGATTTATAGTTAGGCATTGAGATGCTGACTACATACGGTGAGGATGAGTCCTTTGAATTGACAAAGGTGCCTTCAATCTGAGCTATACTATTTAAAAGGTATTCTTTAAGCTCCTTTGCTTTTTCAAATCTTTCGCTGATTGTTTTAGAGAGAAGCTCTACTGCCGCTCCCATACCTGCGATTGCAGGGACGTTCTCCGTGCCTGAGCGGAAGCCCTTTTCCTGCCCGCCTCCGAGCATAAACGGTGTTATATGTACATCCTTACTTTTATACAGTACGCCTGTACCCTTCGGGGCGTATATCTTATGTCCGCTGAGTGACAGCAAATCCGCAGACAGCTTACCCGGCTTAACGGGAATTTTCATAAAGCCCTGAACTGCGTCGCAATGTGTTATACAGTTCGGGTATTTTCTCTTTATCATTGCAAAGGCTTTTTCAATCGGCAGAATGTAGCCTGTTTCATTGTTTACAAGCATTGCACTTATGAGGCAGGTTTTCTCGTCTACTGCGTCAAAGAGCATCTTTGCTGTTATTTCGCCGTTCTCGTCGGGTGCTACCCTAACAACTTCTGCACCCATTTTTTCAAGCTTGTCAAAGCAGGACTTTACGGAAGGGTGCTCGACAGTTGTAGTCACGACCCTCGGAAGTCTTTTCAGTCTGTTTTCGCAGGCAGACATAATGGCGGTGTTGTTGCTTTCGGTTGCGCCTGAAGTAAAGAACACCTCGTCCTCCCTGCAAGAGAGTGCGTTTGCGATTGTGTCTCTCGCCTTTATTACAAGCATATCGGCATCAAGCCCTGCAAAGTGACGGCTGGACGGATTGCCGAATGCGTTTGTGAGTGCGTTTGTTGCGGCTTCTACTGCCCTTTCGCACGGCTTTGTCGTTGCGGCATTATCGAGATATATCAACATTTTTCAGCTTCTTTCATTATGATATTTCAATTTGCTCTATCCTTTTATTATACCAAAATACTCGCTGTAAGTCAACTTGCAGCAAGTCTTCCGTACGTCTATTGAGGAATAACCCTTTTGAAAAAGGGTTATTCCTCAAACTCCTTTCCTAAAACTTTTTATTTAATTTCAGCCCCATAGGGTGTCCGTCACTTAGTCGAGATTTTAACATCTCTCTGGTGCATACCCTATGGGGATGAAATCATATCAGAAGTCTTTGTAAGGGGGGTCTGGGGGACAAACTTTCTTCAGAAAGGTTTCCCCCAACAAACACACGAAAGCTTCTATTCGGTTATTTCATAGACGATGCCGAGCTTTTTGCACTGTGCATCGAGCTGGGCTCTTGCCCACTGTCCGTCGACGTTTCGGATAACGACGCCCGGGGCTGCCTCTACGATATCCTTAGCCTCCTTGAGTCCAAAGCCTGTAAACTCTCGCAGCAGCTTTATTGCAGCCATTTTATGTTCATACGGATAAGACCTCAGCCACACTGTAGCCTTTCCGCTTTTATTCACAGCGGCCTGCTGAATCACGGGCTGGGTCTCTTTTTTGAATCGATTTTCAACCCACTTGCCGTTTTTGTCCTTGGTCTTATAGATGCCGTCGAAGGCTTCTCCGTCCTTATAAATACCACGGAACACCTTGCCGTCGGCATAATACAGCACTCCCTCGCCGTGCATTTTTCCTTCGCTGAAATTTCCGACGTATCTGTTGCCGTTTGGCCATTTCATTTCGCCCTTGCCTTCTCTTTTGTCAAAGAGGAAGCCGCCCTTGTAGGTTATTCCGCTTGATGCGTAGAACTCTTCTGCCTGTCCGCTCTTGCAGTCGCTGACCCAGTTGCCCTTATACCACGAGCCGTCTTTCCATTTCATAACGCCGTAGCCTTCACGCTTGCCGAGGGCATATCCGCCCTTATAGGAAATATTATCAGCGGCATACCACTCTTCGCCCTTGCCGTGTTTTTTATCGTCCTTCCAGTAGCCCTTGTACCACGAGCCGTTTGTGTACGACAAGACGCCATAGCCGCCACGCTTGCCGTTTTTATAGTCACCCTCGTAGGTGATTCCCTTCGGGTAATAGTAGCTGCCCTTCCCGGAGATTTTGCCGTTCTTGTAACTTCCGACGTGTCTTTCGCCGTTTGCAAAAAGCAGCTCGCCCTTGCCGTGGAGCTTGTTGTTCTTCCACTGACCCTTATAGATACTGCCGTCGGGGTACCACATTGTACCCATACCGTGACGCTTGCCTCTTCTGAATTTTCCCTCATACTTATGGCCTGTCGGGTAGTTGCAGACGCCCATTCCCGTAAACTTGTCGTCCTGCGTTACCTCCGCAAGCTCGGCATATGTATTATAGTCGTTATCGCTGTAGTAGTTGTTATCCATAACGCTTCCCTCTCTTTGAAAATACAAATAAATTATAGCAGACATTTATATTTTCGTCAACAAAAAGTGCCTCCGATTTTGTCGGAAGCACTTTTGATTTTTGGTTAACCTACGAGACCTGAACGCTCGATACCTTCGATGAAGTATCTCTGTAAGAAGATATACATGATAAGGATTGGAGCAATTGTCAGGAGACAGCCGGATTCGAGCCATACAATCATAGCACGGATACCTGGAGTCTGGTTGTTGAAGAGTCTTGAAGTAAGCTCTGAGTCGAGGTTCTTGAGCATGAGGGCTACTGTATCGTTTCTTGTAAAGAATGAGGATGATACATAGTAGTCGTTCCAGTACCATACGATTGAGAAAAGGAATACGGTAAGGAATGAAGTCTTAGCGTTAGGAACCATAACCTTGATGTAGGTCTTGAATGGTCCGCAACCGTCGAGGTAAGCTGCGTCCTCGAGTTCCTTAGGCAGTCCTCTGAAGAACTGACGGAAGATGAGGATAAACAGACCTGCACGGATACCGTTTGCGAACATTGCAGGCAGATACATTGTCCAGCCTGAGTTGATAAGAGTAATTGTTTCTCCGCCGTTGAAAAGTGGAATAAGTCCGAAAAGGTCGAAGAACGCATACTGCAGATACATAGGGATTGTGATAATCTGTGGCGGTACGAGAATCATTGCGATTACGATACCGAACAGAATGCTCTTTCCCTTGAAGTTGAATCTTGCGAAGCCATAGCCTGTGATAGAACATGTGATAACCTGTAATACAGATGCGATGAGGTTGAGTCTTACGGTATTGAGAACCGTTGTATCAAAGCTCATGATATCGAAGGTTTCCTGCATATTCTGGAGGGTGAATGACTTAGGGAGCCAGATGATTGACGGGTCATTCATCTGCTCGTAAGGTCTGAATGCTGTTGACAGCATAAAGATAATCGGATAGAGGATTACAAAGCCCAGACCAAAAATGATTAAGAATCTGAATATCGGCCAGACAGCTCCGATAATTTTCTTGTTCTTGTTATAACGAATCTGTTCAGGGGTCAGATAATTTTCGATACCCTCGGCCTTCATCTTTTCGTATCTTGCCTTACGTATCTTTTGCATCTCTTTTTCAAATAGACGCTCTTCTCTTTTAGTTGCCATTATGTAATCCCCCCTTATCCTACTTCGTAATAAACGAATTTATTCACTATCGCAATAACTATTCCCAGCGCCACCGCGACTATGATAAAGTATAGCCACAGCATAGCCGCCTGATAACCGAACTCCCAGTTCTTACCCATACCGAGCACTATCTTCATTACTTGGTTTTCAGGGTCAACGAACGAGTCAACGATTGTGTATACGAGGCTCGCTACAATCATAGGGCTGATATATGGAAGTGTAATCTTCCAGAAGTATTCCCATGAGGTTGCGCCTTCCATCTGAGCTGCTTCCTTTGCTGAGAAAGGAATTGTCTGCAGAGCAGAGAGGAAGAGGAGAATCTGGATACCTGAGTTCCATACGAGGTTAAAGATATCACTTGTGAGTGTGTTGATGATTTCGGTAAGCTTATCGCTTATTCCATAGATTCCGAGGAATGTGAGGAGGTCGCCGACGAGGTCTGTTTCAAACAGAGAGTTGAACTGCTCGCTTCCGCCGTTTGTTCCTGCTGAGTCCATATTACCGTTGATGATGTCGATAACAGGACCTGTTGCGATGATAACCGGAAGGAAGAAGATTGCTCTTGCAACTGTACGGCCCTTGAACTTCTGGTTTAAGATAATCGCAATAAAGATTGAGAACACGAGAATAAGCGGAGTCTTGAGGAGTGTATCTCCCAGAACCTCAGGGAGAGCTATCGGGTATGTAGGGTGAACTGTAAGAGCGTTCTTATAGTTCTTGAGTCCTACGAAGTCGAGTGACATACCGCCCTGGTCAGGAGCCGGAATCGTATCGCAGAACGAATAGATTATCGACTCGATTACAGGCATCATAAAGAAGTAGATTGAGCCTAAGAGCCACAGTGCAATAAAGCCGTAGCCATAGAGTGCCTTTCTTCTTTCGTAAGGTATTTTCATACCCTTCTGCTTAGGAGGCTTGGAAGCCTTTTTCGGCTTTGCTGTTTCTTCGATAGCAGCTTCTGCCTGCTCCTGAGCGTTTTCTGCTACTTCTTCGATTACTTCTTCAGAAACAGCGTTATCAATATCTTTTACAATTTCGCTCATTAGCCCATCAAACCTCCTGTCATTATAGTATTGGAAATATCAACGCTTACTCCGTCAACTGTAACGGTTGCGTTGTCGAGGTCTACAACTACAACTACATCGGACTTTCCTTCTGCACTGTATGTTGTTGTAAGAACTCTGTCGTCACGCTTAAAGTCTGAGATAGTCATTGTGCTCAGCGGAGCGAGAATGCTGTGAGCAACCTTGTTCTGTTCAGAAGCTGTATCAACCCAAGCGTCGTAGTGTGCGTAATACAGGTCATTGTACTCGGTATCCTGAACCTCTGCGGTCTTTTCGTAAATCATATCGTAGTGGAGACCTGCGCCGTAGGCGATTGAGAGGAGGAATGCTTCCTGTACATCAGATGTCTTATTGAGGGCAACTGATGAATAAGGAACATAGCCGTGAACTACCATCTGGTAGAGTGGGATATCGTAGTCTGTGATATTGTATCCGCTTGAATAGAGTGGTACATCTGTGATATGTGAAGCGTACTCGATAACATACGAGTTTGCTCCGTCACAGAGAATCTTGTCGAGGCCGCCGTTTGTTGCGTCCTCATAACCGTTGATAATGGTATTCATTGACTGGTATCTTACTGACTTTTCTCTCTTGATGAAGTCAGAAACGAGAGCTGTTGAATAATCGCCGAAGGAAACTGTGTTCTGGTCGTTATCCTTAAAGCTTTCGATGATTTCGTCAAACACCTTGCCGTATGCATTTGGTGTAAGCAGAGCAGGTGAAACGCCCTTGTCCTCAACACCGAATGCGATGCTGTATGAAGACTGTCTTGAATAAGCGTTTGAAACTCTGATAGCGGTATTTGTAAGAGTCCAGTAGCCCCATGTTGAGCTGTTCATTGTGAGGTTATCCATTGTAGGATACATCTCAGCGCCGATTTTATCCACATAGCTCTGGAGGTCTTCGAAATCGCCCTTGCCGCCGAGTGTGCCGGAAGGCTTATACTTTGTTGAGATATTGTCCTTGATGAGCTTGTTTGTCCAGTCGTTATAAGCGAGGACAACGTCTTCAACGCCGTTTTCGTCAAACTGCTCGAGAATCTTCTTAGCTTCCTCGAAGGATGTCATAGAAGTCTTGAGGTCAAACGGGAGACCGAGGATAGACTTCTGCTTTACTACACCGCCGTAGATATCGAGGTAGAAGTTGTACTTATTCTCTTCAGTTGAAGCTGTAAGTCCGTTGTCAACGAGATAATCTCTGAACACGCCTGCGACGTCAGCGTAGTTAACGCCTTCTTCGTCAGTTACAGGAGTATACTTAACAGCGATTTCAGGGGTTGCGATGTCGCCCTTTTCGAAAACGACGAGCTTATTACCTGAGTCACCGCTCATATAGTATGTATCAGAACTACGCAGCTCGAACTGGAAGTAGCAAGTGTTATAGGACTGGTTATTCTGTCCTGAAACCTGAGCAATAGCGTTTGCGTTTGCATCACCTGCTGTTGCGATAGCAACGAGGCCGTCCTTGCCGTTTACTGTTGCGAGGAGTGGGAGGTGAGCCTGGTCGGTCACCTTAGGAGCGTTAAGAGGAACTGCTGTATAATCTCTGCCGTAGAGCTTCTGGTTATACACGTTGTAGTCGCTCTTTCCGTTATTGTAGTTGATAACAGCACCTGAGCCGTCAGGGATAATCATATAGCCCTCTACCTTGTTTCCGTCGAGGTCAGTTGCAGGAGCTGCACCGAACTGTGGTGTAAGGGCGATATTTGTAACTACCTTACCGTCTTCAGCGCTTGTGTTCTTTTCCTTGATATCGGCAGTATCAACTGAAACCTTGAGTCCGTCTTCTTCGAGGACATACTGTACAGGAACTGTGATACCGGCACTTCTGAAGTTATAGGTAATTTCAACGCCGTCTTTGATTGTCTTGAACTTTTCTGTTGCGTCGTCAGCGGAATACAGAGCCTTTGTTGTACGCTTTTCCTGTCTGAGGTCTGCGTATGTCAGGATTACGTTTGAAGCAACCTGTAATCTCTGTGTTTCACGCATTGTTCTTCCCTTTACAGGGTCGATGATTGTATCGTCAGCGAAGGCATTGACAGGGTTTGACCACCAAATCTTGCCTGTGGACTTAACGTAGAGTCCGAATCTTGCGACATTGACTTCTTCAGCTTCGTCCTTTTTCTTCTTGCTGCCGCTTTCTTCTTCCTCAGAAGCTTCCTCGTCTTCAGTCTTTTCCTCTTCTTCACGTTCGCCTGAATCGAAGTAGAGGATGAAGTTGTCGTTTTCTGCTACATTTTCGCAGAACTCGAGGGCTTCCTCGTCAGTTTTCTTAGGTGGAAGGACTTCGTCCTTACCCTTATCGTCGTCGTCATCTTCGTCTTCGCCTGTATCATCAGTCTGCTCGTCTGATGTATCTGCTGTTGCGAGAGCAGCGTCGTCATCTGTTGAGCTTGCGAAGATTGTGCTTGCAGGTGTCAGCATAGTGAGTACAAGTGCAAACACGAGAATCTTTTTCCATTTCTTATTCTGCATTTATACCACCATCCTTTAACCACGAATTCTATACGATACTTCAGTATAGATTGAATAGAAGAATACATAAACCTGCTGGAAGAGTGAGAGAAGGAGAATCATCAGGAAGAGTATGATAAGCATTGCAGCGAGTGTGAGAACAATTGATGCAATTGTCTTAAGAACCGAATACTGATGAACTGCCTTCATTGCCTGGAACATAAGGATAACTGACCAGCCGAGTCCGAGATAGCTTATTGCGCTCAGCCAGATTATCTCATCGAGAACCATGAAGTTTGAGAGGAAAACTGTAAGGAACACACTTACTATATACGGAACGAGTGAATAAGCAGAGTTGATACAAATCTGCTTGAGTCTGCCTTCTCCGTCGAGAAGAGTACATACAGACCAGTTTGCAATTACCCATGTAAAGAAGTATACAACGCTCTGCACGAGAAGTGGGACTACGTTGAACACCTTTGTGTAAGCCTGGTTGAACTGGAAGCCTACGAGCTGTCTGTTTGCAACCATTGCAACAAACAGGAAGAAGACTATCCAAAGAGCTATTTTCATTGAGCCCTGCTTTTTCCATCTGAGGTCTTCAAAGCCTTCAATCGGGTGGAAGATACAGTGCTTGAGCCAACCCATCGGGGTAAATTCATACATATTATTCTTCCTCCTTTTCTTCAGACTTTTCCTCAGGCTGTGCCTGTGCTTCTGCCTGTGCTTCTGCCTGTGCCTCAGCCTCTGCCTGTGCCTTTGCTTCGGCTTCTGCCTGAGCTGCAAGCTCTGCCTCGTGCTCGAGCTCCTTCTTTGTCTTCTTACGTTCCGGAGCCTTCTTCTTTACCTTCCTTTCTCTCTTCTTGATTATACCCTTCTTCTTGAGAATGGAGTATGTAATTCCGAGAACAAAGAGGAGAACGATTGCGAGGAACACGAATACGAAGTTATCCTGGAGCCACTGCTCACGATAGTACTTGAATGCTCTGTCGTAGCTCGTCTGAGCGTAGCAATCCTCGAAATACTCCATAGCGAGCTTATAGTCGCCCTTATTGAGTGCTGCCTTACCGAGACCGAGGAGTGCGAATGAGCAGGTACCGTTACGGTTTAAAACCTCCTGCCAGTATGGCTCTGCGTCAACGTATCTACCGTCGTCGTAGAGGAGTACTGCCTGCTTGAGGTATGAGCCGTAGAGAGTTGTTGAATATACTGTGATATCGTTCTTGATACCGTCAACGATGTAGATGTTGCCAAAGGCACTTTCTACTGCATTCGGTCCGTTGAAGCTTCCCTTCTGGTCGGAGGTACTGCTCTTTGTACCGAAGATTGTAACGAGGCTGCAGAACTCGTCGTACACGAACACTCTACCTGTTGCGTAGTCGAGGATATTGATAAATCCGTACTCGTCGATATCGAGGTCTGTAAGTCTTGTTGAGTAAGTTGTGTTAGTTGAAGCGTCCCATGTACCACCTGTAACTATATCACCGAAAACGTACTCGTTTCCTGCGTCGTTATTCCAGATGTTATAGCCTGCTGCGTTGAGCTTCTTAACAGCGTCTGTTGTTGTATTTGCGGCTTCTGTACAGGTATAGATAAAGCCTTCGTCGTCGATGTCGAAGTTCTTATACTCTGTAGGAGCTGCACTCTGCATTGACTTGAGCTGTTCATCCGAAGCAAACAGTCTCCAGATATGTCTTCTGATGATTTCTCCTGTTACTTCTACACGGTTTGCACCGTAGAAGCCCTGGAATTCGCCGGCTGCGTTGAACTGTGCTGAACCTGCGTTAAGTGAGGTACAAACTGCGTAGATATTACCTGCGCCGTCAACGAGCATTTTTTCAGGAAGGAATGTCTTCGACTTTGAAGTATAGATAGCTGATTCAGGCATACCGATTTCGAGCATATTCTCGCAGGTAAGTCCGCCGGTTACCTTACACTTTAAAATTCTTGAGTTTTCTGTATCGCCGACATACATCATAACGTCGCCGTTTTCTTCAACCACAACGAACACGCCGTTAGGGTTATTGAAGCTTGTGTTACCGCTGTCCGACTTATCGACGCCTGTATAGCAGCCGATGAGTGAGAGGTCCTTATCGAGTCTTAAGATTCGTGAATTCTGAGTATCTGCAACCCAGAACTCTTCGAGTGTTTCCTCGAAGTAGATATCCTTAGCACCTGCGAGTGAGGTCTTTGTTGTTGTGCTTATAAACAATTCGTCCTCAGGGTCTGTAAGCCTTGTACGGTTTAAGTTGTTACCTGTATATGTATCGTTAACCTTGTAGGCTGCCTGTGCAGGAATCGGGTCATTCCAAAAATCGTAGCTGTATGAATCGTAAGGCTCACTTGCGTAGGCTGTCAGCACTGCTGTTGACAGACTGCAGAGTGCAAGGAGCGAAGCCACAGCCTTTTTAAAAGCTTTTTTCATTTGCACTGTTTTCACCTATATCCTTTTCTAAATTCTAGTCGTTTATCGAACGTAAATTTCTCGCTTAGTCCTTGATACCTGAGTTCGCCATGGTTTCCATAACGTTGCTCTGTGCTACAAGGAACACGATAAGCGGAGGAAGCATAAGTATTACTGAAGTTGCAAATGTTACACCCTGACGTGCGATACCTGTTGCGGCAATCTGCTGCATAATTGTCGGGAGAGTCTTGAGCTCTTCTGAATAGATGATTGTACCGCTCTGTCTGTTCCATGCGTCCTGGAACGCAAAGATGATAAGAGTCATGATTGCAGGCTTCTGGTTTGGTACTACTACCTGCCAGCATATTCTGAACAGGCCTGCACCGTCAACCTTAGCCGCTTCAATCATTGAGTCGTGGATTGTTGACATACTCTGTCTCATAAGGAACAGTCCCATAGGTGTTGCGATACTTGGAAGTATCAGTGCCCAGTAGGTATCAATCATACCGAGTGTTGCCATTACGAGGAACTGGATAATCCATGTTGCTGATGATGTAAACAGAAGGGCAGTTACGATAAGCTTGTTTAAGAACTTGTTGCCCGGGAATTTACACTTTGAGAGAACGAAGGCTGCACAGCAGCAAACGAACACGTTGCACACTGTTACAACTATGGATACGAACACGCTGTTGAAGATATATCTTGAAAGCGGTACCCAGAGGTTAGTTGCGACCTTCATCATATCCGAATAGTTCTTTGTTGTCGGATTGAGAACGTAGAGCTTAGGAGGGAACACGAAAAGCTCTTCAATCGGCTTGAATGACTGAACTACGGCGTAATAGATTGGGAAAATCATAAAGATACCTGTAAAGCAGAGGAACAGGAAGATACAGATGTTTCCGCCTCTTGATGCGGTTATCTTCTTATTATTCTTTCTGACCTTGACAGTATCAATATTAACTCTCTTCTTTTTCTTTTTTGTACCCATTTTTCAGTCACCCCCTTAATCTACGTATTTACGTAATACCCAGTTGATAAGCGAGTTAGCAAGGAGCATTACTATAAAGAGTATAAGACATATTGCCGAAGCGTAGCCCATCTCGTATCTTATCCAGCCGTAGTCGGTTGCGTGGTTCATAACCGTATGAGCTGCATAGTCTGTTGATGGAAGACCAACGAGGTTCTGAGATACTGTACCTACTGTGAAGGATGCAGATATCTGGAGAACTGCGGCGAACAGGAGCTGTGGTCCCATTGAAGGAATTGTGATAAGGAAGAGCTCCTGCCATCTGTTCTTGATGCCTTCGATTGCACCTGCTTCGTACATCGCTTTGTCGATATTCTGGAAGCCGGCACGGAGTGAAAGGAAGCCTGCACCCATTGAAATCCAGAGCTGAACGATGATACAAACAGGGAGAATGTAGTTTGTATCTGTGAGCCACTGGTTAGGTGAGTTGAGGATTCCGAAGTCAATGAGGATAGCGTTGATGTAGCCCTTTGAGTCACCTGAGAGGAGAAGCTGCCAGATTACATAAGCTGATGTTGTCATTGACGGAGCATAGAACACGAATGTAAAGAATGTTTTGAGTACAGGGTGCATTTCGTTGATGAGCCAAGCGAGGATAAAGCTGAGCACATAGCTGAACGGTCCTGTGAACACTGCGAAAACGAGAGTATTCTGGATTGCAATCATGAATGTATCGTCGTTTAAGAACAGCGTATAGAAGTTTGACAGTCCTGTAAACTCAGGGAACTGTGCCATATTGAAGTTTGTGAATGCTAAAGGTAAAGTAATTACAACAGGGATTACCGTGAAGATGATAAAGAGAATCATAAATGGTGCGAGCATTGCGTAGCAGGCCTTATTGGTCTTCATCATATGCCAGGTGTATTTTCCCTTACTCTGCTTATTGAGCGGAGCATCCTGTGTTTTAACAGCCATTTTCTGACCCTCCTTTCTTAAGTATCAAGACCTAAGTCTTCACGCTTACGAGTAATTTCTGCGTTGATATCTCTGTTATACCACATAAGTGTATCTCTTGCGTTATCAGCGTCATTAACTACTGCTCTGAATGCGTTTACTATATTTCTTGTAACGCCGTATGTTGCCGGAATGATTGGAATTTCAACCTGCTGCTCGAGCTGTGCAAGGATGAGGTCGAGCTCTGCCTGTGACCATGAGAGCTGCTTGAGTGCCTCTACGTTTGCTGTATCGAAACGTCCGAGAGTACCGAGTACTGCTTCGATGTCGTTTGCGTATTCAACCTGAGCTTCTGTTGAAGTAAACCACTTGATGAAATCCCATGCTGCTTCGTGGTCTTCGCAGGATGAGAAGATGATTGCGCCTGAACCTGCAGAGTTTGAAGCGTGGCTGATTGTTCCGTCAGCCTGCATTGTACCCGGAACGAGAGTGAAGTTCCAAGCACCCTTGATTTCAGGAGCTGTTACTGCGAGAGTATTATAGAATGTATAGTTCTGGAGAAGAACCGGCATTTCGCCTGTTCTGAATCTTGTGATAGCGTCGTAGGTCTGCTGGAAGCTGTACTTTGTATAGAACTCTGTCCACATTTCGAAAGCGTCTACTGCTATCTGGTTATCGAATGTTGTAGCTGTGAGGTCCTCGTTGTAGAAGTTGAGGCCGTTCTGGAGCATAAGCATTGCGAATGTATTACCTGCTTCAGTTGTTGTAGGAACGGTTGTTGTACCGTTTACGCTTGTATTAACAGGAAGGATAAGACCTACCTCGAGGTAATTTCTCTGGAGTGTAGGGAGGATGCCGATGAGGTCATCCCATGTCTGGATATCAGTTGCACCGTTGATACCGTACTCAGAGAGGATATCGTCACGGTAGAACATCATTGGGAAGGACTGCTGTACAGGGAGTGCATAAACGCCGTCGTTATATGTATAGAGTGTCATAGCGTCCTTTGAGAATCTTGTAGTTACCTCTTCATAGTCTTCAAACTGTGAAACATCTACGAGAAGGTCACGGGCTGCGAGCTGTATCGGGTAGTCGCCACCCATAAACAAGCCTATATCCGGACCCTTGCCCGCCATTGTTGATTCAAGGATACCGCCCTGAACGAGCTTTAAAGCAACCTTTGTTTCAGCATTCGGGTTATAGTCATTTTCAATCATTGCTCTTACAACCTGAGCCTGGTCACGTCCGAGAGTAATCCAGCAGGAGAGAGTGTTGTCCTCGCCCTCGTTTTCTGAGAGTGTATTGTAGTCCTCAAAGAACGAGCCGATGAATGCGAGGAAGTTGAACTTAAGGCTTGCGAAGAAGGATGTCTTAACGCTTGTGAAGTCCTCATCAGGAGCTGCGATTTCAACAAAGTCGAGCTCGAGAGGCTGTTCTCTGTATGTAAGCATCCAGGATGAGAGGGCTGTTACGTTATCCTTAATCTGATTCATAAGTGTAGGAATCTTCCAAGGGTCCTTTACACACTTATCGAGAATGATAGCCATTTCGTTGAGTGTAACAGCTTCGTTACCGCCGCTGCTCATGAGCTTATCGACATCCTTCTGGAGTGCCTTGAGCTCCTTGCTGAAGCGTTCGAAGTCGCTTCTTACCTCAGGGATAATGGTATCGATATTATAGTCTGTATACTCGTCAGGGTCAGGACCTGTAATCTGGCGGATTTCTCTGTAGTAGTTGTTGATTTCCTGTACAAGTCCGTCGAGCTCGTCCATAATCTCACCGATTTCGCCGGGAACTGACTCAAGGGTAAGTGTATGGTCGCCTGCTTCGAGGTAGTAGTAAACTGTATCGCCGTCTTCTGTCTTAGGAACGGTAAGAGTCCAGTCAGTTGAGTAGTAGAACTTGAGCTGTTCAGATTCAGTATTCGGGCAGACACCGTCGATGTAGAGCTTTCTGTTTGAGTAGAAGCCTCTCATTGTGCTCTGTCTTGCTCTGATACCTATCTTATAATAGCCTGCTGTGTCAACGTGGAATTCCCATGTTACAGACTGGCCGGCCTTAGCCCAGCTATCCTTACCGATTGTATTATACTTAGTCTTTGTAGGGTCGGAAGGAGAAGTGAGGTAAGAGGTTCTGTCAGATGTAGGGAAGAGTGTTCTGTCGCTCTTGTAGTCAGCGTTTTCGCCTTCGAGAGTGATTGTTGAAACGCCGTTTGTAGCTGAGAGAGCTGAATCCTCAGGAGCTACATAAGGCTGTGGAACACTGTCTCTGCACAGCTTGATATACTCGATTGCAAATCTTGCCTTTGTAGATTCGAGTGTAATTGTGTGGCTTCCCTTTGTGAAATAGAATTCGAGGGCTCCGTTATAGAGGCCGTCAACGTCTTCGAGGAATGCCTTCTGCCACATTACCTTTTCAACCTGACCTGGTCTTATATCGTTGTCGTTAAAGTCCTGCTTGATTTCAGTTTCGTTCACCCACACCTTGCTGAGTGTAAGTCTTGAAGCTGTTTCATAAGGAGCTTCTCCGTCGATGAGGAGTGCAAACTCGATTTCATTTGCAGGGCTTGAGAGGGCCTCATAGGAGAACTCTATATTATAGAAGCCTTCCTCTTCGACATTAACGTCAAATGTAATTTCTCCGTTCTGGCTTTCCCAGTTGAGGACATCTGTCTTTCCGTCAACTGTGATAACGCTTGCCTGTGTTTCGTCGCTCTTGGAAGCGTAGTCCTTTCCGTAGATGAGGATTTCCTTTTCAGGAAGTGCTGCATCGGCATGCTGCTCGAGATATTCGCCGTATGTAAGCATAGAGTTTCTTTCTTCCCAGCTACCTGTTTCAGATGTGCCGGAAGAAGCTGCGGCAAAGTCTGTCTCTTGTGCCCATGCAGCAGGAATCATTGTAAATGTAAGTGCAAGTGACAGGGCAAGAGCTGATATTCGCTTGAGCTTGTCTGTTTTCACATTTATCCACCTTTCTGTTTTATGCTATGTAAACGTTCGTTATGGGAACATATTGTAAAGATTATGTGCTAATCGGATTTGAAGACAACTATACGGTCCTTCTCCTCTCCAAGCTCGACCTTTACCTTCGAGCCTCCCTTTATTCCAAGGGCATCGAGATATTCCTTCGGAAGCTGGACTCTTCCCGACCTGTCGAGAACTGCGAGCTCCTCCTGGACAATCTCTTCTTCCTCGTCTTGCTGTCCCTGCGGGACATTCCCGGCGTTTTCAAGCTCATTCAAATCCTCGGCGTAGCTTCGCTTTCTGATTATTTCCGAGCTTGTTCTACCGTCTCTTATTGCAACTACTCTGTCGATATGCTTTGCAAGCTTGACGTCGTGGGTTACAATGACGATTGTAATGCCTTCTGATTTATTCAGCTCCTTGAAGATATCAAGGATTGCGGCTGACGTTTTCGAGTCAACAGAGCCTGTCGGTTCATCGGCGAGCAATATCTTCGGCTTATTTGCGAGTGCTATTGCTATTGCGACTCTCTGCTGTTCGCCTCCTGACATCTGGTCAAGTCGGCTGTTCATTCTCTTTTCGAGTCCGACCTTTTTAAGAAGGTAGGTAGCTCTTTCTCTTTTTTCCTTAGCGCCCTTTAAGAGCATCGGCATTTCGACGTTCTGCAGAGCCGTAAGGTAAGGAACTAAGTTTCGTGCGTTATTCTGCCACACGAAGCCCACGACATTTCTCTTATAGTCGATATAGTCGTTCTCATTAAACTTCAGAAGATTTCTTCCGTCGATGTACAGGCTTCCTGCTGACGGCTTATCGAGTCCTCCGAGCATATTGAGCAGTGTTGATTTACCGCTTCCCGAATTTCCGACGATAGCCATAAGCTCGCCCTTCTTTACTTCAAGGTCAAGGCCCTGAAGTGCGACTACCTCAATTTCGTCTGTTTTATAGATTTTAACGAGATTGTCGCAGGAAATTATAACATCGTCTTTTACTACTGCTTCATTATTCTCCAACAATCTCACCGTCCTCAAGTGTATATACTTTATCGGCAATATCCATCATACTAGGGTCATGCGTTGTCATGATGATGGTCATCTTCTGCTTTGAAACAAGCTCCTTGAACAGCTTCACAACGTGGAGAGCTGTTGTGGTATCAAGCTCTGCTGTCGGCTCGTCGGCAAACACAATCTGAGGCTTATGGGCGATTGCCCTTGCTATAGCAACTCTCTGCTGCTCGCCTCCTGAAAGCTCGCCCGGTCTGTGGTGCATTCTCTTTTCGAGTCCCACCTGTACGAGAGCCTCCTTGGCACGCTTTTCCCTTTCGCTTGCGGGAATCTTTGCAAGTCTGAGCCCGAACTCGACATTCTCATAAGCTGTCATACTTGAGATAAGTGCGACTGACTGGAAGACAAACGCCATATTATATCTTCTTAAATCGTCTCGCTTTTTCTCTGAAAGCTTGGTTATGTCCTTTCCGTCGAACACGACCTCGCCCGATGTAGGCTTATCGAGTGCGCCTAGGATATTTATGAGCGTTGTTTTTCCGCTTCCTGAGCGTCCTCTGAGAATTGTAAGCTGTCCCTCCTCAATGTCAACGCACACATTGTTGAGGGCGGTAACGGTTGTTCCGTCTCCGATTTTAAACTCTCTGACAATCTTATCAGCTTTAAGAATTACTGCCATATCGGTACCTCTTGATTCGCTTTTGTACATATTGCCTATCTTTTTAACCTAATACGAGAATATTGACCAAAACCTTGCGTTTGTTAAAAATGCTTTCAAATTGACCGATTTTTAACGTTTCCTTTATGCAAAATGTTCAAAATGCCCATATTAAGCTAATCATAATTATACCAATTCTACGCCCCTTTGTCAAGTTTCTAAAACGATTACGAAAAATAATTTTTGAGGGGTTTGTGCAACTTGTATAATTGGAAACGATACCACTTGTCAACTGCGACAATTTAACGCAAAAATTTGCCTTTTCGGTTTCTAAAATTTATAATCCGCATTTTTGCCAAATCCCTACAAAACGGCAAAAAATCAAGGGAAACCCGACTCTTCACGAGTTGGATTTCCCTTAAAATTTAGTTTAGTATTTTTACTCTTTTCCATTCCAGCAATAAGTGCACAGACACTCGGGGTCAATTCCGACCGCTTTGAGCATATCGTCGAGTCTGTTGTACTTGAGAGATGTGAAACCGAGCTTCTTTCTGATGTCCTCGAGGAGCTCTGCGTAAAGCTTGCTTTCAGGGTCTGCATACTCTGCGAGCTTTTCGTTTGCCTTGTCTCCTTCTCTTTCAGCAATTATACGTCTTGTAATGAGGTCAAGCTCTGAAGACGAGCGTGAGAAGTTCAGATACTTACAGCCAAACAGTATCGGAGGGCAGGCAGGTCTTACATGGACCTCCTTTGCACCGTTGTCATATAGGAACTGGGTTGTTTCTCCGAGCTGTGTACCTCTTACGATTGAGTCGTCTATGAGAAGCAGGCTCTTATCCTTGATAGTTTCTGTAACCGGCAGAATCTTCATCTTTGCAATCTGCTTTCTCTTCTGCTGTGTAGGCGGCATAAACGAACGTGGCCATGTAGGTGTATACTTGATGAACGGTCTTGCGAAAGGAACGCCGCTGGCATTTGCATAGCCTATAGCGTGGGCGGTACCCGAGTCAGGCACACCTGCTACCACGTCAGGCTCTATATCACCCTTGTCACGCATTGCGAGCATAGCTCCGCAACGATTTCTTACCGCCTCGACGCTTTCGCCCTCGTATGTTCCGCAGGGGTAGCCGTAGTACACCCAGAGGAATGTACAAATCTTCATTTTCCTGCCGGGCTGCTTTAATGTCTTTACCTCATCTGCTGTGATATACACAACCTCGCCGGGACCCAGCTCCCTTTCCTTCTCGAAGCCGAGATTGAAGAAAGAGAAATCCTCGAATGCAACGCAGTAGCCGTCGTCCTTCCTGCCTATCACAAGCGGAGTTCTTCCGAGTCTGTCACGGGCTGCATATATTCCCTTGTCGGTCATAACAAGCATACTCATAGAGCCTTCGATAAGCTCCTGTGCGTATGCGATACCCTCTGTAATTGTACTCTTCTGATTTATAATAGAGGCACAGAGCTCGGTAGGATTAATTTCTCCCCCGCTCATTTCAAAGAAATGTGTATGTCCTTTACTGTAAAGAAGCTCTATAAGCTCCTCGGAGTTATTGATTCTTCCGACAGTTGTAATAGCATATGTACCGAGATGTGAACGCACCATAATCGGCTGCGGCTCATAGTCACTTATACAGCCAATTCCGATGTTTCCGACCATCTTATTCATTTCATCGGTAAACTTTGTTCTGAAGGGAGAGTTCTCGATATTATGAATCGACCTGTCAAAGCCCTTCTTCTCGTCATAGACAACCATACCCGCTCTTTTTGTACCGAGGTGGGAATGGTAGTCTGTTCCGAAGAACACATCAAAAACGCAGTCGTTTTTTGAAACCGCACCGAATAATCCGCCCATAAAACACAATCATGCTCTCTTTTGTGAAAGCATGTCCTCCTCCCATAAATAAGGTAATCACCCTGCTCTTTAAGGCAATAATACAAATGTATTATATCACAGTCCGCCTTTAAAATCAAGTGACCGGCAGGCAGTTATTTCTCCCTTTCAAAGATTTAAACAACTTGTCATAATCTCGTCCCTCAATTCATAAATATTAATACAAAATTCTCAAAGAAAGCAGGGTGTTTTATGTTTATAAAAACCGTGAAAATCAAAAGCTTCTGGGCGGCTGTTACAGTTCTGTCGGTTGTGGGTGTGGCAGTGGCGGCAATTCTTTTTGCTTCGCAGGGAGCAAGGGAAAGGGCAGCTATGTACCGTATGACAAGCGAGCATCAGCGTCAGGAATTCATCTCGGAGCTTGGCTGGGAGACAGACGAGGAATACGACACCTGCAGGATTGTTATTATTCCGCAGGAGTTTGACGAGGTGTACACAAGCTACAACGACCTTCAGAAGCAGCAGGGCTTTGACCTTGAGGAATACAAGGGAAAGACAGTGGAGATTTACTCCTACCCTGTACATAACTATCCCGGCGAGTCTGACGTTATGCTCAGTCTTATGGTGTACAACGGTCAGCTTATCGGCGGAGATGTTTGCAGCACGGCTATTGACGGCTTTATGCAGGGGCTCAGGAGAATTGAAGAAAAGGAGTCTGCCGATGACAGCTCTGCTACCGATGACAGCTCATCTGCTGCCGATGACAGCTCTGAGGCTGACGATTCCTCAAAGACAGACAGCGTAGCTGACACATCGGAGGAAACCGCCTGAGCGTTGACAAACCTCGCTATATAATGTATAATGAATAACAGCAATAACCGCCACGTCATAATTTGGCGGTTATTTTTATTCTGCGTACAAGGAGGCATTCAGATGGCTGAGAAAAGCATTATGCGGCTTGACAAGCTTATCTCATCACAGCGAAGCGACCTTTCGAGGTCTGCTGTAAGGGAGCTTTGCAAGAAGGGCAAGGTTACTGTTGACGGAGTTATTGAAAAGAAGTGCGACGCCAAGGTTGACTCGGCTTCGGCTGTGGTATGTGTAAACGGCGAGCCTGTTACATATAAAAAGCACATTTACATAATGCTCAACAAACCGCAGGGTGTTGTCTGCTCAACAAGAGACGGGCTTTCCCCGACGGTGCTTTCGCTTTTACCTCCTGAGCTTATAAGGCAGGGACTGTTCCCCGCCGGCAGACTTGACAAGGACACAGAGGGCTTTGTTCTCATAACAGACGACGGAGATTTTGCACACAGGATTCTTTCACCTAAGAGCCATGTCGAAAAGAGATACTTCGTAAGACTTGAAAAGCCTTATGACGAAAGCTACAGCTCAAGGTTTGAAAGCGGTATCACACTGAAGACGGGTGAGGAATGTATGAGTGCACAGTTCATAGGTTCAGATAACAAGACTGAGTGCACTGTAATATTGCACGAGGGTATGTTCCATCAGGTCAAAAAAATGTTTGAGGCACTCGGTAACAGGGTCATATATCTCAAGAGAACTCACATAGGAAATCTCGCTCTTGACGAAAATTTGCCTCTCGGAGGGTGTTTGGAACTTATGCACAAAGATATTGAAAAAATCGCATCCCTTTTTGACGGCGGATTTTGATTTTTCACAAAGTGGGCGTTTTTTTCGTCAATATAAATAAATGATTAATTTAAAGTTTAGTTAAAAAACATCTTGTTTAAAAGGATAAAATTTGATATGATAATAGCATAGCTAAGATATACACACTATATTTAGCAAAAAATAATTGGGAGGTCCTCAAGAAATGGCAAGTGTATCATTAAGAGAAATTTATAAGAAGTATCCGGGCGGCGTTGTAGCTGTTTCAGATTGTAACATCGAGATTAAGGATAAGGAATTCATTATCCTCGTTGGTCCTTCTGGTTGTGGTAAGTCTACTACACTCAGAATGATTGCAGGTCTTGAAGAAATCACCGAAGGTGAACTCTACATCGGCGACAGACTCGTAAACGACATCGCTCCTAAGGACAGAGACATCGCAATGGTTTTCCAGAACTACGCTCTCTATCCTCACATGACAGTATTCGACAACATGGCTTTCGGTCTTAAGCTCCGTAAGGTTCCTAAGGACGAAATTGCTAGAAAGGTTGAGGAAGCTGCTAGAATCCTCGACATCGCTCATCTCCTCGACAGAAAGCCAAAGGCTCTCTCCGGTGGTCAGAGACAGAGAGTTGCGCTCGGACGTGCTATCGTTCGTGAGCCACAGGTATTCCTTCTCGACGAACCACTTTCCAACCTCGATGCTAAGCTCCGTGCTCAGATGAGAACAGAGATCTCCAAGCTCCACCAGAAGCTCGGTACAACATTTATCTACGTAACTCACGACCAGACTGAAGCTATGACAATGGGTGACCGTATCGTAGTTATGAAGGACGGTTTCATTCAGCAGGTTGACTCCCCACAGAACCTCTACACAAGCCCTGTTAACCAGTTCGTTGCAGGCTTCATGGGTTCACCTCAGATGAACTTTGTTGACGCAGTTCTCAGAAAGATTGAAGATAAGTACACAATCGAATTCGGTTCTGAAGATACTAAGACATCCCGTGGTAAGAAGTACTATGTTGAACTTCCTGAGTCCAAGGTTGACGAGATTGCTCTCGAAAACT
>JAFQLH010000011.1 GCA_017396665.1 Oscillospiraceae bacterium | reverse complement strand
GGCGGTGACGGAGGCAGAGGCGGAGATATCGTGTTTTTAGTCGATACCTCTATGACAAACCTTATCGAGTTCCGTGCAAAAAGAAAGTTTGTCGCACCTAAGGGGAATGACGGCTCTTCAAGAAATTGCTCCGGAAGAAACGCTGAACCGCTTGTTATAAAGGTCCCAAGAGGTACTGTAATCAAGGATGCAGACAGCGGAAGAATTCTTGCCGATATGTCAGGCGATGAGCCTGTCGTTGTCGCAAAGGGCGGAAAAGGCGGCAGAGGAAATGCACACTTTGCAACCGCTACAAGACAGATACCTAAGTTTGCAAAGCCTGGCTTCCGCGGCGACGAGTATAACGTAATATTAGAGCTTAAGCTTATCGCAGACGTCGGACTCGTCGGATTCCCGAATGTCGGAAAATCTACGCTTATCTCTGTTATCTCAGCAGCAAAGCCTAAGATTGCGAATTACCACTTCACAACCCTTACTCCTGTCCTTGGCGTCGTTAAGGTCGATGAGGACTATTCGTATGTGGTTGCTGATATCCCAGGTCTTATAGAAGGCGCAAGCGAAGGTGTCGGACTCGGACACGAGTTTTTAAGACACGTCGAAAGATGCAGACTTATTGTCCATGTAGTCGACGTTTCAGGTGTCGAGGGCAGAGACCCTAAGAGCGATTTTGAAATTATCAATACAGAGCTGCAGAACTTCAGCGAGGACTTGGCTGCAGCTCCGCAGATTGTTGCCGCAAATAAATCTGATATGGCAACTCCTGAACAGCTCGCAGAATTCAAGGAGTATATCGAAGGGCTCGGCTATGAGTTCTTTGAAATTTCTGCCGCTACTACAATGGGCACAAGAGAGCTCGCACTCGCAGTAGGTGAAGCACTCAGAACACTCCCTCCTGTAAAGGAGTTTGAAGCTCAGCCGCTTACAGAAGAAGAGCTCCGTGAAAAGCTTATCACAAACAGAGATTTTGAGGTTACTGTCGAGGAAGGAATCTACTTCGTCGAAGCCCCTTGGCTCTGGGACGTGCTTCGTAACGTCAATATGGATAGCTATGACTCGCTCTTGTATTTCCAGAAGGTCCTGAAGGATACCGGCGTTATAGAAAAGCTCGAGCAGATGGGCATCAACGAAGGCGATACAGTGTCAATTTTCGACTTCGAGTTTGATTACGTCAAGTAAGAGGTGAGAGAATGAATATCTCACTTGACCATAGAACTGTAAATCAGTATAGCCCGCTTACCCTGTCATTTCTGGGTGACTCGGTGTACGAGATTTATGTAAGAGCAAAAATTGTCCTTTATGCAAATATGCCCGCAAACAAGCTCCATAGTATAGCCGTGAAAAAGGTTTGTGCCGAGTATCAGGCAATGGCTATGAATAAGCTCCTCGAACAAGGCTTCTTGACAGAGGATGAGCAGTATATCGCAAGACGAGGCAAGAATGCAACAGGAGTTTCACCACCGAAGCATTCAACCGCTACACAGTACAGACTCGCTACAGGACTTGAATGCCTGTTCGGATTCTTGTATCTCGAAGGCAAGAATGAGCGACTGGACGAGATTTTTGAATTTGTATGGAATTGTTCCGAAGAAGATGTCTTCGGTTCAGATAATAAACCTGAATAACAAATAAAACGTGAATCATCACGAAATGGAGGATTTTTTATGTCAGGACATTCAAAATGGGCAACCATAAGAAGAAAAAAGGAAGCAACAGACGGCGCAAGAGCTAAGGTGTTCACAAAGATAGGCAGAGAAATTGCCGTTGTCGTTAAGGAAGGCGGCCCGGACCCTAATAATAACGCAAAGCTTCGTGAGCTTATCTCCAAGGCAAAGTCAAACAACGTGCCAAACGATAATATCGAAAGAATTATCAAGAAGGCAGCAGGCGACGGGGATAAGACAAACTACGAAAGCAATGTGTATGAAGGCTACGGCCCATGCGGAGTTGCTGTAATCGTAGAGTGCCTCACAGATAATAAGAACAGAACAGCAGGCGATATCCGTCACTATTTCGATAAGTACGGCGGAAACTTGGGTACAACAGGCTGTGTGTCCTTTATGTTTACAAGACAGGGCTCAATCGTTCTCGACTATACAGGCCAGGACGAGGACAAGCTCATGGAAGATGTTTTTGAAGCAGGTGCAAGCGACTTCAATATTGAAGGCGAAATCATCGAAGTAACCTGCGAGCCTAACGACGTTATGAAGGTCGCAGAAAGCTTCAGAACAATGGGCTATAACGTAGTTTCGGCAGAGGATGAGCAGGTGCCTTCTACCTATACAGCCCTCACAGATGAGGATGCTATCAGGAAGATGAGACTTCTCCTTGATATGCTCGAAGAAAACGACGACGTTCAGAACGTATATCATAACTGGGATATGCCTGAAGAGCCTGAAGAGGACTAATATTATACAAAATATAAGACTGTCACTGAAAAATCAGCGGCAGTCTTTTTTCTTTTTAAACAGCTCTCTTAAGCCTGCTATAACAACAAGTACACCGAAACCCTTCCGCAACATATCTCCGCCGAGAAACCTCGCCACAAACGAAAATAAAGCCGCAAATAGTGCACCCGTAATCAAAGAGGGTAACAACCCTCTTAAGTCAACAAGATGGCTTCTGAGGTTGATTATGAGCGAAATCAGGGCAATTGGCAGAAAGAATAGTAGATTTACACCCTGAGCCATAAGCTGAGGAATACCTGCGATAGTGGTCAGATATATAAGAAGTACCATTCCACCGCCAAATCCCATAGATGCCGCAACACCTGAAAGCAGCCCGACAAGTGCGTAAGTCCATATGCTCATAGTATCAGCCTCACTCCCGAGTATATCATTATTACTGCGAATATACGACTTAAGAAAACAGGGGAGATGCGTCTTAATAAAAATGTCCCCACAAGTGCCCCTATAATCCCTGTTGGTATGAATCTCAGTGCAAGCGAAAGCCCCTGCGCCTGATGAAATAAATATATGAATACACTCACAATGCTGAAGGATGCCGTCATAGCAATCGAAGAAGCATGAGCCTTTTTTACATCATAACCGCAAGCCTTCAGAGCAGGAACAGCAACAAGTCCGCCGCCGGAGCCGAAAAGCCCGTTAATCGCACCGCATACCGCCCCGACCAAGCAAAGCTTCAGCTTTTGTCTTTTAGGCATAAAAAATCACCCCATACCAGTATTGGCATGAAGTGAAAATTTAATCTGAAACCTGGGCTAGTTAATTTCAACCATAATCTTCTGGTCAATTCTAGAAGCACCGGCACGCATAACTGTTCTGATTGCCTTAGCAATTCTGCCCTGCTTTCCGATAACTCTGCCCATATCGTCTGGAGCAACGTGCAGATGATAAACTACTGTGCCTTCCTCGTTCGGTTCGTCAACAGTAATTTCAATTGCATCCTTGTCCTCAACGAGTTCGGTAACAATTGTTCTGAGAAGCTTTTCCATATGGAGCACCTCCGTCTAATGAAAGCTAAAGTGTTAAATGCGGATTAAAGAACGCCGTTCTTCTTGAAAAGAGACTTAACTGTATCAGTTGGCTGTGCACCCTTTCCCATCCAGGACTTAGCCTTGTCTGCATCGATGTTGAAAACTACTGGTTCCTTAGTTGGGTCATAGTAGCCGAGTTCTTCGATGAAACGACCATCTCTTGGGTATCTTGAATCTGCAACAACAACACGGTAGAAAGGAGCCTTCTTAGCACCCATTCTTCTGAGTCTGATTTTTACTGCCATTTTAAATTCACCTCCGAAAATAATTGTATATATCAATGCTTTTAAGCATCGACTGTCATAAAGCTTACATAGGGAAGCTGCCGTTACCGCCGAGTCCCTTGAGAAGAGCAGCACGGTTCATCTTGGCTTTCTTTCCGTGAAGATTGCCGCCGATGCCGAATTGCTTCATCATCTTCTGCATCTGTTCAAACTGCTTGAGGAGCTTGTTTACATCGGAAACCTCTGTGCCGCTACCTGCCGCAATTCTGCGTTTTCTGTTAGGATTTATAATTGAAGGCTTTCTTCTTTCAGCAATTGTCATAGAGTTGATAATTGCTTCAGTCTGCTTGAGAGCCTTTTCACTTGCCTCTGATTCAGCATCTCCAATCTTGTTTCCAAGACCCGGAATCATACCGAGAATTGACCTCATAGAGCCAAGCTTCTTAATCTGCTTCATCTGTGCAAGAAGGTCGTCAAGGTCAAAGCCCTGCTTCTGCATCTTGTTGGCAAGCTTCATAGCATCTTCTTCATCAATGGTCTGCTGTGCCTTTTCAATAAGAGTAAGCACGTCGCCCATGCCAAGGATTCTTGATGCCATTCTGTCAGGGTGGAACAACTCGAATTCATCAAGCTTTTCACCCATACCAACGAACTTGATAGGCTTACCTGTAACAGAGAGAACTGAAAGTGCCGCACCGCCTCTTGTGTCAGAGTCAAGCTTTGAAATGAGTACGCCGTCAATGCCCAGTGCCTCATCGAATGATGTAGCAACGTTAACAGCATCCTGACCTGTCATAGCGTCAACAACAAGCATAATCTCGTGTGGCTGTACTATTTCCTTGACATCAATAAGTTCCTGCATAAGCTCTTCATCAATGTGAAGACGACCGGCAGTGTCTATGATAACAAGGTCGTGACCGTAGTCCTTAGCGTAAGCTAAAGCCTTCTTTGAAATTTCTCTCGGGTCAATCTGTCCCATCTCGAAAACAGGAACTCCTGCCTTCTCGCCGACAATCTTGAGCTGGTCAATAGCAGCAGGACGATAAACGTCACATCCTACGAGGAGAGGTCTCTTGTCCTGAGCCTTGAAGTATTTAGCGAGCTTAGCCGCATGGGTTGTCTTACCGCTACCCTGAAGACCAACCATCATAATAATGCAAGGTGGCTTGCTTGGGAAGTTTATCTTAGGGTCACCGTTACCCATGAGGGAAATAAGCTCTTCGTTAACAATCTTTATAACCTGCTGTGCAGGAGTGAGGCTCTTGAGGACATCTTCGCCGATAGCCCTCTCAGTAACCTTGCTTATGAAATCCTTTGTAACCTTGTAGCTTACGTCAGCTTCAATAAGCGCAAGCTTTACCTCACGCATAGCTTCCTTTACATCGCTTTCTGTAAGTCTGCCCCTTGAGCGAAGACGCTTAAATACTCCGCTGAGCTTGTCTGAAAGTCCTTCAAAAGCCATCGTATTCCTCCGTTTCTGTTAATCAAGTATGTTAATGCTAGATTCAATCTCTTTTATAAGCCCGTCTGCCTTTTCCTGAATGTGAGCAGGGGAATCGGCGGCCGAAAGCTCAGCCCGCAGGCTCATCGCAAGCAGAAGAATTTCCTTCAGAAAGCTGTCGTATGCCTTCTGCTTTTTCAAAAGACCGATTTCATTCTCAAAGGTCGTCAGAGCCTCTTCGCCACGCTTTATGCTGTCACGAACGCCCTGCCTCGAAATCGAAAGGTCCTGTGCAATTTCAGCAAGCGAAAGGTCTTCGTTGTAGTAAAGGTCAATAGCATCACGCTGCTTGTCTGTGAGCAATTCACCGTAGCAATCGAGAAGCTCAGAAAACTGAAGATTCTTGCCCATAACAAACGCCCCTTTCACTTTGAGGTGTAAAGTCTGACACCTTTACAATTATACTACCTCACAAACCGTTTGTCAAGCGTTTTTTCGTTAAAAATATAATTTTTCATAAAACAGTAGAAATTCATAAAAAAATGTGTTATGATATATTAGATAATATGTTTTTTGACATAAAGATAAAATAAAAAAGGGATTGTGAGGGGAACACTATGATTACATATAGCCTTAAAAATGACAGATATCAGCTCGAAATACCTGCCCTTACCTACGGCACAGCTCATTTTGAAAGAAATGATATGGATGAAGTGTATTTTGAACTGCTCGACGCTTATGTTGCCGCAGGCGGAACATGCCTCGATACTGCAAGAACCTACTGTTCCTGGCTTGAAAACGGAGAGGATACCTCTGAAGGCGTAATCGGTAGATGGATGAAAGCCAGAGGCAACCGTGAAAAGATGATAGTCGTCACAAAGGGCGGACATCCTGACCATAGTGACCTGCATATTTCAAGACTTTCAAGGGAAGAAATAGAGTATGATATAAACAGAAGCCTAGAGGTGCTCGGAACTGACTATGTGGATGTTTTCCTTCTCCACCGTGACGACGAAACTATCGACGTTTCTGAAATTATGCCTGTGCTTAACGATATCGTAGTTTCAGGCAAGGCTCATTTTATCGGCGTTTCAAACTGGAAAACAGCAAGAATAGAAAAGGCAAATAAGTATGCCGCAGAGCATGGACTTGAGCCTATCAGAATAAGCCAGATAAATTATAGCTTTGCACATTTAAGTTCAGATATGCTAGGTGACGATACACTCGTTAGTATGGATAGTACAGAGTATGCGTGGTATGTAAAGAATAACTTCCCTGTGATGGCGTTTTCACCGCAGGCAAAGGGCTTTTTCTCAAAGCTTGCCAAGGGCGAATCTGTGAAGAATATTATCGAAGGTCAGTTTGTAAGTACAGCAAATCTCGCCAGACTTGCAAAGGTTATAAAGCTGTGTAAGGAAATCAAGCAGGCTCCTGCCGTTGTTGTTCTCGGATACCTTAACAGCCAGCCGTTCTTCGTAAGCTCTGTCTTCTCTGCAAGTAAGGTATGGCAGATTGAAGAGGATATGGGCGCACAGGATATGGTGTTTGATAAGAGCACGCTCAGAAAGCTTGAGCTGTAAACTTTATTGAGGAATGATAAATTTATGATAAGAGATATTCAGGATGAAATTATAAGACTCAAGAAGGAGAAGGATGTCTGTGTGCTCGCACATAGCTATTTAAGTCACGATATCACTGAGATAGCCGACTTTGTAGGTGATTCCTTTGCACTGAGCAAAAAAGCCGCAGCTGCGCCCAATAAGAACGTTCTTATGTGCGGCGTAAGATTTATGGCTGAAACAGTAAAGCTCCTCTCTCCCGAAAAGCGTGTCTATATTTCGCATAATCTCGCAGGCTGTCCTATGGCAGAGCAGATGACCGCCGAGGAGCTGAAACAAATCAAAGCGGAAGAGCCGGACAGAAAGGTCGTGGCATATATCAATACAACCGCCGAGCTCAAGGAGCTTTGCGACGTGTGTGTAACTTCATCTTCAGCACTCAAGATTGTGTCTGAAATGAAGGAGGATAAGCTGCTGTTTATCCCGGACTGTAACCTCGGTGACTTTGTAAAAAGAGCAGTGCCGGAGAAGGATATAAAGCTTATTAACGGCGGATGTCCTATCCATAACAGAGTAACTGCAGAGGATGTTAAAGAGGCAAGAAAACGCTACCCGAACGCTCTGCTTCTCGTGCATCCGGAGTGTAAGCCTGAGGTCGTAAAGCTTGCGGACTATGTCGGCTCAACAGCAGGTATTATGGACTATGCTAAGGAAAGCGACGCTACTGAGTTTATTATCGGTACAGAAAACAGTATCGCAGAGCACCTGAGTATAGAATGTCCCGATAAGAAATTCTATACCTTGTCTAAAAAGCTCGTCTGTGAGGATATGAAGCTTACAACACTTGCAGGTGTCCTCAGTGTCCTTAAAGATATCGGCAAGGATAATAACGAAAATGAAATAGTTCTTTCTGATGAGCAGATTAAAAACGCAAGAGTCTGCATCGACGAAATGCTCACAAGAGGATAAATTTAAGCTCCACAGGGAATTCCCTGCGGAGCTTTTGTGTTTTATTTGCAAACGTATTGTGTAGTATCACTCCAAGGTCCGTATACCGTCTTGCCGTCAGTTATGCGGTATGAACGTACCCTTATGTAGTAATTCCTTCCGACAACAAGTCCGGACTGGAAGGTCAGCGAGGTCGTCGAGTTCTTTGGTACCTTTACAGTAATACCACCCGAAAATGCGGAGTTTGAGCAGTAGTGAAGCTCGTATCCCGTAACGGTCGTGTCCTTTTCCCAGCTTACTGTTATCTTTCTCTTTGAAGGAGTAGAAACAGAGGTTATAACAGCCTTATGCGGTAAAAGCTCGTAAGGTACAACCTCACTCCATTCGCTGTAATACTTAACTTCGCCGATTTGCTTGTAGCTTCGAACTCTTATGTAGTATGTCCTTCCGATAACAAGTCCCGACTGGAATGAAGCTGTCGTCTGAGCACCTGTGTCTACATAAATCCCACCTGCGGAAGTGGCACTTGAGGAGTAGTGAAGCTCGTATCCGTCAGCATTGTCTACACCAAGCCAGCTTGCTTCAATAAGCCTCTTGGAAGGGGAGGATACAGAGTTTATAGCAGGCCTCTGAGATGTGAGTTTAAACTTTACAGGGTCACTCCATTCTCCGTATACCGTGTTTCCGTCAGCAACCTTGTATGAACGCAGTCTTATGTAGTAGGTTCTGCCAATAACAAGGCCACGCTGGAACGCTGTCTGAGTCGTGCTGTTTCCTTCAGCAGGAACAACATATCCGCCCTCAAATGACTCCTTTGAGGAGTAATGTACCTCGTAGCCCGTAACGGAGGAATCCTTCTTCCAGGTTACCGCAATAGCCCTGTGCCCGGGTGTGTATACAGAAGCAATGGTCTGCTTGTCAGGGTAAATGGTAACAGACAACGCATCGCTGTATTCTCCGTATACCTTTACATCATCAATAACCTTGTAGGAACGTACCCTTACATAGTAGGTCCTGCCAACAGTAATACCCTTGTTGAATGAAACGCTTGTCATGTCCTTTGAAGGAGCATCAACAGTAAGTCCGCCCGAAAGGTCAGCCTTTGAAGTATAGTGAACCTCATAGCCCGAAACAAGCGGGTCAGCTACCCATTGTGCCATAACTGTACGCTTTGAAGGAACTGTAACAGATGATATAGTTGCCTTCTTAGGTCTGAGAACAAAGGACACACCCTCGCTCCATTCACCGTATACAGTAGTGCCGTTTATAACCTTGTAGGAACGGACTCTTATGTAATAGGTTCTTCCTATAACAAGCCCGCTCTGGAAGCTTGTCTTAGAAATTGTGTTGTCCTCAAGCTTTACAGTAAGTCCGCCAACAAAGCTCTCCTTTGAGCTGTAATGAACCTCGTATCCGTCAACAGAGCTGTCCGAAGTCCAGGATACCCCGATAGTTCTGTCAGCAGGTGAGAACACCTCTGAAACTATGTTTCTCTTAGGCACAATGTCAAAAGTAGCCGTGCAGCTTCCTGTGAAAATGCCCTTGCCTGTGATTGTCACAAGACCTCTGCCTATGTTTACATTAGAAGAGTAGGTTACATCATAGTCAACACCCTGTACAAGCTCTGTAGAGTTAAATATAACCTTTACAGCAGGTGTAATCTTTCCGCCTGTGTAATCATAACGCTCAAACTCTGTCTTTACAGTAGCCGACGAAATATCAGCATTTCCGATAGTAAAGGTCTTTGAAATGCTCGAGGTGTACTTTCCACAGCCTGTTATAGTAACAGTAGCAGTGCCAACGCTTGTGTTATTCTTGTAGCTTACAGTGTAGTCTAAAAACTCGTTAAGAACGTTTCCGTCTGTGTCCTGAAGGGTAACATGTGGCTTTATCGGCTTGCCTGTGTATGCAGTGTTTTCAAAATCAAGTGTCGCAGTAAAGCTGTCAATCGGGATTCCCGAGAGCTTAAAGGTCTGGCTTAAATAACCCGTGTAAGAGCCAATGCCCGATGCTGTAACAATCGCATAGCCCTTTTGTGGGAACAGCGAGTAGCTCAGCTTGTAGTCAGTATCCTTTGTGAGTACCTTTCCGTCAGCAGTCTTTACAGTAACCTCAGGCTCAATAAGACTTCCGTCGGAGTTAAGTGCAGAGTCTGATACAGTAATATTACCGCCTGTCAGAGCCGTAAGCTGTGAGCTTACTATGTTGAATTTGAGGGAAGTACTTCCCTTGAAGTTGCCCTTGCCGGTTATCTTTACAGTAGCAGTTCCGACGTTTGTGTTGTTTGAATAAGCAGCAGTGTAATCCTTGCCGAGAGTAAGTAGTGAGCCTCTGTAGTAAACCGAAACAGAAGGTGTCAGGGCAGAGCCTGTGTGCTGCTGATTTGACACAGCTCCGATTTCAGCTGATGATATATCAGCAGGATTTATAGTGAAATAAAGCTTCTTGCTTGAAACAAAATTATCACCCGCAGGCTTTATCGTGATAGTGGCCGTTCCTGCATTTTTGTTCGATGCGTAGGTCTTTTTGTAATCCGCACCCTCAATAAGCTTTATTGTCTTAAGCTCGCAGTCAACGTAGTCACAGCTTATGTAACCGTAGGTCTTTGATATTCCGTTGTCATAGCAAACAGCATAAAAGCTCTTTCCGTCAACAGTAGCGCTGCCCATTATCTCAACTGAAGCACCGGCAGGTAGTGTAACAAGCTTGCTTGTGTACTTTGAAGGCTTTACGTGAATGGGTGCCTGTGCGTTGGTAACAGCATTTGTTTCCTGGGTGTAATAAAGTATAGCATCAGGAACAAAGGCTGTGCCTGTGTAGGTGTAGCTTGAAAGCTCGTTTGCCATAACGTGCTCAAGCGACCTTACAACCTTAACCTTGCAGGAAGCAACCTTTCCGTTGTCAGTTGTCGCCGTAATTGTCGTAGTTCCCGGAGAAACCGCCATAAATGTCGAGGTCGTCTTGCTGAAATATCCGACAGCAGGATTGCTCGTCTTCCATGTGATTTCAGAAATGCAGTTCATAGGAACAGTCTGAGCCGACATTTCAAATGCCTGTCCCTGAGGAACAATGTATTCCTCCTGCTCAAAATATATATCTTCCGCAACATGTGCCGTGAACATAAAGTTGCAGTCTATGTAGTCGCTCTCAACCGACTCGCAAACACCAACATCGCTGTATTGCCAGATGTAGTATTCACCCTCATAGTCAGTGTCTTTGGTGTAATGTGCAAGCCAGATAGGGTATTCCTTTTCAATCGTCTCAGCATGCATGCTGTCAATAAGTGTCGACTTGTTGGCGTAAAGCATACCGTCATAGCCTGCCTGCTTTACTGTGTCAAGAAAAGCCATAATAACCTCAGTTGCCTTGTCTTCAGACAAATGAGCGTTGTAAAGCCTTCCGCCGTGGCCTCCGTTTATCCAGGCGTATTCAAAGTCCATTACAATAGGAAGCTCAAGCTCGTAGCCTTCAAGCATGTCAATGCAGTACTGAGCCTCCGCCTTAGCCTCTGCAACAGTCGTTGCCTGTGAGTAGAAGTATACTCCCGCAGGCATGCCTGCTTCGTTAGCACCGCTTAGGTTCTGCTCGTAGTAGTTGTCAAGATACATAGCACCCGAAGCGTTTGTCGAGCGG
>JAFQLH010000073.1 GCA_017396665.1 Oscillospiraceae bacterium | reverse complement strand
TACTCAAAGCGGTAGACACCGACTCCGAGTTTTTCGCACACTGCAGCAAGCACCTCACTTGCTATTTTGCAGAAGGATGCTGTCATAAGCGCCATAACATAGGCACAGCTTGAGAGTGATTTATAGTCTCTGTCCCCTTTTGGGAGGACTACTTCACGGGGGATTCTTGTATCGAGCACAAACACCAGTATCGGCAAGAGAAGCTTGAGAATTCTCATTCCGCATATTACGAGGCAGAGTGTCATAGGGACATCATACCGTTCATACGGCTCGCTGTAGATTGTTTTTGTTGCCGACAGGGTGAGGCTTTTCATATAGATGCTCACATAAAAGATTTCGACTAATGACAGCAGGAGAATTGTGAACATTGTCATTGCTATGAGTCTGCAGCAACGCTTTAAGACCTTGCTTTCAATCTCCTGAGGGTTCTTGCTTATATATCCTTTTCCGTCGACATACGAGTGCTCATTCTTTCTTCGTACAAACGAATAGGCATAAGGGTTGTTACCGGAGCTTCGCCAGTTAAGAAACTCACGGTAGTATATTTTCGACTGATTCTGATAATCGGCATTACCGGCAACGTCGATATACTCGTCATTGGTTTTATTCTTAAGCTCCGCCACAGCCCTCACCTGCCTTTCATATTCAGTTTATTTAGAAGCGTCCGCCACGGCCTCCACGGCTTCCGCCTCGACTTCCGCCTCCTCGGCCACCGCCTGAGCTTTTTACTCTTGTGCGTGTTGTACTTGTACGCAGGAATGTATCGTTCATAAAGTACAGTTTGAAGCTGCCTCTCTTGACATAGCTGTTTGCATCCGGCTGTCTCATAACAGTTTTCATTGTCTTTTTGAGGAGCGATGCGATAATAAGTAAAGCAACAACAGTTATTGCGATTATTATGATAATCTTATCATTAATCTTTTCCCAATAAGCTTCTACGTCAATCTTCGGGTGGAGTGTGCCGTAAGGTTTGTCCTCTGATGCTTCTCTTACAAAGTCGTGAACAGAGGTTACGAACTTATCAAAGCACTCATAATAGTCGCCGTCAGACAGCTCGTCGATAACCTTATACTCGAGCCACTCAAGCCCATAGGAGTCAGAGATTACTTTCTTACCGTCTCCGAACTGCAAGAACCACCATTCTCTTGTATTCATAGAGACTACGAAAATGATACCGTCCCTGCCGTATTCGTCCTGGACGCTGGCGGAGAAATCACTGTTCTTATAGTCAAGACCATAGCCGTTATTCAAGTAATAATTATAGGCGTAGTCGCTTATATCCATATAGTTTCCGCCAAACGAATCGACAGTCAGGATAACGCAGTCGAACTGGTACTCATCGATAAGCTTGTCGATGCTTTCTTTGAGGTCATCCTCTTCGTTGACAGTAAGAAGGTTTGCCTTATCGACAACTCTTTTGAGCTCTCCGGTTTCGCCCAAAGTGTCATCATCGGCGGTATCATCAAGCCAATCGTCATACTCACTTAAAAAGTCATCTTCATAATAATAATCATCATACACATCTGTTTCAGCGTGAGCGTACAGAGGTGATGCCATTGTTACCGCAACGGTAAGGCAGGCAAGGAGTGAGAAAATCTTCTTCATCATTTCAAGCCACCTCCTACATCATGCCGAACAGCATCATCAGTATTGCGAGGATAATAAGTCCTGACGCAATAAGATAGAGTGCCAGCTTGAGATTATCTATCGGAAGCTCTCCGACCATTTTTCCTGTCTGTCCGTTCATAGCAAAGGTATACTTCTTGCCCTTATACTCTGTATTCATCATCCACACAGGGAACAGAGCATATCGTATATCGCCTTCCTTTATCTGAACAGAAAGGTGGTTTGCAGACACTGTACTATAGCCCTGGATGGTTGAACGGAGCATATCGCTTGTACTTGAACGTATTCTGCGGTTTGCTCTTTCTATACTGCCCTTTACGTCTACGTCATATCTGTCTGAAACATATCCTGCGAGGTAAGCTGCGTTGAATTTTTCGATTCCTCTGTAATCATACGGCTCGATTGACTCCATAAATTTGTCGTCCATCTTTGTTGAGCCGTCGACAGGGATATCGAGGAATGTCATTGTTCCTGCTCTCTTTACGGAATAGTAGTCTGTTTTACGGTATCTGTAGTCACCCGAACGCCAGGTTGTTACCTTTGTTGCGGTAAAATCAGCCTGTCCGTCGCTATCGCAGTCAAAGAGCCAGAACGGCACATACAGACCGCTTATATTCTCGGGCTTATTACGCTCCTTGAACTTTTTAGGAAGCAGGAGCTTGCCCTTCATAAAGCCCTTGAAGGCTCTCTGGACATCCTCCGGAGTTTTCTTGAACGGGATTATGAAGTCAGGTCTGAGGAGACCGTTAATCGATTCTCCCATTACGACAGGGTTATCACAATACGGGCATTTTGTTGCCATAGTTGTGCCTTCGCCGATAATTTCGCCTCCGCAATGCGAACAGCGGTATGTAACAAACTGATTAAGCTCAGACGCTGACCAGTCTTCTCGTCCTTCTTTTTCGTCGAAGGTCTTCCAGTCAAACTGCTCAGGCTTAGGCTCAAGACGTCCCTTATCGTAGTTTTCAAGCTCTTTCACGTCGAACTGTCCGTCACAGTAACGGCAGGTCATTTTTCCTTCTGTTGCGCTGAACTGGATATCGGCACCACATTCGGGACACTTATAAATTATCATTTCTTCCGCCATTTATTCTCCCCCTTGAAGCTTTATTTTCTTTCATAGAGAGTGAACTCGAACTCAAGTCCGTTATACTCTCTCGGAACTGTCATTACACATTTCCATTCGTTATTCTCATCGAGGTTTGCAAAGTATCTGTCGCAAGGCTTTGACGCCTTGAACTTTGTAAGATAAATTCTGTTGCAATACGGCATAAACAGCTCATAGACCTGTGCTCCGCCGATTACAAA
This sequence comes from Oscillospiraceae bacterium, assembly GCA_017396665.1. GTDB lineage: Bacteria > Bacillota > Clostridia > Oscillospirales > Ruminococcaceae > UBA7477. Next base: position 2,066 of record JAFQLH010000073.1, on the reverse strand, counting down.
AACGTCGTCGCTGTCGTACTTCTTGACGTAATCGAGAACCTCCTGCACGTTATGGCAGACGGTCACGCCTTCGGGCGAATAGTCTTCGCTTCGTGTCAGCACGACGTTATCTCTTTTAGGAAGCGGCTTTGCATTCGGGAATGACTCCAAGGTCTTTCTTCCCATTACGACGCACTTGCCCATTGTTGTTCTTCTGAAAAACTGCATATCCTCCTTGACGTGAAACAGCAGGTCATTATCCTTGCCTATTCCCCAATCGAGTGATACTGACAAAATCATATTCATAGGTGTTTCTCCTTATATAGCAACAGGAATAGTCTTCTTGAACTCGTGGTACTTATAGTTTTCGAGTGAGAAGGAATCCTTTGTGAACTTATAGAAGTCATCTATTGACTTATCGAGTATGAGCTTCGGTGCATCGTAAGGAGTATTCTCCAAAATCTCCTTAACGAGCGGAATATGTCTGTCATAGATATGTGCATCAGCGATAACGTGGACAAACTCGCCTACCTCAAGTCCGCTTACCTGTGCGAGCATATATGTGAGCATTGCATACTGGCATACGTTCCAGTTGTTCGCTGTGAGCATATCCTGTGAACGCTGGTTGAGGATTGAATTGAGCTTTCCGTCGCAGACATTGAAGGTCATGCTGTAGGCACAAGGATACAGTCCCATCTCAGAAAGGTCTGCGTGGTTATAGATGTTTGTGATAATTCTACGGCTTCCCTTATTGTACTTTAAGTCATAGAGGACTCTGTCGACCTGGTCGAACATTCCTTCCTTATACTTATGCTTGATACCGAGCTGGTATCCGTATGCCTTTCCGATTGAGCCGTTTTCGTCAGCCCATGAATCCCAGACGTGACTTCCAAGCTCCTTTATGTTGTTGGACTTCTTCTGCCAAATCCAGAAGAGCTCATCGACCGCCGATTTTATATATGTTCTTCTGATTGTCAGGATAGGAAATTCTTTCGAGAGGTCGTAACGGTTTACGACACCGAATTTCTTGATTGTATGGGCAGGTGTTCCGTCCTCCCAATGCGGTCTTACGTCCATTTCATTGTCCATAAATCCGTTTTCTATAATATCTGTGCAGTTTTCGATAAACACCTTATCAGCGTAGCTCATATAATCTTTCCTCCTTGCAAATTGGCGGCTCGGGTCCGCCTAAATACGCACACGTTAATTATATCACATTACATTTATTTTTTCAACAAAAAATTGCAGTTTTTTCATATGTGTTAACAGGCTATGATTGTGAGCAATTTAACAATTTACTATTGACTTATTGACAGAATTCGGGTATAATATTATACGAGGAAAATTTGATATTTTTATTCTGCTTTCGATTTTCCGTAATTTTTAATAACCGAAAGGAGTTTTATTATGGCAAGTTTAACAAAGAACCCTAACGTTAACGCTTGGGTTGAAGAAATGATTGCTCTGACAAAGCCTGACAATGTAGTTTGGATAGATGGCAGCGACGAGCAGCTTGAGGCTCTTCGCAACGAGGCACTCTCAACAGGTGAAATGATAGCTCTCAACCAGGAAAAGCTTCCCGGCTGTATCTACCACAGAACAGACCCTGCTGACGTAGCAAGAGTTGAGGACAGAACCTTCATTTGCTCACGCACAAAGGAGGACGCTGGTCCGACAAACAACTGGTGTGACCCTAAGGAAATGTACGCTAAGCTCACACCTATGTACGATGGTTCCATGAAGGGCAGAACAATGTACGTTATCCCTTACTCAATGGGTCCTATCGGCTCACCTCTCGCTAAGGTTGGTGTTGAGGTTACTGACTCAATCTATGTTGTTCTCAACATGGACATTATGACAAGAGTAGGCGTTAAGGCATTCGAAAACCTCGGCGACACCTCTGACGACTTCGTAAGAGGTCTTCACGCTAAGGCTGACCTTGACCCTGAAAAGAGATACATCGTTCAGTTCCCTGAGGATAACACAATCTGGTCTATCAACTCAGGCTACGGCGGAAACGTTCTCCTCGGCAAGAAGTGCTTCGCTCTCAGAATTGCTTCCTTCCAGGGCAAGAACGAAGGCTGGAT
>JAFQLH010000072.1 GCA_017396665.1 Oscillospiraceae bacterium | reverse complement strand
ATTAAATTTAGGAGGAATTACAATGGCAAAGGCATCCGTTCAGGAAATTAAAGATCTTATGAAGGTTACAGGCGTAGGTATGATGGACTGTAAGAAGGCACTTGTTGAAGCTGACGGCGATATGGACAAGGCTATCCTTATTCTTCGTGAGAAGGGTCTTGCTACACAGGCTAAGAAGGCTGGCAGAACAGCTGCAGAAGGTATCGTAACTTCTGTTGTTGAAGGCAACGTTGGTGTCGTTCTCGAAGTAAATATCGAAACAGACTTCGCTGCAAATAACGAAGAGTTTAAGGCTTTCGTTGCTGCAGTTGCTAAGACAATTATTGAAAAGAACCCTGCAGACGTTGAGGCTCTTAAGGCTACAACAATCAGCGGCGGTACAGCTACAGTTGAAGAAACTCTCCAGGAGCTCTTCATCAAGATTAGAGAAAACATGGTTATCCGTAGATTCGAAAGACTCGAAGGTGTTCTCGTTCCTTACGTTCACGGCGGCGGAAGCATCGGCGTAATGGTTAAGCTCGATACAGACCTCGATGCTGATAAGGTATTCGAAGTAGGTAAGAACTGTGCTCTCCAGATTGCTGCTATGAACCCTGGCTACCTCGACAGAACAGCAGTTCCTGCTTCTGTTATCGAAGAGGAAAAGAAGATTATGCTCACACAGATGGCTGAAGACCCTAAGATGGCTAACAAGCCACAGCAGGTTCTTGAGAAGATTGTTGAGGGTAAGGTTGGAAAGTTCTACACAGAAAACTGCCTCGTTGACCAGGAATACGTTAAGGCAGAGAATAAGGAATCTGTTGGCAAGTACGTAGCTGATACAGCTAAGGCACTTGGCGGCAAGATTGAGATTGCTCAGTTTGTTCGTTTCGCAAGAGGCGAAGGCGTTGAGAAGAAGGAAGACAATTTCGCTGACGAAGTTGCTTCAATGATTGGTAAGTAATCAAAATTATAAAGCAAGCAGTCTGAATCAAGCCTGCTTGCTTTGTGTGTTTATAAGGGGGAAAATTATATGAAGCAGAAGAACTATAAGGGCGTTTCTCAGGTTGTTATTACAATAATCCTTGTAATAGTTGGCGCTATTGCCGGTGTGTTGTTCTATGTATATAACAGCGGCAAGGAAGACAGAAGCATTACAGATGTTGATTCTTATAAGACTGAGTCCATCAAGGGCGGTTTCACAATCGAAATCCCTGATGTTATGGAAGAAAGCGATGAGACTTATAAAACAAGCTCAGGTGAAGAACAGCTTGCGTACTTTGAGTGTGATATTGCTGCTGTATCTGTGGCAAGACAGAACATGGGCGGAGAATTAACTGTCCCTATGATTGAAAAGCTTTTTGAGAATTACACTGTCAATGGTGAGAATGTAAATGCTCAGAATAAGGGCGATTATATCCTTATATCCTATAAGGCTTCAGGTAAAGGTATTCTTGAAAATGACGAAGATGCATATCTTGTAATTGGCTATATGCCGAAGGATACATATCTGTATGCTGTTTCAACAGTTTGCTATTATAGCGATGCTGCTGACTATGAAGAGTATATGATTAAGTGGATTGAGTCATTTAGTCTTTAATTAATTAACTATAAAGGCTCTGTTAAAGCAGAGCCTTTGTTATATGAGAGGGAAATAATATGAGAAAAAATAATAAGGGAGCGTCATCGAAGCTCACAGTTGCAATCGTACTTGGTGTCGTACTCGTAATCGGTATTGTCGGATTTTTCATGACAAAGAGCAAGACACAGAAGGCTATTGAGGATACGGATTCCTACAAGATTCATAATTATAAGTATTCAATCAATACATCCTACGCAATCAGAGTACCAAATATTTTCGAAGATAAGACAAAGAACTATATCGCAGGCCCTAATGTTGAGAAAATGTTATTCCTTGGCTGTGATGATGCAGCGGTAGCTGTTGGTAGAACTAACATCGGTACTGATGAAATCACTCAGGAACAGATAAATACTATTCTGAAGGGGATGTCTTTCGAGGGACAGTCTGTTGAACCTGAGCAGCACGGCGACTTTTCAATTTTCTCTTTCTCAAGCGATAATGTGAAAGTTCTTGGAGACAGAGAAAAGAAAGCGTTTGTAATGATTGGATATATGTTCGACGGCACTTATATGTATGAGATTACTGCGTGGTGCTACGACGAGGATAAGGATGATTATGAGGAATATATGATAAAGTGGATTACATCCTTCTACCTTTTCAAATAACAATAATTAAAGCCTTGGCTCATATGAGTCAAGGCTTTTTGTTTTAGTCTCCGAATGAAACGCCGATTCTTCTTGCGGCAAGTACCATCTGGTCATCTTCGGTAACGAACTTTGTTTTTCCTGCAATGTCTATGAGCTTGTTTTCGGTAATCTTTTCGTCTACCATTGCAACTGTGTATCCGAACTTTTCCTTGAAGAGAAGCTCTGCAGCTCTGCAACCGAACTGTGTAGCAAGCACTCTGTCATAAGCCGAAGGGCTACCGCCTCTGAGCATATGTCCCGGTACGCATACTCTGGTTTCAATACCTGTGTTTGCTTCTATTGCAGATGCAATTCTTGCTGATGCAGTCTTTTCACCGGCTTCAGCTCTCTTCTTTGCACGTTCCTTTTTCTTCATCTTTGCTTCGTCAACGTCAAATGCACCTTCAGCAACTGCGATTATAGAGAAATCCTTTCCTGCCTTTGCACGCTTCTCGCAAGCCTCAGAAAGCTTGTCGATGTCAAATGGTATCTCAGGAATAACAATTATGTCTGCACCGCCTGCAACACCTGAATACAGAGTTAGCCAGCCAGCCTTGTTTCCCATAATCTCAACTACAAGGATTCTACCGTGTGAATCTGCTGTTGTGTGAAGTCTGTCTATAACGTCTGTAGCAATATCAACCGATGTGTGGAATCCGAAAGTAACGCTTGTGCCCCAGATGTCGTTGTCGATTGTCTTAGGAAGACCAATTACATTAAGGCCTTCTTCTGAAAGGAGGTTAGCAGTCTTGTGTGTTCCGTTGCCGCCGAGAGTGAACAGACAGTCAAGCTTCTGTTTCTTGTAGGTTTCCTTCATAGCCTTAACTTTGTTGATGTTGTCATCCTCAATGACCTTCATCATTTTGAAAGGTGTTCTCTTGGTACCGAATATAGTTCCGCCTGTTGTAAGGATACCTGAAAAGTCTGATGGCTCCATTTCTTTGCACTGGTTGTTTATAAGTCCTGAAAAGCCGTCATTTATTCCGACAATTTCAATTCCGTCATTGCCGAACTTTTCGTAACATGCCTTAGCTACACCTCTTATTGTTGCATTAAGGCCGGGACAGTCACCGCCACTTGTAAGGATACCAATTCTTCTTTTCATAGGTTAAAACCTCTTTTCATTTAATATTTATCATCGTCATCATCAAGAACAATTGTTATATCGTCTTGTTCCGGTTCGTCAACAGGGTAGGCAAATCTAGAAACTGCGGGAGTCGTTTCGTGTACCTGAGGCTCATCTTCTAAAGTATCTTCAGATTCGTCTATGTAGTTGTACTGGGTTGTTCCGACACCGTGCTTGTCTGAAAGCTTGAATCTTGCAATCATATTCTTGAGAATAAGTGACTGGCTCGAAAGCTCTTCACTTGCAGAAGCAGAGCCAACAGCAGATGAAGTATTGGCAGCAACAACAGCAGAAATCTGGTCAACACCTGTGTTAATCTGAACAACAGCTTCTGACTGGTGCTCAGAAGCATCGGAGATATCCTTTACAAGCTTCTTAATCTGAGCAGAGTTTTCAACGATTTCGTGGAGTGAGTTTGCAGTAACCTCTGCAATGCTTGAACCACGCTTAACCGCGGTTGAGGATTCCTCAATAAGAGAAGATGTCTGCTTAGCGGCCTCAGCACTCTTAGCGGCAAGTCTTCTTACTTCGTCAGCAACAACACCGAAGCCCTTTGAACCTTCTCTTGCAGCTTCTACGGCAGCGTTAAGAGCAAGGATGTTTGTCTGGAATGCGATATCGTCGATAACCTTGATAATCTTTGAAATCTGTGCTGAAGAATCATTGATTTCGTTCATAGCTGCAAGCATCTTTGTCATATCGTTGTTACAGCTGTTGATTGAGTTAGTATTGTCATTAACAATTCTGAATGCGTCCTTAGCAGCATTAGCATTGTATGTAATCTGATTTGCAACATCTGAAAGGGTAGCTGAAAGCTCTTCGATTGAGCTAGCCTGCTGTGTGGAGCCCTGTGAAAGAGCCTGTGCAGCGTTTGATACCTGAATAGCACCGAAGTTAACCTGCTCAGCGGCTGGGTTAATTGATGCAAAGGTGTCAGAAAGGGAATCAAGAATTGAGTTAAATGTACTCTTAATAT
>JAFQLH010000010.1 GCA_017396665.1 Oscillospiraceae bacterium | reverse complement strand
GCTTCGGCAAAGAGCATCAGGATATTGATATTTACTTCACGCACATCGGTGCTGTGAAGTAATCCACACAAAAGAAAAGTGGATAGCATTTCTGCTATCCACTATCTTGAATTAAGTGTTCCCTAATTCAGCCACGATAAATGGGCTTATTGTTATCTAATTTTCAATAGAATCCGGGTACTTCGACGTAATATCAAAATACTCCTCGAGGCAGATGCCGTTTTCCATAATAACAGTTGCTATCTCAGTACCGACATAGCGTATATGCCACGACTCGTACATAAAGCCTGTTATATCCTCTTTTCCCTTCGGGTAACGGATAATAAAGCCGTACTTTGCACAGTTCTCCTCAAGCCAGATTGCCTCAGGTGTACCGTGGAAGCTCTCACTCGGGTCGTTCACGTCAAACGCAAGTCCCGATTCATGCTCTGAGTTGCCCGGTCTTGCAGAATATCTGTCAGCCTCGTCGTAGCCGTCTCTTGCGGCATAGTTCTCATACAGATTTTTCTGATAATCATAAGTGCGGTAACCCGACGCAGTCCAGAGAGAAATTCCCTCTTTTGAAGCGGCTGCGTACATTTCCTCAAGTGCCGCATATGCAACAGGGTCAACGCCCGGGTCAAAGCTTGCGGGCACAGAATAGGTCTTGTTTATAACAAGTATTCCGTTTATGTATGTCGCACCGTCAATTATCTGAATATCCTTCTCGACAGGATACGGAAGCGGCGGCTCAGTAACTGTCGTGGTTGTGGTTGTCGTGGTGGTCGGGGTAGTTGTCGTCACGGTTGTAGTGGTTGTAGTTTCTTCGGGTTGGCTCTGAGTTGCAAGCGAGCTTCCCGAATCATTCTTTTCAGCCCCGTCGATAATTTTAAGCACAATCAGAATCGTTGCAATTATCACAACAAGCGACGCAAATATGAAAACGACGTCCCAGCGGATACGCTTTTTCTTTTTCTTTTCGCCGAACACGTTGTCTTTTTTATAGTCATAGATTTCTCTATCGTTATTATTCATAGTCAGATTCTCACCCTTGAGATATAGTTTTGGCAAGACTGCCAAAGAAATTATATCACATTCCGATATTTTTTTCAACCTCGCAGGGCATTTGTGAACGTAAAAAATAAAAAGTTTCAGAAAATTTAAAAAAACTAAAGACAAACGAGAAAAAGTGTGCTATAATTAAGTTAACTAGTGGGAGATTTCCGAAAATCTTTTCACGCATTATTGTCGGCGGGGCAAAAGCCCCTTGCCAGACGCAGAAAGGATTATCAAAAAGGCTATGCAAAATGAAAAATCGTGTGGTGCAATTGTTTACCGAAAGTACCACGGAAATACCGAAATTCTGCTTATCAAGCACATTAACAGCGGTCACTGGTCTTTCCCTAAGGGACACGTTGAGGGAAACGAGACCGAGATTGAAACCGCAATGAGAGAAATCAAGGAAGAAACGGGCATCGACGTTATCATCGACCCGACCTTCAGGGAGATTGTTTCCTATTCTCCTAAAAAGGACACCAACAAGCAGGTTGTCTACTTTATCGCCAGGGCGAAAAACACCGACTTCACACCGCAGGAAGACGAAATTGCTGAAATCCGCTGGGTTGAGCTTGGAAGAATATGCTCTGTTCTGTCCTATGAAAATGACAAGAGCATTGTCAACAAGGCGAAGAATTTTATCATCTGAGAAGGTGACGGATTGCTATGAAAAATAAGCTTTTTGCCATTGCACTTATGGCGGTTGCGGCAATAACGATACTTGCTGCACCGATTCTTGACGGCGGCGACGGTATCAAAAACAGCGGTGAGGCTCAGACAACGACCGCCTCTGTTACAACGTCTGACACATCTTCTGCAACAACGACATCTGATGAGGCTGTGACAACTACCGCCTCGCAGTCAGACGAGCCGACTGTTACAACAACTACAACAGAGGCTGAAACTGAGTCTGCAACCACTACTACAACAACCTCGCAGACTACAACCGAGGCTACGACTACAACTACACCTGAGGCTACAACAACTACTACCACCACTACCGCAAAGAAGCCTGTTACTACCACAACTACAACAAAGAAACCGCAGGAGCCTGTGCAGAACGACGCTCCGTCGGGTACGCCTGTTGCAGAGCACGGACAGCTTTCTGTAAAGGGTGCGAATATTGTTGACCAGAGCGGAAACAAGTTCCAGCTCATCGGTATGTCAACTCACGGTCTGGGCTGGTTCCCTAAGGCAGTTTCAAAGCAGAGCTTCAAGGTTTTCAGAGATGACTGGAACTGCAACGCTATGCGACTTGCGATGTATATTGAGGAGTCGTGGGGCGGTTCTGAATCGCTCTATCTTGCACAGCCTGAAACAAACTATCAGCTTGTTACAAAGGGAGTTGACGCCTGCATTGACCTTGGAATGTACGTAATTGTTGACTGGCATGTATTAAACCCGGGCGACCCTACAACTCACACTAAGGAGTCAAAGGAATTCTTCGGTAAGATTGCAAAGGAGTACGGCGACTACCCGAATATTATCTACGAGATTTGCAACGAGCCGAACGGCAACGTTTCCTGGAGCAAGATAAAGACCTACGCTGACGAGGTTATCGCAGAAATCAGAAAGTACGACAGCGACGCTGTTATTATCTGCGGTACGCCGACATGGTCGCAGGATATTGACAAGGCGAAAAACGACAGGCTTTCTGACAAGAACACCGTTTACGCTCTCCATTTCTACGCAAACACCCACACAGACTGGCTGAGAGACAGGCTGACACAGTGCTACAACGCAGGCTTGCCTGTGCTTGTTTCAGAGTTCGGAACCTGCGATGCTTCGGGCAACGGCGGTTTCAACAAGGACCAGACAAAAAAGTGGCTGTCACTTCTCGACTCGTATTCTATCGGATACTTCAACTGGAGCTTCTGCGACAAGGGTGAGACCGCTTCGGCTTTCAAGTCGGGTACTGATTTGTCAAATATCAAGGCAGGTACAGACCAGCTCACCGAAAGCGGTAAGCTCATTCGTGAACTCTTCCTCAAGCGAGACGCTTGACCCGCCAGCGAGACGCTGGACCCGTTTGCAGCTCCGATAAGTGACTGCGGACAAAAAGATAGTTTGTCGCTGCGGTCGGACAAAGCGAAAGTCGGCGGAATAATAGAATAACAAAAGCCCTCATTTCTGGGGGCTTTTTATTTTGTCATATAGGATAAAGCATTAAAAGTTTCGGTCAAGCGTGTGGCTTGCCAGCGGTGGCGATTGTGCCTCCCTCTACTTTCTGAGAAACGAAAGATAGTCTGTCGGCACAGTCGAACAAAGCTATGATGGTCACAAACCTTCGGGGTGTATAAGCAAAGTCGGGGGATTTCCTGCGGAAATCCAAAGCCCGTCCAGACAAATTAACGACAACCGCAAACTATCGGGACGGGCTGTTTGTTATATACTGTAATCAAATTGTAATCAAAATGAACGAATTGTAGCCGTAAAGTCTATTGACACAGGGGCTAAAATGGGCTATGATTATTATGTAAGCTTTTGTTTTAGGGCGTTTGCCCGTAACCCCGAGAGGAGAAACAATGAACCTGAAAAAACTTATTGCGCTTATGTGCCTGTGTGCAGTTATGACGCTGTCGGGACTTACCGCCTGCAAGGAAGGTAGCTCGTCTGACGTTGATTCTGCTTCATCACAAAGCAATTCAGATAATAGTACAACTACAACAACCACAACAACTACCTCAGCTTCACCGACTGAAACTGAAATAACCGCAGGCTCTGGAGACACCATAACCTCGCAGAGCACTTCAAGTGACAGGACAACCACTACGACAACTACGCAGAAGGTTACCTCTGACACAACGAGCAAAAAGCCTCAGACCTCGGATTCTTCCGGAAAAACAACCACTACAACCACCAAGAAACCATCGTCGCAGTCTGACACGACTACTTCCACAACGACTGCCACCACAACGACTACGACCACCACTACAACAGCGAAGCCTGTTGCAGACCCGCCACTTGACTACAAGGACAGCATTTTGGACAGGCTCGACGGCGATATGCTTGAGGTTTTGGAGGCAATAATCGACGGTGTAGAGGGCTTTGAGGAGACAATTGTTCTCCCCGACGAAGCTGTTACAGAGGACGAAATCTCACAGATTGCCTCAATTATGAGAATGATGTTCCCTGAAAGTGACCTGATTCCGTATTCGTACAGCTATTCTATAAGCGGTGACGGTTATGTAACAAAGCTTCTTATGAAGGAGTACAACAAGACTCCGTCGCAGTACAAGAATGAAAAGGCTTCTGTTGACGCAAAGGTCAGGGAGCTTGTAAAGATTGCAAATTCAAAGTATTCAACACAGTTTGAAAAGGCGCTTTTCTTCCACGATTATATTATTGACAACTGCGTGTACGATACCTCAGCTTCAAACGCACACTCAGCGTACGGCTGTCTTGTTGAAGGCAGAGCTGTGTGCGAGGGCTACGCAAAGGCATTCAACCTGCTTTGCAGTGAGGCAGGCATTGAGGCTATTGCAATAAGCGGAAACGCTACCTCGCAAAGCGGCACAGAACCGCATATGTGGAGCAAGGTTTGTCTCGACGGCACATGGACAAATATCGACGTTACCTGGGACGACTTCAGCGGTAAAAACGCAAGCTGTGCTATCTACAACTACTTCGGTCTTACAGACAGCGAGCTTAATTTTGACCACAACGCAGACAGCTTGTCGATGCTCGATATCCCGTCGGCTACCTCGTCAAATGCCAATTACTATGTGAGAACAAGCTCGATAATTTCTTCGGGCGCTCAGATTGACAAGGTTGTTACAGATGTTCTGTACAAGACGGTTGAAGGCTCTGAAATCGTGTTTACCGTAAGGTGCAAGGACAGCTCAGTATACAGCGAGGCTTCGGGCTTTATTGCTGACTCAAACTACGCTAATTTCTTCGCAAAGCTCAGACAGGCAAAGACTGATGTCAACCCGTCGGTAGATGCGACAAGCATTGTTCCTATCACACACAACAACTCAAGCCATCTCGGTATTATCACAATTATACTGAAGTATGACTAACCGCCGAGCCAGCAAAATGCTGGACCCGATGTGACCCCCCAGATAAGTTTCTGAGGACAAATAGTTTGTTTAGCCCCCCTGTAGGGGGGCTTTTTATTTTGTAGTGTGTCGGAGAAACCGCACACAGTCCGGGATTTACCGAAGGTAAATCCGAAGCCAGCCAAAACAAACTTCAGATTATAACAAACTTTGTGGCTGGCTACGGCACAGTCGGACAAAGCAAAAGTCGAAATAATAATTCAAGCCCTCAGAAATGAGGGCTTTTTTGCGGCGAGCCGCCGCTGGCAATTGTGCCTCCGACTACTTTCTGCGGAAAGTAGGTTTGTCTGTCGGCACGGTTAAAAAACATATGTTATCCTTGTCGATTTACCTTCGGAGAAACCGCACACAGTCCGGGATTTACCGAAGGTAAATCCGAAGCCAGCCAAAACAAACTTCAGATTATAACAAACTTTGTGGCTGGCTACGGCACAGTCGGACAAAGCTATGATGGTCACAAACCTTCGGGGAAACCGCACAAAGTCCGGGATTTACCGAAGGAAATTCCCGACTTTGCATATAAAAAACCCCCCTTGAGGGGGGCTAAACAAACTATATGTCCTCAGAAACTTATCTGGGGGGTCACATCGGCTCTTCAGCTTTCACCTGTGCGGACACTTCGTCAAGTGCCGAAATAACAAAATCGCCGTTTACAAACACCCTGCTTTCAAATGGTCTGAGGGTAATATTGCCCGATAAATCGCACTTTTCTCCCGTGAGCACATCTGTGTACACTCCGCCCCTGCCTACATTCATTGTGTAGTCGCAGTCGTCGGCGTTTATCATTATTACTGCGTCACTTCCCTCGCAGGAACGGGCGAAGGCGTACTGCTTGTTTGTGACGACAAGCTGTCTGTAGTCACCGCTGTGCAAGGCTCTGACACCGCTGTGCGCCTTTGCAAGCCTTGAAATATGCTGTGTGAGGGCGGTCGGCTGTCTCTTTTCATAGGGAAGTCTGAGAGCATCGTCACCGCTTGCCTTGTCGCCTTCCTCGCCGAATTCGCTCATATAATACACAGACGGAATACCCGGCATTGTGAACAGAAGCGTGTAGACACCGAAAAGGTGCTCCTTGCGTGAAAGAATTGTAGCAATCCTTGAAACATCGTGGTTGTCAACAAAGGTGTAGAGACGCTTTCCACGGTATATGCACCAGTGCTCACTGCCGAACTGTCGGTTTATAGAATATGAAATTTCAAACATATTCATCGAGTTGAACGACGAGTATATTCCCTTGTAGCACTCGTAGTTTGTTACGCTGTCGAGCATCTCGTCATTCATCCACTTGTTGTAGTCGCCGTGGAGTGTTTCGCCCATCAGCCAGAAGTCGTTTTTCAGCCACTTGCAATGGCCTCTAAGCTCCTTGAGGAACTGCAAGTCGAGGCAGTAGGCAACGTCGAGGCGGATTCCGTCGATGCTAAATTCGTTCACCCAGCCTGTGATACAGCTCTTTATGTGCTCTTTTACCTCTGGGTTGTGGAGATTGAGCTTGACAAGCTCGTAGTGTCCCTCCCAGCCCTCGTAGAAAAAGCCGTCGCCGTAGCAGGAGTCACCCTCTCTGATGCAGAACCAGTCACGGTAGCGGGATGAAAGCTTGTTTTTCCTGACATCCTCAAATGCCCAGAAGTTTCTGCCGACGTGGTTGAAAACTCCGTCAACTACTATTCTTATTCCGTTTTCGTGTGCCTTGTCGCAAACCGCCTTGAAATCTGCGTTTGTGCCGAGTCGTCTGTCAATTTTCGTGTAGTCGGCTGTGTCGTAGCCGTGTCTTGTTGACTCAAAGACAGGGCCGAAGTAGATAGCGTTAAAGCCCATCGCCTTTATGTCGCCAAGCTGATTTATAACTTTTTTAATGTCCCCCGTCGGCTTTGAGGCAAAGTCGTTTTCTTTCTTTGCTCCGCAGTAGCCAAGCGGATAGATATGATAAAATACCGAATTTTCGAACCATTGCATAGATGTGTGTTCCCCTTTTGTAGTAGATTGGTGCTTGTCGGCAATTTGTGAGATTTGTCCAAAACAAACCCGACAGCCGACTTTGTTATTATACCATATTTACAAATGCATTGCAAGGGGAAAGACAAATTTCTCAGAAAAAAAGACCTCTCGGATTACGAGGGGTCTTGATTGTTTTAGTGTCTGCCGAAATCTGAAAACCATTGTGCATTTTGCACCTAGGAATTATTATAATTTATGAACATTGCTGATTTTTTTAAACCTATCAGTTTCGACTTCGTCCGGTAGAATAGCATTCCGTGTTATCAAGAATGCAGACGAAATTTATAAGGTTATTATCTTATATTTTATTTACCAAGCCACCCAATACCACATTCTATGTAACTTTTTATAATACTTTTCTTGATTTTCCATTTGTGACTTATAACCCTTCCATACGAGAATGAAGTTCTTGTATAAGTGTCTAATTCCATTTTATCATTATAATCAAAATCAAATGTTTCAACACTTTCAGGATTCATTCTTTCTATTGAGGGATCTAGAATTAAACCAATATTTACATATAGCTCATCATCGTATAATTTCAATTCACGACCAACATCCAAACTGAATATTGATTCAGCCTTAATAATTCTGTCGTTATCATAAGTATAAAATATACTGTCAAGTTTTCGCTTTGATTCACCATCCATCGAAAAACGGTCAAACTCGATTGGACGACCTTTTTCATCAAAATGTTCAACTGTTAACCTACACAACTTTTTGTCACTGTAATGGAACAATGCACCTATAAGCAAATTCCCCTTTTTTACGAAAAATTTCTCATATACAACGTTATCCTTATCGCTATAAAACTTTGAATAGACAGGGGTATTATCAGCCATATGATGTACTGATACATAATCCTTGATTTTGGGTTCCTTTTTTAGTAACTTTCTTGGAATAATGGTATTATCATTTATCTCTGTTATGTAATTAGCGCAAAAAGGCTCTATCCATCCCTTAGACCAAATAATTTTATCAGTACTTTCAATATTAACACCTTTTTTAACCTTCGGATATTCAGAATACTCGGCGACCAGTTTTGTAATTTCGCCTACAATTTCTTCCATTTTCTTTTTACTGTAAATCATTTTTCCTCCATAAAAACACTATCATATTCAAATTTATCTCTCTTTTATATTAAAAATAGGACTTACATTAGATGAAGTCCTATTTTAAGCTTGTTCTATTCAAATGTATAAATTGGTCGCAAATCGGTCGCAATTTTTGACTTCCACACGCTGAACCCCTTATAAATAAAGGTTTTATTTATCCAAACTCTTCATTGTCGGGAAGAGAAGAACATCTCTGATAGCAGGTGAATTTGTAAGGAGCATAACGAGTCTGTCGATGCCGTAGCCGATACCGCCCGTTGGTGGCATACCGATTTCAAGCGCTCTGAGGAAGTCCTCGTCGATGCGGTTTGCCTCGTCGTCGCCCTGCTTTAACAGCTCTTCCTGTGCGATAAAACGCTCTCTCTGGTCGATTGGGTCATTAAGCTCTGAGTAAGCGTTGCACATCTCCCAGGTGTTGATAAACAGCTCGAAGCGTTCAACATACTCAGGGTCGTCAGGCTTCTTCTTTGTGAGAGGTGAAATCTCAATCGGGTGGTCAGTAATAAATGTAGGCTGGATGAGGTGCTCCTCAACAAATTCCTCAAAGAACATTGAGAGGATATCGCCCTTCTTGTGTCTTGCCTCAAACTCGACATGGTGCTTCTTAGCAAGCTCCTTTGCCTCCTCGTCGGTCTTTACCTCAGTAAAGTCGATGCCCGTGAACTTCTTTACAGCCTCAATCATAGTCATTCTCTCAAAAGGCTTTCCGAGGTCGATAACCTTGTCGCCGTAAGGGATTTCGTATGTTCCGCAAACCTCCATAGCAAGTGTCTTGAAGAGGTCTTCGGTGAGGTCCATCATACCGTGGTAGTCTGTGTAAGCCTGGTAGAGCTCCATAAGAGTGAACTCAGGGTTGTGTCTTGCGTCAACGCCCTCGTTTCTGAAAACTCTGCCGATTTCGTAAACTCTTTCAAGACCGCCGACGATAAGACGCTTTAGGTAAAGCTCAAGGGAAATTCTCAGCTTTACGTCCTCGTCGAGAGCGTTGTAGTGAGTTTCAAAAGGTCTTGCAGCAGCACCGCCCGCATTTGAAACGAGCATAGGAGTTTCAACCTCCATAAAGCCCTTGTCATCAAGGTAACGTCTTATGCAGGAGATAATCTTTGAACGCTTTACAAAAGTATCTCTTACTTCAGGGTTGCAGATAAGGTCAGTGTAACGCTGACGGTATCTTGTATCCTGGTCCTTGAGGCCGTGCCACTTTTCAGGAAGCGGAAGAAGTGACTTAGTGAGAAGGGTAATCTTCTTAGCGTGGAGAGAAATTTCTCCCCTTCTTGTTCTGAAGACAAAGCCCTCAACGCCGACGATGTCGCCTATATCCCACTTCTTGAAGTCAGCGAAATTCTCTTCGCCGATGTCGTTCATTCTTACATAAACCTGAATTCTGTCAGAGGAATCCCTGATGTCGATAAAGTTAGCCTTGCCCATATCACGCCAGGACATAATTCTTCCTGCCATACGAACGGTAACCTTTGCAGCCTCAAGCTTTTCCTTGAAGGCTTCCTCGTCGTCGCCACACTCTGCCTTTATAGCAGTCTCGGTCTTTTCGTATTCCTCACGAGCCTGCTTGCACTTTATATTAACGTCAAACTTTGTGATTTCAAACGGATTCTTGCCGTTTTCCTTGAGCTCGTCGAGCTTATCCATTCTGATTTTCTTGAGGGAGTTAATGTCCTCCGCGGTAAGCTCCTGTTCAATCTCTTCTGCATTTGAGATTATCTGCTCGCTCATTGGTATCAATCCTTTCTTTAATGTCTTTGTCAAAGGAAATTATCTTTTTACCTCAACAATTTCGAACTCGATAAGTCCGCCCGGTGTTGAAACGTCGAACTTGTCGCCTGCCTTCTTACGAAGAGCAGCCTTGCCGATTGGAGATTCGTCGGAGATAATTCCGTTGTCAGGGTCAGACTCTGTAGATGAGCCGATTCTGTATGTTTCAATCTCGCCGTCAGAGAGGTCCTTTATCTTGATGATAGAGCCAACGCCCACCTCGTCGTGTGCAAGCTCGCTCTCATCAACGATGATAGCGTTATCGAGAAGGTGCTCAATCTTGGCGATTTCAGCCGCAACTGCTGCCTGCTCGTCCTTAGCTGCGTCGTATTCTGCGTTTTCTGAAAGGTCACCGAAGGAACGTGCTTCCTTGAGCTTATCAGCAACCTCACGCTCTCTTACTGTCTTTAAGTAGTCGAGCTGAGCGACAAGCTTGTCGTAGGCTTCCTGGGTAAAGGTCTTCTTGTTTGCCATAGTAATTTCTCCTTATCTGATAAAGTAATTGTTGTTTATTACTGCTCGTCTCTTACGTAGCAAGGCTTTGCATTCTTGATAGCATTCTGAGCAAAACCGTCTGTGTAAGGTACAAACATAAGGTGCATACCCTGTGAGAAGTCGTTGAATGCACGGGCAATCTTGTCAAAGAGAGGCTTTCTGTCTGAAGCAGGCATATCGTCGTGGTCGATGATACCGAGAAGGCTCTTTGTCTTGTTTTCCTTTTCCATCATAACGATGTACATCTGCTTTACTCTGCCGTCCTCGTTGAGAAGGTTTGTGAGGTTGTTTAAGAAGCCTTCCGGATAAGCCTTGAAGGCTGTGATTCTTACAGGCTCGCCCTGCTTTGGAACATAGAGCTCTGCTGCACCGAGGCTGAGAACCATCTGTGATGTAAGCACGAAGCTTGTTGAGAATGGGTTGATAACAATACCGTCAATCTGTCCCTTGCTTGTTACGAGGAAGGAGTAGAGCTCCTTGATGCCGAGAACTGCGAGGTTTCCTGTAGGAAGCTTGTTGTCCTCGTTTGCTGCTCTTGCCTGCATTGGTGAAGTGAACGCACCGATGTACTGCTTGCCCTCCTTGTTTGTGAGGGTGAACATTGTGAGGTCCTTCTTTGGTGCAAGCTCAACTGTTCCGTCTTCCTGCTCAACAGCCTGTGTTGTTTCCTTGACTGATGCAGGGCAGAAGAGCTTTGCCTTCTGGACAAGCTTGAGAGCCTTGTTGAAATCTGTTGGGTTCATCTCCTGTCTGAAGCTGTAGATTGCAGCCTCAAGCTCGGAGTTGTCGATGGTTGGTGCCTTGTTTTCTGTGATATTTTCTGCCATGGTAATGTTCCTTTCGTCTGAGGGCGTTGCCCCGTGGTTATTTTTTATGATGGTTGATAGCCAGCCTCATAGTTTGTTATAATCTAAAGTTTGTTTTGGCTGGCTTTCAGAATTGCTGTCGCAATTCTGCCGATTTTCGCTTTGTCCGACCTAGTCTATTTATCCGCCCCCCTACAGGGGGGCACACCTGCCCAAAACTAAGCCATAACTTAAAATCTGTATAGCAGGTGCTCAGAATTACTGCGTAATTCTGCCGATTTTCGCTTTGTCCGACCTAGTCTATTTATCCGCCCCCCTACAGGGGG
>JAFQLH010000071.1 GCA_017396665.1 Oscillospiraceae bacterium | reverse complement strand
TGGGCAGGGTGTACAACCATTCCCTGAGGCTTATTGACCACAAGCAGATCGTCGTCCTCATAGACAATGTCAAGGGGAATATCCTCAGGCAAAGCGTCCAACGGCTTTGGCGGAGCAAATGAGATCTCGACAGCCTGTCCCGCTTCAACCTTGAAGCTTTTGGCAACAGTGCTTCCCCCCACAAGAACGCTTCCCGACTGTATCAATCCCTGAACAGCAGAGCGTGTTAGCTCGGAAACATTTTCGGAAACATACTTATCGATACGAGTACCGTTCCAATCCTGCGTTACAACAAATTCAAGCTTTTCACTCATTTTCTTTCGCCTTTTCAGCAAGTAAAGTCTTGCTTTTTTCTATTTTAGGATCAATAAAAATTACGTAAATAAAAAGGAATATCACAGCAAACACTACGCAGATATCCGCAACGTTGAAGATTGCGAAGTCAAAGAGCTTTATCTCAAACATATCTATAACGTAGCCGAGTCTTATTCTGTCAATGAGATTGCCTATACCGCCTGCAATAAACAGCACAAGAGCTGATGTAAGCATCTTTGAGCGTTTATAAAGCATACACAGCATTACTATTCCCACTACTATCACTATTGAGGTAAAGCCTATAAGAAACCAGCGCTGTCCCGACATACTGCCGAAAATGGCACCGTCATTTTCAAGGTAGGTAAGGTCGATAATCTCTAAATCGCCGAAATGAATGAAATCGATACTTCCCTTTGGCTGAAGGCTTGTTGAAGCCCAGTACTTCACAAGCTGGTCTGCTCCGATAAGAGCAAGTATGGATATGACAAGAATAATAATCACTGATGATAATCCTTTCCGATTTATAAATACAGCCTGCTGGGAAAACAGCAGGCAATATTTTCTGATTACTTAACTGCTGATGCACATCTTGCGCAAAGTGTAGGATGCTCGCTGTCGTTTCCGACGCTCTTTGAATAGCACCAGCAACGCTCACACTTTTCGCCTTCTGCCTTAACTACCTCATATGCAGTCTCACCCTCGGACTTTTCTACTGAAACTCCTGATACAATGAGGATTTCAGCAAGCTGTTCCGAAAGCTGTACATACTTGTCATAGTCTGCTTCACAGCTCTTGATTATAATGTTTGCCTCAAGTGACTTACCGATAGTCTTAGCATTTCTTGCTTCCTCAAGAACCTTATTTACAGCTTCTCTTGTGCTGTAGATAAAGCTCCACTTCTCAACGAAAGCGTCGCTGAGCTCAAGGCCTGACTTTTCAGGCATCTGATTGAGGAAAATGCTCTGCTTATCGTCATCAGCAGAATGAGGCATAAACTGCCAGATTTCTTCTGCTGTAAAGGAAATGATAGGAGCAGCAAGTCTTGCTACTGCGCTGAGAATTCTGTACATTGTTGTCTGAGCTGCACGACGAAGCTCTGAATTCTCCTTTTCGCAGTAAAGTCTGTCCTTGATGATGTCAAGATAGAAATTTGACATATCGATTACGCAGAAGTTATGGATTGCGTGGAATGCAATATGGAAATCGAAGGAATTATAGCCCTCGTTAACCTTGTCGATAAGGGCGTCAAGACGCATAAGTGCCCATTTATCGAGCTCTGTAAGCTTGTCATCTGATACGCAGTCTGTATCGGGGTTAAAGCCCTCACCGTTGCCGAGGTTGCCGAGAATAAATCTTGCTGTATTTCTGATCTTCTTGTAAGCGTCAGAAAGCTGTTTGATAATAGCCTGTGAAATTCTGATATCTGAATGATAGTCAGAAGAAGCTACCCACAGACGAAGAATATCTGCGCCGTAAACGTCGGTAATCTCGTTTGGAGCAATTCCGTTTCCAAGAGACTTATGCATAGTCTTACCCTCGCCGTCTACTACCCAGCCGTGTGTGCAGACAGCCTTATAAGGAGCTGAGCCCTTATATACAACGGAAGTGAGAAGTGATGACTGGAACCAGCCTCTGTACTGGTCAGCACCTTCAAGATAAAGGTCAGCAGG
>JAFQLH010000070.1 GCA_017396665.1 Oscillospiraceae bacterium | reverse complement strand
GGAATGTGAATGCGGTCACCAGCATTGTATCGGCAGCCGTGAAGAGCTTGCTAAGCTCAGCGGTAATCCGGAAGACGCAAAGGTTGAGCTTCACAGACCTTACATTGACGCTGTTACTATCAAGTGTGAAAAGTGCGGCAAGGAAATGCACAGAGTTCCTGAAGTTATCGACTGCTGGTTTGACTCAGGCGCGATGCCATTTGCACAGCATCACTATCCATTTGAAAACAAGGAGCTTTTTGAGGCTCAGTTCCCTGCTCAGTTTATATCTGAAGCTGTTGACCAGACGAGAGGTTGGTTCCATTCACTTATGGCAATCTCAACTCTCATCTTCAACAAGGCACCTTATGAGAACGTAATCGTACTCGGCCACGTTCAGGACGAAAACGGTCAGAAGATGTCTAAGTCCAAGGGCAACGCTGTAGACCCGTTTGAAGCACTTGAAACATACGGTGCTGACGCTATCAGATGGTACTTCTACACAAACTCACAGCCATGGCTTCCTAACAAGTTCCACGGTAAGGCTGTTATCGAAGGTCAGAGAAAGTTCATGGGTACACTCTGGAACACATACGCATTCTATGTGCTCTATGCAAATATCGACAATTTTGACCCTACAAAGTATGAGCTTGATTACTCAAAGCTTTCTGTAATGGACAAGTGGCTTCTTTCTAAGATGAACTCTATGGTTAAGGATGTTGACGACAACCTTGCTAATTACAGAATTCCTGAAGCTGCAAAGGCACTTGACAGCTTTGTTGATGAAATGTCTAACTGGTATGTTCGTCGCTGTCGTGAAAGATACTGGGCACAGGAGCTTACTCAGGATAAGATTAATGCTTACATGACACTTTATACAGCACTTGTAACAACTGCAAAGGCTGCTGCTCCTATGATTCCATTTATGGCTGAAGATATCTACCGCAACCTTGTTGGTTCAGTTGACAAGTCAGCTCCTGTAAGTATTCACCTCTGCTCATTCCCTGAAGTTGATGAAAAGCTCATTGACAAGAAGCTTGAAGAGGAAATGGATGCACTTCTCAAGATTGTTGTTCTTGGACGTGCTGCAAGAAACGGCTCTAACAGAAAGAATCGTCAGCCACTCGCTAAGATGTATGTTCAGAGTGACATTGAGCTTACAGGCTACTTTACAGAAATCATCAGAGATGAGCTTAATATCAAGGATGTTGAATTCACAAACGATGTTTCAGGCTTTATCACCTACTCCTTCAAGCCACAGCTCAAGACCTTAGGTCCAAAGTACGGCAAGAATCTCGGTGAAATAAGAAATCTTCTCGCTGAAATTGACGGCTCGGCTGCAAAGGCAGAGCTTGACGCTACAGGCTTTGTTACACTTAACATCTCTACAGGTGAAATCAAGCTTGAGGAGGCAGACCTTCTCATTGACATCAAGCAGAAGGAAGGCTTCTTCTCAGTTTCTGAAAACGGCATTACTGTTGCTATTGACACAACTCTTACACCTGAACTTATCGAAGAAGGCTTTGTAAGAGAGGTTACAAGCAAGATTCAGACAATGCGTAAGGAAGCAGGCTTTGACGTTATGGACCACATCACCGTTTATGTTGACGGCAATGACAAGGTAGCTCAGATTGTCAAGGACAACGAGGCTTCTATCAGTCACGATGTACTTTGCGATAAGTTTGTATTTGAAGGTACAGACGGTTTCACAAAGGAATGGGATATCAACGGAGAAAAGGTTACACTTTCAGTTTCAAAGAACTAAACAAACAACCCCGATAGAATATCTATCGGGGTTTGCTTTCTGCAGGAGGATATATATGATAGGAAATATTGTGACAGTAACTGTTGATAGACCTATGAATAGTTTTCACCCGGAGCATCCGGACATATACTATCCTATAAATTACGGATATATTGAGGGGATTATTGCACCTGACGGTGAAGAACAGGACGCTTATATTCTTGGTGTTGAAAAAGCAGTTAAGACATTCACAGGCAAAGTTATTGCAATTATCCATCGACTTGATGATGTTGAAGATAAGTGGGTAGTATGTCCACGTAATATGAATTTCACCAAAGAAGAAATCCTTAATTATGTTGAATTTCAAGAAAGATTTTTTCAGATTGAAATCATTATGTAGACCAAACCAAATAAAGAGCCCCGACCAAGCTGTGTCGAGGCTCTTTATTTATGCTTTTGTTACAGGCACCCATATTTCTGTATATGTGTCGTCGGGATTTGCAGGTGGAATACAATACATCTCAATATTGTAGTTGCCGGCAAGCTTATAATCCTTACAGCTTGGGAGCCACTCACTCCATATCTTAGTATTCACAGTCTGCAGTGAGTCCGGCAAAGCGCCTTTACATGGAAATACCGCCCATGTTCCTGCCGGGATTTCTCTTGTAACAAGACCTTCAGGGATATCCATACAAGGATTATAGACATCAGCTATGTAGTAATCAAAGTTCTTGCCGTCGCTGTCCATACAGATTCCGTACATTCCTCTGATTATTTGCCCGCCACCTGATGCATAATGCTCATTCCAGAACTTTGGAATCTCAGCATAGGATGACTCTGCGCTGAATTTCTTTGCTTTTCCGATAATTGTGAATGAAGACTTTTCTACTATTTTGTAATCAATCATTGTTCCGCCCTCCAAAGTAAGCTTGATTTTCAGTGGTGCATACGATTTGAGCGCTGCACCCTTTTCCTTTGCGACAGATGGAGAAACACCGTGAAACTTCGTGAAAGCTCTTGTGAAGCTGTCGGGAGAATCGTATCCATATTTGAGAGCAACATCAATAACCTTTGTGTCAGAAGCTGATAGCTCCTGAGCTGCAAGAGTGAGCCTTCTGTTTCTTATATACTCACCTACTGTCACACCGCACAGCACGTTAAATATTCTCTGAAAGTGGAATACAGAAACATAGGCTTTTGATGCAATATCATCGACTGACAACTCACCGGTAAGATTGTCCTCGATATACTGAATTGCGTTAATAATACCTTCAGCCCAACCGTTCATTTCACAGCATCCTTTCTCTTTTGTCGTGATTACATTATAGCATTACAGAGCACCAAATTCCCGACATTTTGTGCTTTTATCGGTCAAGTAAAACAGCACCGCATAAGGCAAGTGCTGTTTTGGATTATTTCTTCATTCTGATAATTGAATTCTTTGGGAAAGTGCTGACGCACGGCATTGAAAGCTTCATCATTGCGTGGTTTGCTGACTCTACTTCCTCTCCCCACTCGTTTATTATCCTGTTGGCTGTGAGCTTTACCGGTTCACACTTTGGTGCTAAAATTTCAAGCTCATCACCATTATTGAACTTATTACGCTGAGTAGCATAAATCATACCGTCCTTACATTCATCAACGATTGCAACGACATCATATTCTCTTATATATCCGCTGTTCTCGTAATACTGGCAATCCTTCGGATGCCCGAAAAGGAAGCCCGTGCAATAAGCTCTGTGGCTGACTTTATAGACCTCGTCCTTAACCCACTGAGGAAGAACGTAGTTGTCAGGGTTAGCCTTAAGGATATCCGTAGCTATTCTATAAGCATTTGCGACAACTGAAACATAGTACGAGGACTTAGCTCTGCCCTCAATTTTGAAGCTGTTGACGCCAGCCTCAGCGAGTTTATCAAGCTGTTCAATCATACACATATCCTTGGCATTAAGGATATAGCTTCCCTTTTCATCCTCGAATATCGGGTAGAACTCTCCTTCACGCTTTTCCTCCATGAGGTGATATCCCCATCTGCAGGGCTGTGCACACTCGCCACGGTTGGCATCTCTGTTTACGAGATACTGCGAAAGAAGACATCTTCCTGAAAAGCTTACGCACATTGCTCCATGAACGAAAGCTTCGATATCAAGCTCAGAGCTTGTTTTTGCTCTGATTTCAGCTATCTCGTCGAGTGAAAGCTCTCTTGCAAGTACAACTCTCTTTGCACCCATATTGTAAAACTCCTGGGCTGCAACATAATTTACGATACCTGCCTGAGTAGAAATGTGTATTTCCATATCAGGAGTGTACTTTTTTATCAGCGAAAGTATTCCGATATCTGTTGCAATGACGGCATCTATGCCGGAATCTGAGGCAGTTTTTATAAACTCCTCAAAATGCACAATCTCGTTGTTTCGTGGAAGTGTGTTGCAGGTAAGATAAACCTTAACGCCACGCTTATGAGCTTCGTCACAGGCTTGTTTCAAGCCATCAGGTGTAAAGTTTGCGGGCCCTGCTCTCATTCCGAACATCTGTCCGCCGAGATACACGGCATCTGCACCGAAGTCAATCGCTGCCTGGAATCTTTCCATATCACCCGCAGGTGCCAGGACCTCTAATCTGTTAACATCAAAATTACTCAATCTTAGTAACCTGCCTTTTCGCAGTTTATTTTGTGTTCTTCATATGTTTCAGCGTAGTAGAATTCGCCTGTTTTTGAATCAGTTACAAAGTAACAATAATTAGTTTCTGCAGGCTTAAGAACAGCCATGATAGCATCCATACCAGGATTTCCGATAGCACCTATCGGGAGGCCGTAGCATGAATATGTATCGTAAAGTGGCTCGTACGATGCAGACTTATCAATTCCGCCAACAGCAGATGCAATAGTATTTCTTACGTAGAAATAGGTCGCATCAGACTGGAGATGTGGGAACTCGGCTGTGAAAGAAAGTCTGTTAAGGAATACAGAAGCTACAAGCTCCATGTTCTCCTTTGTATCAGCCTCTGCCTGTACAATAGACGCAAGAGTAATAACCTCATAGAGTGAGAGTCCGCTCTGCTCTACAAGTGCCATTACCTCGTCTGTCATCTTATTGTTGAAGTTTGTCTTAATCTTTGATACAACATTTTCTGCAGTATCTTCCTTGTAGAATTCATAGGTATCCGGGAAGAAGAAGCCTTCCATCTTGTACAGAGTCTGTTCATTGAGTGTAAGACCGTTTTCAAAGTCAAAGCCTGAATTCTTATTGAACTCTGTAAGGAAATCTGCTGCTGAGCAGACTTCCTTTTCCTCAAGAAGCTTTGCCGCCTTGTACAGTGATATACCTTCAGTGAAAGTGACAGTAACAGTTTCATAGACCTTTCGTGACGTACAAATTGCATCAATTATACTTGGGTACGTCATATTCGGTGTCAATGTAATCTCGCCGTCATAAATCATTGAGCTGTCAACCTTTTTGAGCTTCATTACAACGTTGAACAGCGTAGGATTGTTTATGATACCCTTCTGATACAAAAGGTCAGCGATAGTATCTGTAGTTGTTCCTACAGGAATATCAAATGTAACACTTTCCTCTGACTTTGAAAGTCCCATATATTCTACGCCAACCTGGATAGCCATGAATGAAAGAATGAACGAAACAGCAATTACGATTACCGTTACAACGGTGCCCACAAGAATACTGTTGTTAGGCTTAACCTTTTTCTTCTTTCTCTTTCTCTTCGGCGCACGTTCCTCACGCATATTGAACTGGAGCTTAGAACGCATGGAAACGTCGGTATACTCTTCTACAAAGTCTTCGTCATCAGCAAAGTCTTCATCTTCTGAGAATTCATCCTCGTCCGAGAATTCGTCATCATCAGAAGGCTCCTGCTCTTCAACTTCTTTAGAATCTTCGTATTCATCAAGCTCTTCTTCATCTGCGTCATCATAATCAATCTCATCAGCTGTGTCATCAGAAGCAGAAACTGCTTCATCAGTAATTTCATACTGAACAGCTTCCTGCTTTTCGCTATTTTCAGCAGATGAAGCATCAACTGAGTCTACGAGATTAGAAAGCTCTTCTGTCTGCTCTGAAGCAGCTTTCTCCTCTTTAACCGTTTCTTTAATACCAGATGCATCTGTTTTTTCAGACGCAAAAGAAACAGCAGAAAGGTCAGCGACACTGCTACTGCTTAGTTTATTCAATCTGCTTAAGCTTTCATTAAACAGCTTGTCAAGCTCATTATCCTTTCCTGTCATTCTTTACACCTCTATATCTAGAATTATATTTTCTGAAATTATCTTTTTAACTGCAATATCGTGAATCTCTGACGGAATTTCGTCAACAACACAAAAATCATAGGACAATCCAATCGGATAAACATTCTTGTTTTCAACCAAAAACCTATCATAATAGCCTTTTCCAAAGCCAAGTCTATGACCTGTTTTGTCATAGGCAAGTGCAGGAACAACACAAACAGCTTTTTCGCCGTTGTACACAGGCAATGAAGCATCCGGTTCCAAGATACCATAAGCACCGCTGCTCAAATCATCAAGAGAAAAAATTCTATGAAAGGTCATAACGTTTCCCTCGTCTGCACATTTTGGAACATAAACAGCTTTTCCATCTTTCAAAGCAGTGAGGATTATATTGTTTGTACCGACCTCGATATCCGAGGAAACATAGCACAGTATAATCTGTGAGACTTTATACTCATAAAGTCTCAGGAAATTCTCACAGACTGCTTTATCAAGTCTTCCCCTTTCATTATCAGAGAGACTTATTCTGAGGCCTTTATAATAAGCTCTTAACTCTTTTTTCTTATTCATCGCACTGGAGTGCTTGAGCGAGTCTGTTAGCTCTTGCCTTATTATTGGTTATTGCTTCAACAAGTGCAAGACCGAATTTTGTAGCGACACCCGCACCCTTTGCTGTAATAATCTTACCATCTCTTACAACGCTTTCGCCGGTGTATTCAGCACCAAGCAAGAACTGTTCAAAGCCGGGGAAGCAGGTTGCTTTCTTTCCTTCAAGAAGATTTCTTCTTCCGAGAATTGAAGGTGCTGCACAGATAGCACCTATCAGCTTGTCATTTGCTATACAGTAATCAATAGCGCTCTGAACTGTCTCATTCTTCTCAAGGTTGAGAGTGCCTGGCATACCGCCCGGGAGGACAATCATATCAACGTTTTCGTCCATTGTAATCTGTTTCTCATCAGTATCAGTCATAACTCTGATTCCGTGAGAGCCCTTTATAATGCAAGAACCGATACCGACTGTAACAACCTCAAGCTCGGCTCTTCTCATAATGTCAACAGGTACAAGTGCCTCTGCTTCCTCAAAGCCATCGGCAATAAAAACATAAATCATTATGTTACCTCCTAATTATCCTTTATTGTAACAACATACTTCTTGAGAAGGAACTCAGGGCGATATGAAAGCTTTGATTTTCTGAGGCCTTCAACCCCAACGTCATCTTCTCTGTTTATATACTTGAATGATGAAGCATTTGCTTTGATAAACTCATTGAATAGTGTCGGATAAGCACCCTGCACTTCAGGGAGTGCCTTTTCAACGTGTATTACAAATGTTTCGCTGTTAAGGGCTTCTCCGAAAGTAAAGCCGACCATTTTACCATTCTGATAAAGGACTCCGCCTGATATACCAAGCACATCATAATAGCTGAAAAACATATTTATAGCAAACTGCTCAGCAACAGCGGAATGCGAAGTATAGGATTCCTTTTCATTGAATGCGACTGCTGAAAATTCAATACAATCATCAATCAGCTCAGGTGTAAGCTCTTTATACTCCCAGTCGGATTTTTTGAAATTTGCTATATGGTTTCTCTTACCATGAAACTTCTTGCCACGAAGCTCAATAAGCTCCTGCGTATTATATATATAATCGAAATTACTTCTGTCTTCCTCGGCAACTACTCTATCGCCGTAAACATTCACAAGGTTTGCTACACAGCTTTCGAGGACAGATATCAGCTTTAACTCTCTGTCTTCCCTTTTGCATTCATCAAGCAGCAGACCGAACAATTCAGCTATGTCGCCGTTACCAGCAGGGTACGTGTAATAGACTTCATTTTCTATAACAGACTTAAGGAAATAGAAATCCTTATATCTGCATACTTTAGAATCAGATAACCTTCTCCACGCAAAATTATTTGCAAATGAATACTCACAGCCCATAAAATCAGAAGCTTTAAGAGCTTTTGTTATCCACTCTTTATCATTTAATTCTATAATTCTGTATTCAAGCTCCAAAGTAACTACTCCAAACAAAACTACATAATATTATCTATGCACTTAATAATCTCATTAAATATGCTATCAATCGGCAGTGGGTTTTCCCCGTCAGAGCAGGAAATGATTTTCCAATTATCCTTATTTGCCGCAAACAGAGCAGCCTCTCTGCAGTTATTGAGAAATTCTACATTTGCCTCATGGATATCCTTTTTGCCTTCATCACCATCGTAACGCTTTGTCATAAGCTTCTGAGAAACCTCGACAGGCATATCAAGGAATATTACAAGGTCAGGCTTAGGAAGTCCGAGCTTTTCATATTCATACTCACAAAGCCAGTCAATATAGTCATTCCACTTATCCTTTGAAAGCTTTGTCATCTGGTATATTGCATTTGAGGTAACATATCTAGCTGCGAGAATGCTTTTCCCCTGAAGATAGTCATTCTCCCAATAGAGCTTATAGCTTGCATATCTGTCAACAGCATAAAAACTTGATGCGGCATACGCATTAACATCAGAAGCGTTTTTAGAGAACTCTCCGCCTAAATACATCTTGACAAGGGCTGAGGATGGTTTGTCGTACTCAGGAAAGCTTATAGCCTTAACATCTACGCCCTTTTCGCACAGATACTTTTTAACAAGCTCAAACTGTGTAGATTTTCCGCTTCCGTCAAGACCTTCAATTACAACAAGCTTTGAATTCATCACAAATCACCTCATATCAAGACATAACAATACACAATATCATTATACCATTACCGCATTAATTAGTCAATGTTTTTCTTTTCGACATAATAATATTGACTATTGAAAAATCTCCGAAAAGATGTTATAATACTTAAAAGCATTACAATAAAGGAGAGGCGTTTATATAGCGCCATAGGTTTTACTATGCCAATTAAAATACCAAATAACCTTCCTGCGTTTTCTACGCTGGAAAAAGAAAATATATTTGTCATCGGAAATGACCGTGCAGAGCATCAGGACATAAGAGCTATAAAGGTTGCAATTCTCAACCTTATGCCGGACAAGATTGTTACAGAAACTCAGATTCTGAGACTTCTCAGTAACACTCCCCTTCATGTTGATATTGAGCTTGTACAGATGGCTTCTCACACCTCAAAGACAACACCACAGGAACATATGCTTGCATTTTATAAGTCATTTGACGAGATTAAGCACAACAGATATGACGGACTTATTATTACAGGAGCGCCCGTCGAGACGCTTGATTTTGATGATGTTGACTACTGGAAGGAGCTTTGCGAAGTTTTCGAGTGGTCCAAGACAAACGTTTACTCTACAATTCACATCTGTTGGGGTGCTCAGGCAGGATTATATTATCACTATGGCATTCCTAAGTACCCCCTGGAGACCAAAATGTTCGGCAACTTTAAACATCACATCGAGCATCCTGAAAGCTTACTTTTAAGGGGCTTCGGAGATGTTTTCCATTGCCCTCACTCACGTCACACTGAAGTAAGACGAGAAGACATAGACAAGTGTGACAAGCTCACTGTAATTGCTGAATCATACGAGGCGGGCGTTCATGTTGTATCCGACAAGAGTGAAAGACAGTTCTTCCTTCTCGGTCACTGGGAATATGACAGAGAAACTCTCGCGAAGGAATACTTCAGAGATGCGGGAAAGCGTGATGATGTTTCTGTTCCGTACAACTACTTCCCTGACAACAACCCGGAAAACACTCCGGTATTCAACTGGAGCTGCTCGGCAAATCTGATGTATGCAAACTGGCTTAACTACTGCGTTTATCAGCGTACACCGTATGATTTGGAGTATCTCGATCCACTTGACTAAAAACCACAGCAACAAAGCCCCACAGAGCTTCTGTGGGGCTTTAGCTATTGTCAATCATCCGATGACATACTTTTTGATTTTCATACTCTTGTATGCTGCTTCAATAGAAGCAATAGCTTCCTCAGACAATGAGGGGCATCTTTTAAATGCTTTAGGCGACATTTCAATAATTGTTTCAGGCACAATTATATCCTTTAGCTTGTTGCATCCATAGAAAACACTTTTGCCAAGACTTACGATGTACTCTGTAAGATGAACCTTCTCAAGATTCTCACAGCCAAGAAAAGCTACGTCTTCAATAGTTTCTACATTATCAGGGATAAAAATCTCTCCCATGCTTTCGCAATAAGCAAATGTATGCTCTTTAATACACTTTACTTTCGGTGGAATAACAATCTCCTCAAGGCTTGTGCAATTAAAGAACGCACCCTTTCCTATAACCTCCACACTTTCCGGAAGCCAGATAGTACAAAGGTTAGTGCAGTTCGCAAAAGCTTCCTGACCTATTATCTTAACTCCGTTTGGCACTGTATAGTCTACAAGATTCTGGTCGCCTTCATATTGTCTTTTCTTAATCTCAGTAAACATAAACGTTACTGAGCTTTTTTGTCATAAACCTTGCGTTCAATAAGTGGCATAGCATCTTCTGTGATACATTTTTCTGTAATAGTAATTGCAGCAACTGTATCATCTGAAGGGCACTCAAACATAAGGTTTGTCAGAAGCTTTTCAACAATTGAACGAAGACCTCTTGCACCTGTCTTCTGCTTAAGAGCCTTCTGAGCAATTGCTCTTTTTGCTTCTTCAGTAAACACAAGGTCGATATTGTCAATCTTAAAGAGCTTCTTATACTGCTTAATAAGTGAGTTCTTCGGCTCAGAGAGAATTCTAACCAGAGCATCCTCATCAAGCTCATCCAGAACAGTTATAACAGGAAGTCTTCCCACGAGCTCAGGAACAAGTCCGAACTTAACGAGATCATAAGGTTCAACCTTGTGGAAAACATTAGTTTCATCCTTCTTAGACTTAACCTGTCCACCAAAACCGAGAGTTGAAGACTCTGTACGCTTCTTGATTACCGCTTCAAGTCCGTCAAAAGCACCGCCACAAATGAAAAGGATATTTCTTGTGTCAAGGTGGATAAACTCCTGATTAGGATGCTTTCTTCCGCCCTGTGGCGGAACATTTGACACAGTACCCTCAATAATCTTGAGGAGTGCCTGCTGTACACCTTCACCACTTACGTCACGAGTTATAGATGTATTCTCAGACTTTCTTGCTATCTTGTCGATTTCGTCGATATAGATAATACCTCGCTGTGCAGCTTCGACATCATAATCGGCCGCCTGGATAAGTCTTGTAAGCACATTTTCAACGTCATCACCTACATAACCTGCTTCAGTGAGTGTTGTAGCATCGGCAATTGCAAATGGAACATTAAGCTTTCTTGCGAGACTCTGTGCAAGAAGAGTCTTACCTGTACCGGTTGGTCCGAGCAAGAGGACATTGCTCTTCTGAAGCTCAACATCGTCTTCCGCATCGGACTTTATGCCGTTGATTCTCTTGTAGTGGTTATAAACAGCAACAGCAAGAGCAATCTTAGCCTTATCCTGACCGATAACATACTGGTCAAGTGTTTCCTTGATTTCGACAGGCTTAGCAAGTTCAAGCTTCTGTGTTTCTTTTGTCTGATGTCTGTTTCTCTGCTTTGCAAGCGGAACAGTTCCCTCTTCCTCCATTATGCCGTAACAATAGAGCACGCACTCGTTACAGATATTTGCGTTTCCTGCGGAAAACATATTAAGCACCTTATTGTCCGGCTTTCCGCAAAATTGACATCTCTTTGAATTTTCGGTTCCTGCCATTAAGCTCTCTCCTATCTGCTTACGATTACCTTATCAATAAGGCCGTATTCAAGCGCTTCATCAGCGGTCATAAAGTTGTCACGTTCTGTATCAAGAGCAATCTGCTCAATGCTTTTTCCTGTATTATCGGAAAGAATCTTATTGAGTCTGTCTCTTGTTCTGAGCATATGGTCTGAACGAATCTTGATGTCTGTGCACTGACCTGAGATTCCACCGCCGGCAATAAGAGGCTGGTGAATCATTATCTCACTATGAGGAAGAGCAAACCTCTTACCCTTTGTACCACTTGAAAGAAGCAGTGCACCCATAGATGCTGCCATTCCAACACAGATTGTAGAAACGTCACACTTGATATACTTTATAGTGTCATAGATTGCGAGACCTGCGCTGACACTTCCGCCAGGTGAATTGATATAAAGGTCGATATCCTTTTCCGGGTCCTGTCCCTCAAGATAGAGCAGCTGAGCTATAACAAGGCTAGCTGTTGTATCGTTAACCTCGTCACATAGCATAATAATTCTGTCGTTGAGAAGTCTGGAGAAAATGTCGTAGCTTCTTTCTCCTCTGCTTGTCTGTTCTACTACGTAAGGTATGGTTGCCATAATTTTGCCTCCTCTTGTGAATATACAACATTCGCCCGCATAAGCGAGCGAACATTAAATTTAAATTACTTTACCTTTGCTGCGTTCTTAATCATGTCTACAGCCTTGCCTACGCAAACGTCCTTCTTAACGTCTTCAACGGCAATGTACTGCTTAACCTGTTCAACTTCCATCTTGTAAGCGTCAGCAATCTTCTGGATTTCAGCATCAGCCTCTTCATCTGTTGCTTCAATCTTTTCGAGCTCAACAATCTTTTCAAGAGCGAGACGGAGCTTAACCTGTGGTTCAGCCTGCTTCTTGAATGTTTCGATAACAGCTTCAGGTGTCTGACCTGTGAACTGGCAGTACATCTCGAATGAGATACCCTGTGAAGAGAGTCTGCCGTTCATTTCCTGAGCCATTTCTCTAGCTCTGTTTTCGTACATAACTTCAGGAACTTCTGCTTCCATCTTTTCAATTACAGCGTCGAAAACCTTCTGCTCAAATTCCATATCAGCCTTGTCCTCAGCAGCCTTTTCAAGCTTAGCCTTAACGTCAGCCTTGAAAGCGTCAACAGTATCGAATTCAGATGTATCCTTAACGAACTCGTCATCAAGCTCAGGAAGCTCCTTAGCCTTGATTTCGTGAAGCTTAATCTTGAAGATTACAGCAGCACCCTTGAGCTCTTCGGAAGCATAGTCCTCAGGGAATGTTACATCGATATCAAACTCTTCGCCGATATTATGACCGGCAACCTTCTCTTCAAAGCCGGGAATGAACTGACCGCTACCGAGAGAAAGCTCAAACTTTTCAGCCTTACCGCCGTCAAATGCAACGCCATCCTTGAAGCCTTCGAAGTCGATAACAACATCGTCGCCCATCTGAGCAGCTCTGTCGTCAACATTGATGATTCTTACATTCTTTTCTCTGATTCTGTCAACTTCCTTGTCAACATCCTCATCAGTTACAGCATTGACAACCTTTTCTGCTTCTATTCCAAGATATCCTGAAATATTAACTTCAGGCTTAGTTGTGCAAACAACCTTAATCTTTACGCCGTTTTCCTTAGAAACGTCCGTAACTTCAACCTCCGGCTGAGCAACGAGGTCAAGGTTTGCTTCGTTAACAGCAGCATCAACTTCTTCAGGATAGAGAAGATTTACTGCATCTTCATAGAATACTGCTTCGCCGTATTCCTTTTCAATAATCTTTCTTGGAGCCTTGCCCTTTCTGAAGCCAGGAACATTAATCTTGTTCTTTGACTTAAGGAATGCCTTCTGAACAGCTTCTTCAAACTTTTCAGCAGAAATCTCTATCTCCAGTTCATAAGTATTTGCAGCAGTTTTGTTTGTGTTTACTAAACTCATTTTTATACCTCCAAAATATAAATATATCCAATTAATTATACCACAACGTGATACTAATTTCTAGTCCTGATTTACTGAATTGTCATACTGCACAAATTCGGTTATATTGAGCGGTGTAAATTGTAGAAAGTCACTTGCAATGAGCTTATAGTATCTGCCCTCGTGCATTCCGTTTACTGCATAACATCCGCCTTTTCCGTGAATATGTCCGAAAAAGCAATGCGATATATTATACTTGTCAAGAACGGCTAATATTTCTTCGTTTCTGTCGGCTATATAAATCGGTGGATAATGAAGAAAAACCATCGGTTCAAGTCCCTGACTCAGTGCCGCTTCAATTGATACACTCAGACGCTGTGCCTCACGCATCAGCACCTTTTTATCGGCCTGCTCACCTTTTTCGTTTATCCAGCCTCTTGTTCCGCATATTCCGCTTTTTTCATAGGCATAGCAGTTGTTATGAAGAATACTTATGCTTTTAAAGCCGTTATCTTCGAGGAAACATTCCATCTTCTTCATTGAAGACCACCAATAATCATGGTTACCCTTCATGATAATTTTCTTTCCCGGAAGCGAATCTATAAAAGCAAAATCTGCCTTTGCTTCTTCAAGCGACATTGCCCAGGAAATATCACCCGGAACAACGACTGTATCATCTTCAGAGACTAGTCTTCGCCAGTTTTTTTCAATTCTTTCGGTATAATTATCCCAGCCCTTGAAAACGTCCATCGGTTTATCGCAGGCAAGTGACAAATGCAAATCCGCAATAACAAATAAAGCCAATGAAACACCTCCAAGTAATTCAAGTAATAATTATAGATTGCAAGCACATAATACTATCAGCGAATATTTCGCAAAATCAAATCCCACGGAGGAACCAGATTTATGGATAGCAATAAGATTTACGGAATTGACTGCAAGGTTGCAAACTGTGTGTACAACAAGCACGGTCACGAATGTGTTGCAGGTAAGATTTGTGTAAGCAGCACATGTGCATCACCTGAAGATTGTACTTCAACAGAGTGCAAGACCTTCAAGTCAAGAGACTAAATATGTAATGAAAACCGTCTGCACACCAGGCGGTTTTCACTTTGTTTTATTAACTTAGTTGATAGAAAGTGTCTTGAAGACATATGCATCCATATCAGCCTTTTCAACAGATTCTGAGAATCTGATTTCCTTGTCCTTAAGTGCAGAAAGGGATGCAGGAACAGGAAGCTTTGATGCATCAGCGAGCTTGTCAACAAGTGTGAACTCATCGAGGGAAGCCTTATGCTCACCGAGTGCCTCGAGAACACTTCCGGAGAACTTATATGGGCTTGCAGTAGAAGCGATAACGGTTCTTGTCTTATCGCCTGTTGCCTTCACATAGTCCTCATAAACCTTAACTGCAACGGCAGTATGTGTGTCACATGTATATGAATACTTTTCATAGATTTCCTTGATGCAGGTCTTTGTAGCTTCATCGTCGCAGCAGCCTGCGTAGAACTCATCAGCAAGCATCTTCTTAACTTCTTCGGAAACCTCATACTTTCCTTCTGTAGCAAGCTTTCCGAACCATTCTCTTATAGTTGCGTCATTTTCACCGCAGAGGTGGTAGAGGAGTCTTTCGAGGTTAGATGAAATGAGGATATCCATAGAAGGCGAGATTGTTGTATAGAACTTTCTGTTTCTATCGTAGATACCTGTTGTGAGGAAATCTGTGAGGACATTATTTGAGTTAGAAGCACAGATAAGCTTATTTACAGGCACGCCCATATGTTTTGCATAGTATGCTGCAAGGATATTTCCGAAGTTACCTGTTGGAACAACAACGTTAATCTTATCGCCGAGTGCAATTTCATTATCAGCAACAAGCTGGGCATATGTTGATACATAGTAAATAATCTGTGGTGCAAGTCTGCCCCAGT
Source organism: Oscillospiraceae bacterium (assembly GCA_017396665.1). Taxonomy (GTDB): domain Bacteria; phylum Bacillota; class Clostridia; order Oscillospirales; family Ruminococcaceae; genus UBA7477. The sequence continues at coordinate 18,661 of JAFQLH010000070.1, read as the reverse complement.
TAATAGAGTTTGCGGATGAGAACATCATTCCGTTATCATTGAGCTTCTTAGCAATATCAGCATCTGTAAAGATTCTCTTTACGCCATTCTGTGCATCGTCAAAGTTGCCCTTGATTGCACAAACACCTACATTTTCACCTTCCTGAGTTGTCATCTGCTTCTTCTGCATTGCAGATACACCGTCTTCAGGATAGAAAACCATAATAGATGTTCCGGGAACGTCCTTGAAGCCTTCAAGTGCAGCCTTTCCTGTATCACCGGATGTTGCTACGAGGATAACAATCTTCTTATCAAGATTTATCTTCTTTGCAGAAGTTGTGAGGAGATAAGGAAGTATCTGAAGTGCCATATCCTTGAATGCACATGTAGGTCCGTGCCAAAGCTCGAGCATATATGTACCGTCAAAGAGATGAGCAATTTCTGTGATGCTTTCTGTATCAAAATTCTTTGTGCTGTAAGCGTTGTCAACACAGTATCTGAGCTCAGCTTCAGTAAAGTCTGTAAGATACTTAGAGAACACAGCTGCAGCTCTGTCAGCATAGCTCATTGAGCCGATTTCCTTTATTTCTTCAAGTGTGAGCGAAGGTATTTCGGATGGAACAAAAAGACCGCCGTCCTTTGATATACCCTGTGCGATTGCCTGCGCAGAGCTTACCTTAACATCACTGTTTCTTGTACTCTTGTAAAACATATTTTTTCCTCCATTTATATAATCCCATAGGATTGATTTGCAAACTAATTACTTGCGTCAAACGCAGACGGATAGTACCTGTATGAAAGCACTTTTCCGTTACTTATTTCTACGACGCTTACATCAAACCGACCATCGACTTCGTCTTCATAATCTGACATAAAACGCTGAGCAGCTTTTACAATAAGCATCTTTTTTCTTTCGGTAATTGCCTCTTCACCACTTACAAGGGCGCCCTTGGTTCTTGTCTTGACCTCTACAAAGGCAAGCATATCACCTTTCCTTGCGATAATATCAATTTCTCCGCCCTTGACTCTGTAATTGCGACAAAGCACCTCATAGCCCATATCCTGCAAGATTGAAGCTGTATAATCCTCTCCCAGCTTACCTGTTTCGTGAATTTCAGCCATTACTTTTTCTCCGCAAGATACTTCTTCAAGAAGCTTGGTCTGTGGACTTCACTGATGCCGTATTTATCAAGCATCTCATAGTGAAGCTTTGTACCATAGCCCTTATGCTTATCAAACTGATATTGTGGATAATCCTGCGCAATCTGCTTCATATATCTGTCTCTTGCAACCTTTGCGAGAATTGATGCGGCAGCAATTGACTGAGACTTTGCATCGCCCTTGACAACTGTTACAGTCTCACACTCAACGGGTGGTTTTCTGTTTCCGTCAACAAGTGCGACATCAGGCTTATATTCGAGTCCTTCAACAGCACGCTTCATAGCAAGCATAGCGGCACCAAGAATGTTAAGCTCCTCAATCTCGTCAACAGATGCAGTTGCTATACAAAAGTCTTTTGCCTTTTCGCAGATAACATCAAAAAGCTCTTCTCTTTTCTTTTCAGAAAGCTTTTTGCTGTCGTTCACTTCGTCGATTATAGTATCATCGTCAAACACAACTGCCGCAGCATAAACATCACCGGCAAGCGGGCCTCTGCCGGCTTCATCGACTCCGCATACACAAGTGTATTTCTTAAAATAATCCATATCAAACTGATGAAGCATTTTGTCACACTCCTAAAGTTTTCTGGTGTTATGGTCTTTCGAGAGTAAATCTTCCCATTTTTCCGCTTCTGAACTCATCTATTACAGTGATGGCTGCTCTTTCTGTATTGATTTCGCCACCCGAGATAAGGAAGCCTCTTTTCTTGCCTATTCTCTGCAAAAGCTCATAGCCTACTGCACAACCTGTCATATCAAATTCATCATCAGGCAGGTCATCGAGACTCACCGAATATCTTGAAACAATATTCTGCGGATACGCCTCTAAGAGATACTGAAGAAGTCTTGATGCAAGATATTCGATATCAAGCACGTCGTCCTTAACTGCACCTGTAAACGCAAGTCTTTCGCCTACGTCCTTATCCTCAAACTTAGGCCATAGAACTCCGGGCATATCAAGGAGCTCGATGTCACCTGCTCCGAGGCTTACCCACTGTTTACCTCTTGTAACACCCGGTCTGTCCTCTACCTTTGCGAGCTTTGCACCTGCAAGACGATTGATAAGAGAAGATTTTCCGACATTAGGGATACCGACAATCATAATTCTGATTGGTCTTCCTGTCATACCTTTCATATTCCATCTTTCAATCTGCTCAGCTAAAAGCTCCTTGAGAATCGGAACAAACTTATTGACATTCTTTCCGCTTCTGCAGTCGGTAGCAAGCACGCTTATGCCATTTCTTTTATAATAATCAATCCACATTGACGTAACTGTTTCGTCTGCGGCATCACATTTATTCAAAAGTACAAGTCTTGGTTTTCTTCCCACAAGCGAATCCATTTCAGGATTTCTGCTTGAATACGGAATTCTTGCATCAGTAATTTCCACGACGGCATCTACAAGCTTCAAATTCGCCTGCATAAGACGTCTTGTTTTAGCCATATGCCCCGGGAACCACTGAACATGTGTTACTTCACTCATTAGTTGTTTATCCTTCCTATTTCTCCTTGTGATGAGTACATGCGGAACACTACCTCGCCCACTATTTCATTTTCATCAACAAAGCCAATCATTCTGCTATCGCTTGAATGGTTTCTGTTGTCGCCCATAACAAACACCTTGCCGTATGGGACTTCATATCTGTACACACCTTTTTCCGCATCATAGAATGCAGGAGAATTTGAATGTGTGTCATACATAGGCTCGGCTATATAGCTCTCATCAAGCACTTCGCCATCTACTGAAACTATACATCCATCAGGTGAGTTATAATTAATCTCAACCGTTTGTCCGGCTGTTGCAATTATTCTTTTTACAATAGTTGATTCAAATGAACTTGATTCAATAACAACGATATCTCCTTGTTCAGCTTCATACATAAACGAGCTGAGTATAAGGACATCCTTATCATAGAGAGTATTCATCATAGATGGTCCGTTAACAGACACAATCCTCACCAAGAAGGTGAATATAAGTATCACCGCAAAAACAGCGAGAACTATCGTTTCGGTCCACTCAAGTATTGTATCTATAATCTTATCAGATTTAGTTTTCGGACGGTAATATAACTCATCAAGCTCAGTATTATTCTCTGTCATTTTACTCATTAAACCTTGCCAAACTTATTGAACGGATAGATTCTCACAAGTGCTTTACCAAGAACATCGTCAATGCTTACAAAAGCTACGCTTGAAAATCTGCTGTCAGTTGAATTGTTTCTGTTGTCTCCAAGAACAAATATACAGTTGTCCGGAACAGTATATCTGTACACACTTGCAGAAGCATCAAAATACTTGGTATCAAAGAGCATAAGGTTTCTCATATCCTTCGCAAAGGTGCTGAGGTAATCCTCCTCGATAACTTTTCCGTCGACCTTAATGGTGTCAGCATTATAATCAATTTCAACGACCTGTCCTTCAACAGCTATACAACGCTTGACAATTGTCTTGTTAAGTCCCTTGCTGTTAACAACAACTATATCGCCAGGCTTAGGAGCACCGAACAGATTACTAACAAGTATCCTGTCTGAATTACTGAGCGTACCTTCCATGGAATCGCCTTCAACCTCAACTAGCTTGAACGCAAACATCATGATAAGAAGCATAATAAACAGAGAGAAAACAAACGATTCCGCCCAATCAAGAAGCTCATCAACAAGCTTGCTTTCCTTTTTATTCTCAATTCTGTCCTGCGGGTTTATAGTAATTTTCTTCCCATCAGTTGCAGCAGCAATCGAAGGAATGCCATTTGTATTTCTGCTGTTTTCGGTTCCATCTATATTTACGGAATCAGCCATTTTAAGCTCGTTTGAAGAGTTTAGATTGTTATCCATTTTACAAGCCGCTCCTTTCTGCAACAATACACAGTTTATTATACCAAATTATCGCACTTTTTTCAAGTGCTAAACAGCTAAAATTACACCATATAAACAAAAAAAGAGGAGCAGTTTTAACAAACTGCTCCCAATTCTCAAATTATTTGATTGCTTCTTTAACCTTAGCTGCCTTACCAACTCTGCTTCTGAGATAATAGAGCTTAGCACGACGAACCTTACCGGAACGAACAATCTCAACCTTATCAACTGCAGGTGAATGTACAGGGAAAACTCTTTCGATACCACAGCCGTGAGCAACTCTACGAACTGTGAATGTTTCGTTGATACCACCGTGCTTCTTTGCGATAACAGTACCCTCGAAAATCTGTACTCTTGACTTGTCACCTTCCTTGATGTTAACGTGAACCTTAACAGTATCACCAATGTTAACTACAGGAGCGTTTTCCTTAAGGCTTGAATTTGAAATAAGTTTTAAAGCATCCACTTTAAATACCTCCTATTATTTTCAGACATTCATACACTTTTTAAGCACCGGTGTCAAGCAAAAACCGGTAAAGTCAGAGGACTATCCGCTTTAATGTCAGCCATTACGGCAGGCACTAACTCTCGTCGGTATACACCGACGGTAAATCAAATGCTCTAATATTATACCACAGCTTCCCGTGAATTGCAATACCCAATCAAACGTTTTTCTTCATTTACTACGGGTGTGTTTTATGCATACTGCACAAAGCTATACATGGCACTCTGACACTACGATATAAATCGTGGCTACAATTAAAGTAAAGCTTATATTTCCTGTTATCAAGGCTTTGATAACTGCAAGCAATAAGACTATAGCAGCGAATGCTCTGACGACAATAAATGCACTATGCCATGCCGCCGAAGAATCATCTAATACCTGTGTCAGTCTTCCGCCGTCGAGCTGACGAAACGGAAGCAGATTGAATCCGCACAAAAGGAGATTGGCTTGTGCAAAATCTGTATCCCCTTTCCCTGCACAGCTTGAAAGCAAAAACAAAAATAGATTCACCGCACAGCCTGCAGAATATATGATGGTTTCACGTTTGTAATCAAGTCTTAAAGCCGGGGCTTTGATTTTAACACCGCCACCATAAAAGCAAATAGCGTTTGGCTTTCTTCCGTAATAATACATTGCGACAAGGTGCCCCGCTTCATGCAAAATGCAGCACAGCAGAGAGACTGCAACTATATCTGAGTTACCAACAGAAGCCAGTGCAACAACCAGAAAAAAGCCAAAGCACAGTTCAACTCTGACGGAATTAATTCTGAAGCTTAACATAGAATACTCCCTAAAAGCTCACGGAAGCAATTTACTATTTCGTCTCCGGAAAGCATATTCCATATCACAGCGTAAACAGACTCATCCAGTGAATTAGCAAGTCCCAAAAGTGACAGTAAAGTTATTCCAAGCATAGACACAATAAGTATTATATCTCTTGTAGTAACATCATTTTCGTCATTAATACTCTTCATATATGCCCTCCCATTAAATCTTATAGATTAATATTCGGACAACTAAAGCATTTAGAACTCAGAAAAGCAAGAATAAAGCCGCCCACTGCTGCAAGGACGGCTTTTTATGTCTTTAATATACACCAAGGAACTCAAAATAGTTCTTTTCAGGAAGAATAATCTGTGAATTATCGTAATCATCTTCATCAGGCATTCTGTATGTCAGTACATTATTATCTGTCCAGAACACCTCAGGTATGATGCCTCTGCCATTATAGAACTTTACCTTTCGCTTTATACCCTTCTGTCTGAGAGTGAAGAAGTTATAATGCTTATCCTCACCATAAGGCTCAACATAGATTATAACCTGTCCGTCCTCCTTGTTCTGGACATCACAGATATAAAACTGCATTTTTCCATCAGGTGAGATAGTATTTGCTGGGTTAGTTATAGAGCTTACATAGTCCATATCATACAGAGAATACACAGGGTCGTCAATTGTGAGGTCACCTGTAAGTCTTGTTTCAACCGCCGATGAACCAAGAAGCATATTAAGAATAAAGAATGCAAATATTCCGACGATATAAATCATCAGATACACTGTTCCGAGTAGGACCTTAAGCTTCTCGGGAATTCTGCAATAGAAAAACATAATTATTGCCACAATGAGAGGTGGAACAAATATAATCACGTTATTCATATTGAACAGGACAAGGAAGAAAACTATAGGCAATTGAATCATGCCGTTGATTCTTGTAATCACAGTCTCTTTAGAATAGAGCATAAACACGAGGAATATCGCACTTATCATAAAGTAGACCGTAAAGAATACAGCCTCAGAGCCTTCGTTTACTTCAAGTCTATACAGAAATGTTGCAAGGGTAAGCATCACTATAATAGCTGTATAAATAAGACTGAAAACAGCTACCCCTCTTTTTACCCAGACATTTTTGAAAATATCCTTCATTTTGTTATTGTCTGCCTTTCTTAGCTTATCTGTTTATAATCAATTGTTCGCCGCCGTACAGGCCGCTTAAAATCTCTATCTCATCTGCACCTTCGATACCGAGCTCAACGTCAGTTTCAATTTTGTTTCCGCCAATAAGTACGTTGACATATGTCCTTCCACCAACCTGCTTTACGGCTGAACGCGGAACGACTACGACGTTATCCTTTTCATATACATCGAAAATAACATCAATTGTGCCGAAATCCTTTAATCCTGAATCTTCCTCAGGCTCTATAACATAGAGAAATCCCGCATAGTCGGTACCGCCATCACGCTCGATAATATCAACGACCATACCACTGCACTCAGCTATTGCTCCCTGTTTTATTGTAACAGAGCTGCCGAAATTAACATTCTCAAGCTTATCACCATAAACAAACGAACAAAGATAACTCTGACTCTTGTCAGTTATTGTAGCGAGATACTGTCCGTCGTAGACCTGGGCACCGGCATAGCAGCCCTCTGTTTCAATTCTTATATTTCCGCTGAAAGGAGCATAGACAGTTGCCTCTTCCTGCTTTTTCATAAGCTTATCATATGCATTCTTTTCAAGCTGATAATTAATCTGTGCATATTCAATATCGTTTGCCGAAGCACCTGAATTCTTAAGGCTTGTATAGGTTTCCTCAGCAGCATCAAGGATAAGCTTCTGCTCCTCAATCTGTTCCTGAAGTCCATCAACAATCTGTTCACATATTACAGCGCCGGCTTCAATTTCTGTGCCGTTGAACATCTTTGTTATAATACCATTCTGCATAATAAAGATGTTTTCTGAGTAAGGATAGTCAAACTCAGCCTTGGCATAGTACGCTTCCTTTATAACACCAAGCTCAACTGTATATGTATCATATTTAATTTCCTCGGCATCATATATCTCTACACTTTCAGCAGAATCAGTTCCGCTTCCGCATGCAGACATGCAACACATGCACACCGACATAAAAACTGCTAACAATTTCTTTTTCATATGAGAAGTTCCTTTCGTTAACACTACCTTATATTTTATCACCTGACATTTGAAATTACAATAAAAAGCCATACAATCATAGAATATTGTATGATTGACCAAAAGGCGAACAGATTTTTTATTGATTATGACAACTAAGCTTATATGTTTAAAACTCTCGATATAACCGAGTTTGAAACAAGAAAGCCATTTGGTGTAAGTCTGAGAATACCTTCGTTATATGTCGCAAGCTTTGAAAAACACAAGTCCGAAGCAAGTTTTTCAAGCCTGCTTACATCGCCTCCGAGCTTTTTAAAGTGACCGACATCAAGACCGTCACATAGTCTGAGCGAAAGCATTGTATACTCAATGAGCTTATCAGGGTTTTCGTCTTCAATCTCTAAAGTAGATAGAGGGTCTTTTATATAGCCCTCTAAATCTCTTGAGTAAAAGAATCTTTTACCCCCAAAGAAAGAATGGGCGGATGGCCCGAAGCCTATATAATCATCAAGCTTCCAGTACTTCATATTATGCCTTGAGCGTTTACCACCCTTGCAGAAGTTTGATATTTCGTACTGCACAAAGCCCTTTCTTTCAAGCTCAGCAACCGCCAAAAGATACATGTCTGCTTGTACATCATCATCAAAAAGGGCCTTACGGACAGCATCACAATCGTACGGTGTCCCCTCTTCAATTTTAAGCATATAAGCAGAGATATGATTTATAGGTAGCTTTACAAGCTCATCAATTGATTTACAAAGACTGTCCTGTGTTTGTCCAATGACACCAATCATAAGGTCGCAGGAAATATTCTCAAAGCCCGTACTGCGTGCTGTTAACACAGCATTTTTCGCTTCATCAAAGCTATGTAATCTGCCTAAAGCTTCAAGTTCATTATCACATGCAGATTGTACTCCGAACGAAATCCTGTTAAAGCCTGCGTTTCTCAGCTCATGCAGGTATTCATAATCTACCGTACAAGGATTCGCTTCGACTGTAATTTCACAGTCATCGTCAACACAAAACGCATCATTAACTGCATCAAGAACTCTGACCAAAAGCTTTGCAGGAAGGGAGGTCGGAGTTCCCCCACCGAAATACACGCTGTCAACAGATATGCTTTTTCCCTTGTAGCTGCCTATGTGAGAGACAAGTGCGTTAACGTAATCCTCTGCACAGCTCTCATTCAGTGAAAGTGAATAGAAGTCACAATATGGACACTTTCTCAGACAAAACGGTATGTGGATATATATTCCCGATTTATTCATCGTCATCATCAAATGCCTTATCTATAAATGTCGCAGACTGTTCCGCGTTGGACTTTATCTTATTAATGGCTGATACAAGACCAAACTTACATAATATAATTGCATACAAGGTCGCATAGCACAAGAATATCTTCACAACAAAATACGCAACGTCCTCAAGGGACATATAGAAGTATTTTGAATGCTCCTCAAGATACTTTACAACGCTATCGTGAAGCATTATTTCAAGGAACACGCCAAGTCCGAGGCTTACAACTGAAAAGAATGCACTTGCACACAAAGCATCCTTCAGCTCGTACTTAGAAAGCCTGATTGCTACGTAGACACAGCCTGCAAGAGCAAAGCCTATTGCAAGCATTCTCATTACATTTACATAGCACTCATATATAAGCGGAAAAGCGACTGCACCCACAAAGCCGTACAAAAGCGCCTTTTTCACAGAGTTCTGATTATTAATCATATTTGTTCCCTTCTTAATTCAAAGAACCAAGCAGATACATAACCATTCCGAGGAATGAAGCCCCACCAAGTAAAAGCCCGGTTATTACAGTAGTCACAGAATATCTGTCATAGACTTTATTTTTCTTTCTGCAAAGTCTGACAGTATATTGCTTATCGCTGTTGTACAAATACCTTTTGAACATCATTTCCGACGGGAAGGCATTCGGGTACTCGTTGTTTTCTTCGTCCGTATAAAAAGCCGTATCAAAGCCGTCTTTTTTAGTCTTTCCTATTCTGCTGAATTTTACAGTAATCTTCTTAGAGCCGATAAGGGTAACACCGCAAACAACGAAGAACACGAAAATGAAACATGCGACTGCAGCTACCAGAATCATAAACGCATTGAGCATAAGCTCAGCACTCATACCAAAGCAGACACACAGAATTACAACGAGTGCTGCTGAAATCAATACTTCCATAACTATTCATCAAGCTTAAGTACAGACATAAATGCTTCCTGAGGAACTTCGACAGAACCAAGCTGACGCATACGCTTCTTTCCTTCCTTCTGCTTTTCAAGAAGCTTCTTCTTTCTAGTGATGTCACCGCCGTAGCACTTTGCAAGAACGTCCTTGCGGTAAGCCTTTACAGTTTCTCTTGCAATAATTTTACCACCTATTGCAGCCTGCACAGGAATCTCAAACATCTGACGTGGTATATTCTCCTTAAGCTTTTCAACCATACGTCTGCCTCTTGAGTAAGCATTGTCTGCATGCACAATAAACGAAAGTGCGTCGACCATTTCACCGTTGAGGAGGATATCGAGCTTCACGAGCTTACTCTTAGCATAGCCCTTAAGCTCATAGTCAAATGAAGCATAGCCCTTTGTTCTGGATTTAAGAGCATCAAAGAAATCATATACAATTTCATTGAGCGGGAGGTCATAGTGGAGGTCAACTCTGTTAGCTTCGATATATTTCATATCTCTGAAGAAGCCTCTTCTCTGCTGGCAGAGCTCCATTATATTTCCGACATAATCAGACGGTGCAAGGATATGAGCTTCTACCATTGGTTCTTCAGCAGAAGCTATAAGTGCAGGGTCAGGATAATTTGTCGGGTTGTCAATATAGAGTGTTTCGCCGCTTGTTAAAGTAACCTTATAGATTACAGAAGGAGCGGTTGTAATAAGGTCGAGATTATACTCTCTTTCAAGTCTTTCCTGTATGATTTCCATATGGAGAAGACCTAAGAAGCCACATCTGAAGCCAAATCCGAGTGCAATTGATGTTTCAGGCTCAAAGGAAAGTGAAGCATCATTAAGAGCGAGCTTTTCGAGTGCATCACGCAAATCCTGATACTTAGCACCATCGGCTGGATAGATACCCGAATAAACCATCGGATTAACCTGCTTGTATCCCGGGAGTGCTTCAACACAAGGATTCTCAATTGTAGTAACGGTATCGCCTACCTGAGTATCACCTATATACTTGATGGAAGCAGCAATATAGCCTACCTCACCTGCTTTAAGCTCACCGACAGGAACAAGCTCAGTTGCACCCATATAACCGATTTCAACAGTCTGGAACTGAGCACCTGTTGCCATAAGCTTTATGGTATCGCCTACCTTGATAGAGCCTTCCTTAACTCTGACGTATATGATAACGCCCTTGTACTGGTCATAGTAGCTATCGAAAATGAGTGCTTTGAACGGAGCGTTCTCCTCACCCTTAGGTGCAGGAATATCAGTAATAACCCTTTCGAGAACTTCCTTGATATTTGTACCGACCTTCGCAGATATTCTTGGGGCATCCATTGCAGGAATACCGATAATATTTTCAATCTCATTGCAGGCTCTTTCTGGGTCTGCAGACGGAAGGTCTATTTTATTGACAACAGGCATAACCTCAAGGTCATGTTCAATTGCAAGATAAGTATTAGCAAGCGTCTGAGCCTCGATACCCTGCGAAGCGTCAACTACAAGTATTGCACCCTCACAAGCTGCGAGAGAACGAGAAACCTCATAGTTAAAGTCAACGTGGCCGGGTGTATCGATAAGATTGAAGATGTAGTTCTCGCCATTATCAGCGGTATACTTGAGTCTTACAGCACGAGCCTTGATAGTGATACCACGTTCACGTTCGATATCCATATTATCAAGGAGCTGCTGCTCCATATCACGAAGTGCAACCGTTGAGGTCAGCTCTAAAATCCTGTCAGCAAGGGTTGATTTTCCGTGGTCAATGTGTGCGATAATACAGAAATTTCTGATGTTTTCCTGATTCATATATATCTCCTGAAATAAAAATTAACATACTAATCCATAATACTGTATTATAACATATTGAAGAGAGAAAGTCAAACAAAAAAGCCTGTCCTGAGACAAGCTTTTCTGATATTTATTCAGCCCACACATTACCATTGACATCGGTAAAGCTTCCGCTACAAACAGTGATTATATCGACAAGCCAACCAATTCCAAGAAGGCCAGCAGTCAACAGCCACAGTACTCCGGTTCCTGTCTTACCTGCCATAAAACGATGTACTCCAAGTCCGCCAAGAAAAACAGTAATCAGTATGCCGGTTACTTTGCTCATTGACTCGCTGTTATTTGAGGAATTCACCTTACAGCCACAATGAACACACACTACAGCCTTATCGTTAATTTCTTTTCCGCAAGTATTGCAAAACGCCATGTTCTCACCTCCTATTTTTATTTTATCTCTTGTCTTTTTCTACTCATTACGAATTGAAGTACAAAATAGGTACCGAGCATTAGATTACCAAATGACTGGTACAGATACACAGATATGTTATAAGCCCTACTCCAAGGTTTTTCAATATAATAACTACTAGTCAAAGTATCAGCTATTTCATCTATAATACCATAACCATAACGCAAAATAAACAATAACCCTATGATATAATGCCATATTCCTAAACATAAACTTATAATACCGAGAACTTTTTTCAAGTTATCACTATTTGATTTCTTCTTTACTTTACCCGAACCAATAGGACAGCCACAGCCAACGCATATCACAGCTTCATCTTTATTCTCTTTCCCACAATGTCTACAAAACATATTCAACATCCCTTTCTACAACAAATTGTTGTCTGTAATAAATATACTGCATTTTGTTGTACTTGTCAAGTGAATCAAGCTATACTCTTTAAAATTTGACAATATAAACAAATTCGCCGCAATGTTTTACTACATTTTGCGGTATATGATTAACTGCATTTTGAGGTATGATATCATAAAATCATTATAAGGAGGGTGATATGATGTACAAACGAATTCGTGATTTACGTGAAGATGCAGACCTCAAGCAAAAAGATATTGCTCAGGCACTTAACTGCTCTCAGCAGGCTTACAGCAACTACGAACTAGGTCAGCGAGACCTCCCCTCTGAATTTCTTGTTGCACTCGCTGAATTTCACAAAACTAACGTTGACTACATTTTAGGACTGACTAATAACAAAGCATATTACAAAGATTTATAGGCACAAAAAGAGCAGGACATATATCCTGCTCTTAATTATTTTATTCAGATACTCTGCCCGAAAGCTGAGTTATTTTCAGAAGCTTCTTTGCAAGCTCTTCTGTATTTGCGTCCTTTTTCATTCTCCAGCGCCAATTGAGGCCACAGGTTGACGGAACGTTCATTCTAGCCATATTGTCAAGCTCTAAAATTTCCTGCATCTGAGTAATAGCAGTATCAGCAACGCTCAGCCAAGCACATCTTATAAGCTTCCAGCTCACGTCTTCCTCGCCCTTTGCCCCGATATAATCACAGATGTATTCCTTGACATCATCTGCACAAATCTGATACCAGCCGAGAACTGTATCACTGTCGTGCGTGCTTGTGTAAACGACACAGTTAGAGCTTTTGAAGTTGCAAGGGAGATACTCGCTTTTAGCATCAGGAGCAAAGCCGAACTCAAGCATTTTCATTCCCGGGAATCCGCTGTCTGCAAGCAGCTCTCTTACGCTTTCAGTAATAAAGCCGAGGTCCTCTGCAATAATTCTTACATCACCGAGTGCCTTCTTGACAGCTCTGAACAGCTCAATTCCGCAGCCCTTTTCCCAAACGCCGTTTTCTGCGGTTTCATCCTTTGCCGGAATTGAGTAGAATGAATCAAAGCCTCTGAAATGGTCAATTCTTACTACGTCATAAATCTTTGACGCAAAGCCTATTCGGTTAATCCACCACTTGAAATTCTGCTTTTTCATAGCTTCCCAGTCATAGATAGGATTACCCCAGAGCTGTCCCTGTGGTGCGTATCCGTCGGGTGGGCAACCGGCAACATTTACAGGCTGTTTATCTTCATCGAGGTCAAAGAGCTCAGGCTCTGTCCAGACATCAACGCTGTCGAGGGCACAGTAAATCGGAATATCACCGATTATTTCAATGCCGTTCTTGTTTGCATATTCCTTAAGAGCGTTCCACTGCTTGTAGAATTCATACTGAAGGAACACATAAAAACCAATTTCATCAGAAAGTCTGTTTTTAGCGTCATCGACAGCAAACTTTCTGCACTTTACAAGGTCCCAGCTCCATTCGTACCACGCCTTGCCGTCATTCTCCTCTTTAAGAGCCATAAACAGACCATAGTTTTCTACCCACGACTTATTCTCTTTTACAAAGTCATCATAGTCCTTGTCAGGCTTGAATCTGGAATAAGCAATTTTCAGAACACCCCAGAGATTTTCATAGATTATTGAATAATCAACATACTCAGTTTCTCTTATCCACTCTATATTCTTGTACTCAGAAGCTTTAAGAAGCCCGTCCTTTTCAAGTGTTTCAAGGTCAATGAAATATGGGTTACCCGCAAAAATTGAGAAAGACTGATATGGAGAATCTCCGTAGCTGGTCGGACTCAGCGGGAGTATCTGCCAGTAGTGCTGACCTGCAAGCTTGAGCCAATCTACATAAGCATACGCTTCCTTTCCCATTTTTCCGATTCCGTATTCACCCGGAAGACTTGATATATGCATAAGCACACCGCTTGAACGCATTTAAATTACCCCTTTAGAAAGAATTTGCACAAAAGCACAACTCATTATAGCAGATAATTTACACAAAGTCAACAAAAACCGCCAGGAAATTTCCTGACGGTTGGTGTTTATGTATAAATTACTTGTTTGCTTCAACGATTGCAAGAGTATCTCTAGCGATGAGAAGCTCTTCATTTGTAGGAACAATCCAAACCTCTACCTTTGAATCAGGTGTAGAAATCTTCATGAGCTTTCCTCTTGTGTTCTTGTTGAGCTCTTCGTCAATCTTGATGCCGAAGAATTCCATATCGTCACAAACTCCCTTTCTGACTTCCCAGGAGTTTTCACCGATACCACCGGTAAAGAGGATAGCATCCATACCGTTCATTGCAGCAGCATATGAACCGATATACTTCTTAATTTCGTAGCAGAGCATTGAGCTTACGAGCTTAGCTCTTTCGTCGCCTTCATCAGCAGCCTTCTGTACTTCTCTGTTGTCGCTTCCAACACCGGACACACCGAGAAGACCTGACTTTTTGTTGAGGTAATCGCTCATCTGGTCAGGTGTAAGACCGAGCTTCTTTGCAACGTATGTAACAGCAGAAGGGTCAACAGCACCTGAACGTGTGCCCATTACAACACCATCAAGCGGAGTGAAGCCCATTGAAGTATCAACAGACTTGCCAGCGTCAACAGCTGTGATAGACGAGCCGTTACCGAGGTGGCAGTAAACAATCTAGAGGTCTTCAGGCTTCTTGCCCATTGCTCTTGCAAGCTCACCGGAAACGAATCTGTGAGATGTACCGTGGAAGCCGTACTTTCTTACGTGATACTCTGTGTAGCACTCATATGGAAGGCCGAACATAAATGCCTTTGGTGGCATTGTCTGGTGGAATGCTGTATCAAATACAACAACCTGTGGACAATCAGCAGGGATAACCTTCTTACAAGCTCTGAGAGCGAGTGCGTGTGGGTGGTTATGAACAGGAGCGAGCTCTGCGAGGGCGTCAATCTGGTCGATGATTTCATCAGTAACGAGGCAGGACTTATCAAAGATATCAGCACCCTGCACGATTCTGTGTCCTACTGCAGAGA
Source organism: Oscillospiraceae bacterium (assembly GCA_017396665.1). Classification (GTDB taxonomy): domain Bacteria; phylum Bacillota; class Clostridia; order Oscillospirales; family Ruminococcaceae; genus UBA7477. The sequence goes on along the minus strand of JAFQLH010000070.1, from coordinate 3,448 downwards.
TTTCTGCCATAGAATCAATTACCTTTGTTTCACCTGTTGTAATAACTTCAACGAGCTTTTCAAAAGCCTCTGTATGTGTTGGGAAGCTGCAATCCTCATTGTACTCAACGCCTGTAAATGTCTTGGCGCTTACGTGGCCGTCGATACCGATTCTGTCGCAGTTACCCTTAGCGATAACCTGTTCATTCTCCATGTCAAGAAGCTGGAACTTGAGTGATGAGCTTCCTGCGTTTACTACCAAAATCTTCATTTTCATTCTCCTTTATACATTATCAAGCTATTACTTGACATAATTCTGCCTTTATTATATTATAACATTGTACGCAAAATTTCAAGTACTTTAAAGCATTTTTTTCTTTTTGAACAAATAACCTGCAATATTATCGCAGAGATTGGGGAAGATTTATGTCTATAACTGTTTCAGGCACTGAAAAACGTGTTGCGGCTATTATAGCAGAATATAATCCGTTTCACAACGGACACAAATACCACATAGAAAAAACTCGCTCGCTGGGTGTAGATTATGTTATTGCTGTTATGAGCGGTTCTACTGTTCAGAGAGGCGATATAGCGGTTTTTGACAAGCATTTCAGAGCAAAGACGGCGATAGAAGGCGGTGTTGACCTTGTGATAGAGCTCCCCTATCCGTATTCCTGCTCAAGTGCTGAGGATTTCGCAAAGGGTGCCGTATCAATAATCAGCAGGCTCGGAATTGTAGACTTCCTTTCATTCGGCTGTGAAAGTAACGATAAAGACTTACTTATAGGGGCTGCCGATATCACCGAAGCATTAAGAGATGACGGCACTGTAAAGAATGCTTTATCGGGCGGAATGAGCTATCCGTCAGCAGTTTCATATGCCGCCGAAAAGCTGTATGGCAGCAAGATTTCAAGTCTTCTTGATACACCAAACAACACACTTGCCATTGAGTATATAAGGTCACTCAAAAACCTTAACTGCGACATTGACATATTATCGGTTAAAAGAACAGGCAGTGCACACGACTCGCAGACACCCGATGGAAGCATTGCTTCTGCTTCTTACATCAGAAAACTTATTCACAGTAAAGCTGATTACTCGCAGTATGTACCATATGAGATTTCTGATAATGCACCTGCGGACATTAACAATATGAGCAACGCTATTTTGCTTTCACTTTCGTCTTGTGAAAAGCTTTCAGAAATGCTGTCTTATGATGTTTATCAGAGAGTACAGGCTATCCTTAAAGCCTCTGACATAGAAACATTTGATGAGCTTGTTGATTCGGTTAAGTGCAAGAATCTGACACGTGCAAGAATTTCAAGAGAGCTTCTCTGTGCATACATTAACATTCTGCACGGAAGTTCTGAACCATATGAACCATATGCAAGGGTGCTTGCGTTTAACGAAGACGGAAAACAGCTTATCAAGAATATATCTTCTGTCGGAAACATTAAAATTTCAAGCTCCCTTACAGAGCTGTCAGACTTCTCTCCTTCACTTTGTGCACTCGACAACATAACATCAAGGCTTCAAAGCCTGTGTTCGAACGGTAAGCTGACCAACGAATTCACAAGAAAATTTGAAGGATTTATTCACTAAAGACATATGCCATAAAGTCTTCTGTTGTCATTGATGCAGGACGGTTATACCTTCCCATGCAATAAAGGCAGTCGGTATCCGCGGTCAGATAGTTTATTCTTTCTTCGACACCCAGACTTGCTTTGAAATCACACGCTTTTACAAGCTCAAGGCTTTCCTCACATACAAAGCCATAAGGGTATGTATATATGCTCATTTCAACGCCATATTCTTCGAGCAATAGTTTATTTGTAAGGATATCTGAAAGGAACCTGCTTCTGTATTCCTCATAGCTTTCGCCATCCATAATCATACTTCCCTTTCTTCCCTGAAGCGAATGAAAATTATAGCTATGAGAAGCTATTTCAACATAACCACACTTTGAAATCTGCTTTATCTGTTCAAGTGTAAGATACGAATAATAAGAGCTTTGCACATTGCAGGGCTCTTCTTTTTTTGAAAAAGCGCCTACAACCGAAAGCGTAGCCTTTGTATTTGTATCCGACAGTATAGGCATTACCTCTGTAAGAAAGTTGTAACAGCCATCGTCAAACGTTAAAACGACAGGTTTTGGCGGAAGCGATTTACCGCAGTTGACATAATCGATAAGCTCCCCGATGCTGACTGTGACATAACCGTTACTCTGAAGATAAAGAATGTCATCCCTTAACATTTCGGGCGTTATCACATAATCGCCTGTGCTTTCAGTATCATTGATAACACTATGGTACATAATAATCGGAACTGCAAGCCCCTTATCACCTATATCCGCTGATGTAGGAAGCTGTTCATCCGAACCGCATCCGACAAGCAGAAAAACTGATATTACTACTGTACACACAAGACTTAATGCTTTTTCTTTTTTCAGGAACAAAACAATCCCTCCTGTTTTTTGTTCATTTATAACAATATATTGGGTTCGTTTTGTAAAAATACTTAAAAACGCATTTTTGCCTATTGAAAAAACTGTGCAAATATGATAGAATTATATTGTATAAAAATTACCCGAACACTAACTGATTTTGTTAGATGCTGCGGCATATATATATCACCGCAATCGGATTGGAGGATTACAATGAAAAGTATTCGTTCTAAACTTATGACTGTGCTGTTGGTAGTTGCACTTGTCTGTATAATCACCCTTACCGGTATCTACATGACGGCGCTTTCTTCTGCGACCGACAACATCCTGAAGGACACCTTGAAGCCTTTGGCAGAGCAGATGTCTACAAGTATTGAACTGAGCTATGCAGACACTTCAACTGAAACAGATTCCATAAATGATATTCTTTCCGGTATAAATGTCAGCGAAAACTACTCTGCATATGTTGTAGGTGCCGACGGAACAATGAATTTCGGATATAACACTGACTGGCTTGACGGAAAAACAAACCTCAAAGAAGCCGGAAGCACAGACTCAGACTACAAACAGCTTTCAGCTTTCATTTCATCAGCGCTCAAGAACTCAAGCGGTTACGGCGAATTTGAACTTGATGGCGAAGAATACATCATCGCATATTCTGCTATTGATAATCTGAATGGAATAGCTGTTATTTCAGCTCCTGCTGATGACTTCAATCAGTATGGCGTTGCAGCTGCTAACAGAATCGTTATTGTATGCGCTATTCTTCTTGTAGCTGTTACTGTATTCTCTATGTTCTTCGCAAAGACATTCTCAAAGCCTATTACTAACACAACAAAGCGTCTGCGCGCACTTGCACAGGGAAATCTTTCAGACCCTGTTGACGTAAGCTATTCAAAGGACGAGGTTGGTGTACTCTCAAAGTCCCTTGAAGAAACTATTGTTTCTCTCAGACAGTACATTAATCTTATTACTGTTGCTCTCACAAACATTTCTGAAGGTAACCTTTGCCACAGAGTTGAGGGT